>NZ_JACHEU010000002.1 GCF_014201615.1 Aquamicrobium lusatiense | reverse complement strand
CGGCCGTGAAACGCCCCAGCGCCGATGGTACTTCGTCTAAAGACGCGGGAGAGTAGGTCGCTGCCAGGTCTGCAAAACGCATGAAAATCTTCTCTGATGTAAACAGAACAGTTTCATTCCCTGATCACAAAACGCCGCCCTTCCGGGCGGCGTTTTGCGTTGTGGATTGGCCAAGAAAATGCCCGGCCTCGCTGATTGGCTGCTGTGCCATCCGATGTGGTGGTGGCCTTATCGTTTCAAAGCGTGAATTGCCGATCCGGTCTGTCTCTTCGTGGTGACAGGCAGCGTCCGATCGCCTACAAGGAACATTCACCAAGGGGAGCCCTGACAAGGGGCTGAGAGACCGCTGGCGCAAGCAGTGCGGTGACCCTTCGAACCTGATCCGGATCATGCCGGCGAAGGGATGGCGAATGTCAATGCTGTCTTTTGCCGGCCTCCATGCGAGGCCGTACATGCCACAAACAAAGCCCGGAATTTACGGTCTCGCTGTCTGCCATGAAAGGACGGCAAGATGACCGAACGCTTTTCCGAAACACTGAGGCTTGCGAGCGAACCGCTCTGGACACAGGCGGTGAGTCACCGATTCGTGGGCGAATTGTTCGCCGGCACGGTTCCCGATTCGGTGATGTCGTCCTATCTCGTGCAGGATCATCGCTTTCTCGACAGTTTCCTGACCCTTCTTGGGGCGGCCATCGCCACCAGCGACAGTTTTGAGGCCCGGCTGCGCTTCGGTCGCTTCATCGGCATGGTGGCGGGGGAGGAGAACACCTATTTCCTGCGAGCTTTCGAGGCGCTCGGCGTCGATGAAGACCAGCGTGCAGCCATTCCCGATACCAAGCCGACGGCCGGGTTCAAGGCGATCATGCGGGAGGCCGCAGCCACACGCTCCTATGCGGCTGCGCTTTCGGTTCTGAACGTTGCTGAGTGGCTCTATCTCGACTGGGCCATGCAGGCGCCCGATCCATTGCCGCAGAACTTCATTCATGCGGAATGGATCACCCTTCACGACAATCCCGATTTTCGCGATTTCGTCGGCTTCCTTCGGGGGGAGCTGGATCGCGTCGGGCCGGGCGAAGCCGAAGTGAGCCGCGATTTCTTCCAAAGGGCCGTGAAGCTGGAACTGGCCTTTTTCGATGCAGCCTATGAGCAGGGAGAGTGAAGATGGACGTTTTTGACCGGCTGAAACAGGCGGCGGATCAGGATTGGCAAAGCTATGTCGATCATCGGTTCGTGCGCGAGCTGGGCGCAGGCACGCTGCCGCAAGCGGCCTTCAGGGCTTATCTGGTTCAGGACTATCTTTTCCTGATCCAGTTTTCGCGCGCCTGGGCGCTTGCTGCCTATAAGAGCCGGACGATACCGGAGATCCGGGCCGCGCAGGCTGGTCTTTCAGGCATCCTCGACGAGACCGAGCTTCATGTGCGGCTCTGCGGCCGGTGGGGGCTGACGCCGGAACAGCTTCATTCTGTGCCGGAGCATCAGGCGACGGTCGCTTATACGCGCTTCGTTCTGGATTGCGGCGCTGCGGGTGACCTGCTCGACCTGCATGTGGCGCTTGCGCCCTGTGTTATCGGCTATGCCGAGATCGGCAAGGCACTGACCCCGAACGGTATCGATCAGATCCCGGCGGACCATCCTTATCGCGAATGGATCGGAGAATATGCCGGGGATGCGTTCCAGCAACTGGCGGTCGGGTCACGCAGGCTTCTGGATAATCTGGCAGAGCGCTCGATGACCGAACGACGTTTTGCGGAACTCGCTGCCCTGTTTGGCAAGGCATCCCGTCTCGAAGCCGATTTCTGGCAGATGGGGCTGGACGCCGCGGCCTGAGCCGAAGTGAAAAAAGCCTCCCCGCTGAAAAAACAGGCGGGGAGGCTGTTCGATGCGGCACAAATTCTCCGATGCTGATAAGCCGATTAAAGGATAACGACCTTGGAGCCGGGGCGCGCGCGGGCGTAAAGGTCGATGATGTCGGAGTTCAGCAGGCGGATGCAGCCGGCGGACACCGACTTGCCGATGCTGCTCGGCTGGTTGGTGCCGTGAATGCGGTAGTAGGTGTCCTTGCCGTCCTTGAACAGATAAAGAGCGCGTGCTCCAAGCGGATTGGTGGGGCCGCCTTCGACGCCGTCCTCGTACTTCTTGTACTGTTGCGGGGCGCGGGCAATCATGGCGTCCGTCGGTCGCCAGCGCGGCCATTCCTGCTTCCATGCCAGATCGGTTTCGCCGGAGAAGCCACGGCCGGCCGCGCCGACGCCAACGCCGTAACGCAGCGCCTTTCCGTTGCCCTGCACCAGATAGAGGAAGTGGTTGGCCGGATCGACGACGATCGTGCCGGGCGCATAGGCTGTCTGATAGTCGACGAGCTGACGCTGGTATTTCTCGGCGATCTTCACCTGGCTCTCGTCCGGAACGGGGAAGCGCTCATTCGGCTTTGGCCCGATACGAGGCGGCGCCACCGAGGCACTGGCCTGTTCCACCGGCGGAGGAGGGGCAATTGCGGGTGCAGCCGGCTGCAATCCGGGGGGCGTCGCCGTCTCGGAGGAGGTGGCGCAGGCGGCCAGCCCCATGCAGGCCAAAAGCGTCATTGCAGTCAAAATGCGTCGTGCCGACCCGTCCATTGCCTCGGTCATTTACCAGAAGTCCTTCGTATCAGTTGCTTTCACGCGCGCGCGCGTCTGAGATAACCTGTTTGAAACCCGCCTCATCGAGTGCTGAGGCGACGAGAAACGGGCCAATGAGAAAAACCGGCGTGCCGGCAAGACCGAGCGCATCGGCCTGTGCGCCATGGCGGCGCAGAAGCGTGGTGATTTCCGCGTCCTTCGCCTTCATGTCGCGTTCCAGTCGCTTCATGTCGAGCCCGACGCCGGCCACCGCCTTGCGCATCTTGTCTTCCGGCACCCTGCCGCCCGGTATGCCCATGAGTGCGTGGTGCACTTCGCTGTATTTGCCCTGATGGTAGGCAGCCAGCGCCAGCTTAGCACCATAGATGGAGGCCGAGGTGAGGATCGGCCAGTCCTTGTAGACGAGGCGGACCTTGCCGTCCTGCTTCACCACCTTGTTCAGCGGCGCCATGGTCTTCTTGCAGAAGGGGCAGTTGTAGTCGAAGAAATAGACGATGGTGACATCGCCTTTGGCGTTGCCGGCATTCGGGTCGGCCGGATCGTTCAGGATCATCCCGGGGTCGAGCTGTTCGCCGTCCTGCGCGCGGGCGCGAAGGGTAAAACCGGGAGCAGCCATGAGCGCGGCCAGCCCCAGCCCCAGCGCGGCCCGCCGGCTGACGGGTGCAATGGGAAGAGTTTCAGAAGAACCGGTTTCAGCAAGCGGCGACATGATGCGGGACTGGATGGTCGACATGATAAGCGGCCTCGATTTCAGATGGTCGGGCCGACAGGGTTTGGTGGACCTTAAGGCAGGCTTAAGGACAAAAGGAAAGCCTTCGCGCACGTTAAAAACAGGGTGTTGCAGACAGCGCACAGATGCCGGAACGGCAGCCGGCAAGGTTTCTTAAGTTTGCCTTAAGGTGCTGGCATGAGGCATGAAGCCCTGCGCCGCCTGCCGGCAGACGGTGCGGTAAACGGAGAAAAGTCCGATGCGTTCCATGCGGACACGACTGTTCGCCATTCTCATCCTCATCACGGGTCTGGTGTGGCTGTCGGCTGTGGCGTGGATTTTCTTTTCCACCGGCGCGCAACTCGAACGGGTTCTCGATGCGCGGCTGATGGAGGCTGCGCGCATGGTCAACTCCATGGTTACGAAGCGTGCGCTGGGCGCAGGCGAGGATGCGTCGATCCCATCTGTCGAAATGGAGACGCACGAAGCCTATAATCGCCAGCTTTCCTGTCAGATCTGGTCACTGGAAGGCACTTTGCTCAGCCAGTCCGAAGGCGCTCCGGAGACGAGGCTGTCGGAGGATGCGGACGGCTTTTCCAACACCGTCATCAATGGCGAAACCTGGCGGGTCTATACGGTCAATAACCCACAGGCAGGCGTGCGGGTTATGGTTGGGGATCGCGTTTACTTCCGCGATCATCTGGTCAACAGCGTGATTTTCGGCGTGCTTTTGCCCGCATTGCTGATCCTGCCGGTGCTGGCTGGCCTGATCTGGCTGAGTGTCGGGCGCGGGCTGACCCCGCTCAGCCGGATTGCGCGGGAGCTTTCCATGCGTCCTGCATCCGACCTGCACCCGATCGACGCGGGCGGTGCGGCCAGCGAGCTGCAACCTGTGGTGAAAGCGCTGAATGCGCTGTTTCGGCGGGTGTCCGACGCCCGCGAGCGCGAGCGTGATTTCATCGCCTTCGCCGCGCATGAACTGCGCACGCCGATGTCGGGCCTCAAGACACAGGCGCAGGTGGCCCTTGCCAGCAGCGATCCGGCGGTTCAGCAAAACGCGCTGTCGCAGATCGTCGTGGGTGTGGATCGCACCGGCCGGCTGGTCCGGCAGTTGCTGGATATTGCCTCGCTGGAAGCCGGCGGTGAGGCCGTGGCTCCGGAAACCTTCAATGCCGGGGGCGTTGTACAGTCGGTGGCTGATGAGCTGGTGACGCAGCACGCTGGCGGGGACGCCGTCATCTTTGTCGAGCCCGGCCTTTCGGCCTTTTCATTCACGCTGCCGGCAGAGCTGTTCCGGCTTGCCGTGCGCAATCTGCTGGAAAATGCTGTGCACCATTCACCGCCCGGCGGGCGGGTTTTCTGCCGTATCGCCGAGGAAGGCGAGGACGTTGTCCTGCGCATTGAGGACGAGGGACCGGGCATTCCGCAGGAAGAACTGCCACGCGTGACGGAGCGCTTTTTCCGGGGCCGGTTCCGCTCATCGGTGGGCAGCGGGCTGGGGCTCAGCATCGTGGAAACGGCGCTGGACCATGCCGGAGCAAGGCTGGATATACGCAACCGTAAACAGGGTGGCCTCTCGGCCGCAATCATCATCCCGGCTGGCATGGCGCAGAAGATGAGCGCGGCGGCCTAAAGCCTGATCTCACGCATGTCGTTGTCCCGAAACCGTACCCACTTTCGGGCGGCATGCTTCAGAAGCGCTTATTCGTCCCTCAGCTTGCCGATGCCCGTGAGCAGCGCTTCGCGTGAAATTTCGCCCATATGAACGGAGCGGAGCCGGCCATCGGCGCCGATGAACAGGGTCGCGGGCAGGCCGGGCGTGGTGTAGTGGCGCGAGAAACGGCCAAGCCCGTCAAGCAGGACCGGGTCGAGCGTCAATCCCTCCCGTTCGAGGTAAGCCTGAACGGTGCCCTCGTTCTCGCCCTGATTGACGAACAGGAAGGCAGCCTCTTCATTGGTGGCAGCGACATCGGCCATCATCGGCATTTCGCGCCGGCAGGGCGGGCACCACGAGGCCCAGAGGTTGATCACCATCGGCTTGCCGGTGAGCGTCGAGGGCGTGACTTCGGCGCCTGCCAGCGAGGTGTAGGAGCCGGAGGGCAGGGGCGTTGGCGGTACGCCGGCGGTGAGCTGGATGACAAGCGTGGCCATGAATGCTGCCGCCGCTGCCGGAACTGCCGTCCACAACAGCAACCGGGGATGGCGGCGCAGATGCAGAAGCGTGATCGCCGCCACCCCGGCGATGCCGGCCGGGATCATGAACCCACCCTGCCAGACGGCGAGCACCCGCCATGGCTCGGCAGCGAAACCGTCGAAGTGACGCAGGACATGGCC
The DNA here is from genome assembly GCF_014201615.1 of Aquamicrobium lusatiense. NCBI lineage: Bacteria > Pseudomonadati > Pseudomonadota > Alphaproteobacteria > Hyphomicrobiales > Phyllobacteriaceae > Aquamicrobium > Aquamicrobium lusatiense. Next base: position 336,184 of record NZ_JACHEU010000002.1, on the reverse strand, counting down.
GATACGCGCCGCGATCAGGAATGCGAGCGCCGCCCGCCACGACCAGCCGGCAAAGCGGCTGTCCACGGTGCGGGCCAGAATCTCGGCGCCGCCCAGAAACGTCCCGATTGCGAGTATCGCGGCGAGGCGATCCGGCGAGAACATCAGCGGCCCGATGGTGAAGGCGTTCATTGCGTCAGGCCCTGTTCTCCCGACCGTGCCGCCGAGGCGACAAGCGATTTCACGTCGATCTCCCCGACGAGCCTTGTTCCGTCGATTTCCGCATTATCGGTTCCGAAGAAGATCATGGTCGGCGGGCCGATCACGGCCAGATCGCGCATCAGGGACTGGTTGTCGTCATCCAGCTTCGACAGGTCGACCTTGATGCGGCGGAAGTCGGACAGATTGTTCGTCACTTCCGGGGCCGGCAACACGTCGCGCTCGATACCGGCGCAGGTTACGCACCAGTCGGCGGTGAAATAGACCAGCGTCGGGAGCTTTTCGGAAGCGGCGGTGGCAAGCACGCTATGCAACTCCGGCGCGGAAGATATGTTGGCGAATTCGGGCGCTGTGGTTGCGGCCGCCTGCTGCGCGATGCCGAAATGCGCCAGCGGGCGGGCGGGGTCGCCGCCGCCGGATGCAGCGCCCAGTCCGAGGATCAGCGCATAGAGCGCAACGGCCATGCCGGCGCCCTTGCGCAGGCGGCGGACTGCTGTGGCTTCGTTTCCGAGGGTGTCGAATGCGCCGATGAACACGGCGGCTGTCATGGCAAGAGCCGCCCACAGAGCGAGCGTCAGGGGAGCCGCGAGCAGGCGCGATGCCATCCATATAGCCATGCCAAGCAGCACGAAGCCGAACACATACTTCACATATTCCATCCAGCCGCCGGTCTTCGGCAGGGCGCGGCTGCCGAATGTGCCGAAGGCGATCAGCGGCAGTCCCTGACCAAGGCCAAGCGCGAACAGCGCGGCCGCGCCCAGAACTGCATCGCCGGTCTGGGCGATGTAAAGTAGGGCTGCTGCCAGAGGAGCGGTGACGCAGGGGCCGACAATCAGCGCGGAGGTGAAGCCGATGGCGGCAGCACCGCCCAGCGAGCCGCGCCGGCTGCTGCCGGCACCAGCCATGCGGTTGACCCATGCGGAAGGAAGCTGAATTTCAAAAAGCCCGAACATGGAAAGGGCGAGGATGAAGAAGATAACGGCCACCGTGCCGACCGCATAAGGCGATTGCAGCACGATCTGCAGGTTCTGGCCCGACCATGCAGCCGCAATGCCGAGCAGGCCAAAGGCCGCTGCCATGGCGACGACATAGGTGAGCGACAGGGCAAAGCCGCGGCGTGGCGTCAGCGTCTCGCCGGAGCGGGCGAGCGTGGCGCTCAGGATCGGATACATGGGCAGCACGCAGGGTGTAAAGGCCAGCAGCAGCCCGAAGACGAGGAAGCTTCCCACCACCCAAAGCGCGCCGCCATCTTTCAGCAGCGAAGCGATCATGCCGCCGGAAGCGGCTTCCTGCGAAACTTTGAAGCCGCCGGCGGACGCTTCCGCCGGCTTGTCGGAAGCAGGCCCGGATTGCGGCATTTCGGCAAACAGGCCGAAACCCGAGGCGGCAGCCGTGATCTCCAGCGTGTCGAGATTTACCTTTCGGGTTTCAGGCGGATAGCAGATCGAATCCTTCTTGCAGCCCTGATAGGTCAGCAGGATTTCGGATGCCGAACCGGGGGCGATGTGCGCCTTTGCCTCGCTGTAGTAAACTTCCGAGATCCCGAAATTGGGATCGTCCTCCTTCGTTCCTTCCACGGTGTTCAATGTGACAGGCGCATCGCCATTCGCGGCTTTCGCTTCGATATGGTCGCGATAGAGGTAGTAACCGTCGGCGATCTTCCACTCGAAGCTTACGCCACCGTCCGCGGAGGGGAGGGCTTTGAGGCGAAATGCCTCGTCGGCCTGCAACAGGTCTAATTGCTGGGCGGCAGCCGGAAAAAGGCCGGCAAGGAAAAGCAGGGTCGCAAGGGCGGTAATCAGTATTCTCAACGTTCAGTTCTCTCGCTGACTTTGATGCGGAAGTGTCAGGCGGTAAAAGCTTGCAGGCGGGCGATCAGATGCTCGGTCGTGAAATTGCCGACCGAACGGGTGTTGGCGTGTTCACGCCCGCTGCGCGTATCGACGATGAAAACGGTTGGCGGGCCATCGACCTTCAGATGCCGCAACAGGGCGCGATTGTCATCTGACATGGTGGTGATGTCGATCTTCAGCAGGCCGAAACCGTGCATCAGCTTCGCCACCCGCCGGTCCGGCAGGATCTTGTCGTCGATAACCTTGCAGAAGGCGCACCATTCCGCACCGACATCGACAAGCGCTACGGCCTTTGTCTTTGCCAGATCATCAAGCGCTGCCTGATACTGGGACAGGCTTCCGATAAGATAAGTGGCGGCGGGGGCGGCAGTCGGCGAGGAGAGCACGCCAGCGCCGGCGAGCGCCATCATGCCGCTGAGAAATGTCCGCCGATGAAGCGGCGTTTGTGCATGCAGGCTTCCGATGAGCCGATTTTCGGGATCAGGACGGGTATCGCACATGCTGTCAACGCTGCTCCTTTGGCCGGACCGCCGCACAGATGGGAGGGTGCTGTTGCGGGCGGGCTTCGCGGGGCAGTTTCCGGGCGAAGCTTAAGCCAGACTTAAACGCATGGGCTGCCTTACGGCTCCGAGCCGAGGCGATAGCCCAGCCCTCGCACCGTTTCGATGAGACCCGGCCCCAGCTTGGAGCGCAGGTGATGGATATGCACCTCGATGGTGTTGCTCTCCACCTCTTCCTGCCAGCCATAGAGCTTGTCTTCCAGCTGTGCCCTGGACAGGATCGCACCGGGATGGCTCATCAGGGACTGAAGGATGGTGAATTCGCGCCGCGACAGGCGCACCTGCCGCCCTGCCTGCTCGACCGTCTGGCTGGATGGCATCAGCATCAGGTCGCCCCATTTCAGATCTGCGCTGGAGCGACCATTGGAGCGGCGGGTCAGCGCCCGCAGCCTTGCCGCGACCTCGTCCAGATCGAAAGGCTTGCCCAGATAGTCGTCGGCACCGCTGTCGAGACCGCTGATGCGGTCGGCAACCGTGTCGCGTGCCGTCAGAAGCAGCACTGGTATCTGGTTGCGGGCTGAGCGCAGCGATTTCAGGATATCGAGACCCGATCCATCGGGCAGCATCAGGTCGAGGACGACGGCATCGAAGGCGGTCGAGTCCAGCGCAGCCGTCGCTGCCTCGCAGGTGCCCACCGCATCGGTGGTGAAGCCCGCAAGCGCCAGGCCCACTTTTAGCCCGTCGCGCAAAATGTCATCGTCTTCTACGATCAGCAGCCGCATCGCTTCCTTCCGCCAACGGACCTTCACTCGTAAGCTTGGCTTAAGGCAAGCTTAAGGAAACGCGATCTGAAGCCGGTCAGCGTTTTGCAACGGGTAGCAAATCAACTATCGTCGCGACACTGTTTGGATCTCAGGAGATCGGCGTGGGCATCAGCTTTGGATCGAAATACAGCCATCTGCGCCACGGCTTCGGTTGCCTGTGCCACAGCCCGATGGTTGCTGAAATCAACGCGCGGCTTGCCGGTGGCGCGTCCAGACGATCGGTGCTGAGGGGCATTGCCGCGGCAGTCGGCGCTGCGGCGGTTGGATTGCCTGCCTTTGCTGCGGAGGGAAAGCCGGTGCTTTTTAAGAATGTCAGAATATTCGACGGCAAGTCCTCTGCCTATATTGAAGGGCGCAATGTTCTGATCTCGGAAAATCGCATCGAAAGCCTTGTAGGGCAGGATGAGACGGTGACAGATGCCGATGTGATCGACTGTGCCGGCAAGGTGCTGATGCCGGGCCTCATCGATGCGCACTGGCATTCCATCCTTGCCGGCATCAGCCAGATCGCGGCGATGACGGCGGATATTCCTTATGTGCATCTCGTTGCCGCGCAGGAGGCCGAACGGACGCTCATGCGCGGCTTCACCACGGTGCGCGACGTCGGCGGGCCGTCCTTCGCGCTGAAGCGGGCGATCGATGAAGGGCGGCTGGCGGGCCCGCGCATCTATCCGAGCGGCGCGATGATCTCGCAGACCTCCGGGCATGGCGATTTCCGCATGCGCACCGATCTGCCGCGCACGGCGCAAAGCAATCTCAGCACGGCCGAGGCGGCCGGCATATCCGCGATCGCTGATGGCGTGCCGGAAGTGTTGCGCCGCGCCCGCGAGCAGCTCATGCTGGGCGCCAGCCAGCTCAAGATCATGGTGGGCGGCGGCGTGACGTCGACCTTCGATCCGCTGGATTCACTGCAATTCACCGAGGCCGAGATCAGGGCGGCCGTCGATGCGGCGAGCGACTGGGGCACCTATGTGTGTTCCCACGTTTACACCTCCGCCGGTATCCGGCGGGCGCTTGACTGCGGCGTGAAGAGCATCGAACACGGCCAGCTCGCGGACGAGGAAACCGTGCAGCGCATTGCCGATGCGGGTGCGTGGTGGAGCCTGCAACCCTTCCTGGCGGATGAGGATTCCAATCCCGGCGGAACGCCCGAGCAGCAGGCGCAGCGTCGCGAGATCGCGGAAGGCACGGTGCGTGCATTCGAGCTTGGCAAGAAGCACAACGTCAACATGGCCTGGGGCACCGATATTCTTTTCAACCCCAAGGGCACTGCGGCGCAGGGGCGGCATCTGGCCAAGATCGCACGCTGGTTCGACAATCATGAGGTGTTGTCGCTGGCCACCAGCCGCAACGCCGCCTTGCTGGCATTGTCTGGTCCCCGCAACCCCTATCGGGGTAGACTGGGGGTGATCGAAAATGGCGCCATCGCCGACCTGCTTGTCGTGGATGGCGATCCGTTGCAGGATATCTCCGTTATTGCCGACCCCGAAAACAGTCTGAAGCTCATCATGAAGGATGGGCGCATTCACAAGAACACGCTCGGAGCCTGAGGCGATCATGAAAAAGAAAGCAACGGCCGGCCTTGCGGCCTTTCTTGCTCTCGCCACGTCCTGTGCTTTCGCCGCAGACATATTGCCGGTCGAGGCGCCGGAAGCGGTGGATGCCGGCCGCCCGCTCTGGGCATTGCAGATCACCCCCTACATGTGGGCTGCGGGCCTCAAGGGCGACATTTCGCCATTTCGGCGGGCGCCGACGATCCCGGTCGAAAAGAGCTTCGGCGATATTTTTGACGATCTGAACTTTGGCGGCTTCGTCAATCTGTGGGCCCGCTACGATCGTTTCGTCTTTTCAGGCGATGCCATGTACACGTCAACGACGGATGCGCACAGCTTCGGCAGTATCCCGCAGCTTCCCGGCTGGACGGGCCCTTATCCGAGCAGTGCGGATGTGGACGTGGACACAAAGCAGTTCACCTCAACGCTGACCGGTGGCTATCGTGTCTTAGACGTTTCCGGCACAACGCTGGATCTGCTGGGCGGACTTCGCATCTGGCATGTGTCCAACCGGGTGAAGGTCGGCGGACTGGTCAACAACACCTATGTCTCGGCCTCCCACAAGGAAAGTTTCAGCTGGGTCGACCCGGTGATCGGCGCGCGGCTGTTCCATGGGCTGACAGACCGGCTTTCCTTCCACCTTCAGGCCGATGTCGGCGGCTTCGACGTGGGGTCCAAAATCACCTATCAGGCGCTGGCGACATTCAACTACATACTGACCGATCACCTTTCCACTTCCGTCGGCTACAAGGTGCTTGGCGTGGATTACCGCCATGATGGCCATGTCTTCGACACGAAGCTGCATGGCCCGGTTCTGGGCATGACCTACCGGTTCTGAAGCCTTACAATTCGATGCGCTGCCCGCTGGAGGCGGCGATCGCGTGGATGGCTTCCTCGATCGTCAGCGCGTCTGCGAAGGAGGGGTAAGCCTCCTTGCCGTCTGCGATGGCGCGCAGGAATTCCGCCGCCTCGATCACCTTGAGATCGTTGAAGCCCAACTGATGGCCGGCGGCCGGCGTGAACTGCCCGTAGGGCGGATGCGCCGGGCCGGTCAGGATGGTGGTGAAGCCTTGCGTGGCCGCATCGCCCTCGTTGCGGAACAGTTGCAGCTCGTTCATCCGTTCCTGATCGAAGCGGATCGTCCCTTGCGTTCCATGCACTTCAAACACCATGCTGTTCTTGCGCCCCCATGCCGAGCGCGAGGTGGAAAACAGGCCCTGCTGGCCGCCAGCGAAGGTGAGGATGGCGGAGGCGATGTCGTCATTCTCGACAGGGCGCGGCGCGCCGCCCTCGGGCGAAGGGCGCGTTTCGTGCACGGTGCGGATATCGCCGATAACGCTGGCGATCGGCCCCATCAGGCCAATGGCCATGGACAGCATGTGGCAGCCCATGTCGCCCAATGCGCCAAGCCCGGCCTCCGCCTGCGTGGCGCGCCAGGTCCAGGGCAGGTTGGGGTCGGCCTGATAGTCCTCGTCGACGAAGCCGCGAAAGTGGATCAGGCGACCGATGGCGCCGTCGCCGATCAGCCGGCGTGCATGCTGATAGGCGGGATTGCGGATATAGTTGTAGCCGACCATGGTGCGTCGGCCGCTTTTTTCGGCCGCTCGCGTCATGGCGCGGGCCTCGTCCAGCGTCAGCGCCATCGGCTTTTCGCAATGGACATGCTTGCCGGCTTCAAGCGCGGCAATGGCCATTTCGGCATGCAGCTTGTTGGGGGTGGTGATGCACACGATGTCGATGGCGGGATCGCTGACCAGCGCGCGCCAGTCGTCGGTGGCGCGGGCAAAGCCGAATTGTTCGGCCATGGCGGATGCCTTCTCGGCCGGCGTGTCGCAGAGAAGCTCCAGCCGTGGGGCCGGCACGTCGCCGAACACCGCCCTGACCGCGCCATAGGCCAGAGCATGGCATTTTCCCATGAAACCGGTGCCGATGAGGCCGATGCCGAGGGGGCTCATGAGTCGCCGCCGACTTCCGCCACCCGTACCGCGCGGCCTTCCTGCACGGATTTCAGTGCCGCCTCGGCCAGAAGCAGTGCCGCCAGCCCGTCGGCACCGGATGGCGAGGGGTCCTTGCCGTCGCGGATCGTGGCAATGAAGGCGGCGATCTCGGCTGCATAGGCTTGCGTATAACGGGTCATGAAAAAATCATGCAGCGGCGGCAGGCGGTAACCGTCGGCGGTGGCCAGTTCGACCGAAACCGGGCGCTGGTTCTGCGCCGAAACCGCGCCCAGCGAGCCGTGGACCTCGATGCGCTGGTCGTAGCCATAGCTGGCGCGGCGCGAATTGGAGATGGAGCACTGACGCCCCGAGGTGGTCGTGAGCACCACCGATGCGCTGTCATGATCGCCCAGACGGCCGATTTCCGGATCGACCAGCACCGAGGCCGCGGCATAGACGGTCTCGATTTCCTCGCCGAGCAGGAAGCGGGCCATGTCGAAATCGTGGATGGTCATGTCACGGAAGATGCCGCCTGAAGAGGCGATATAAGCAGGTGGCGGCGGGCCGGGATCGCGCGAGATGATCTGCACTATTTCGACCGTGCCGATGCGACCCTCGTCGATGGCTTGCCGCACCGCCTGAAAATGCGGATCGAAGCGGCGGTTGAAGCCGACCATTAGCCTGGCGCCGGTGTCTTCCACCGTCTTCAGGCAGGCTCGCACACGCGCCACGGAAAGATCGACCGGCTTTTCGCAGAAGATCGCCTTGCCGGCGCGGGCGAAAAGCTCGATCAGATCGGCATGGGTGTCGGTCGGCGTACAGATGACGACCGCGTCGATGCTCTTGTCGGCGGCGATGTCCGCTATGGAGCGCACCGGCGCGCCGTAGCGTTGCCCAAGGTCATCGGCGGCCTGCGCGACCGGATCGGATATTGCCGCCAGTCTGGCGTCGTGGTTCGAGGCAATAGCCTGCGCATGCACCTTGCCGATGCGCCCGGCGCCCAGAAGAGCGAAACTGATCGTCATGACTGTCCTCGACAAATCGGACGCCACCGGATTTATGCAAACCGCTCCGGCATTGCCCGCCTGAGTGAATTAGAATAAAAATTCCAAAATCACGGAATATGGATCGTGTCAAGGAGCAAGCGATGGACCATGACGATGCAGGCGCGCCGCATACGGTCGAAGCCTTCTATGAAAGGCTGAGGCGTGACGGCCACGACCTGCCCAGGCGGCTGCGCCAATGCGCCGATTACGTTGCGGCCCATCCGGACAAGGTGGCGGTGTCGACGGTCGCCGAGCTTGCGGAAGCGGCGGACGTGCCGCCTTCGGCCTTCATGCGCTTCTGTCAGGAACTCGGCTTCTCCGGTTTCTCGCACATGCAGAAGCTGTTCCGCGAGGAATATACCCAGAAATGGCCGAACTACGCGACGCGCCTGACCAAGCTGCGCGACAGCGGCAATGATACGCCGGCGGCCCTGCTGGCCGAATTCGCCGAGGCTGGCCGCAATTCCATCGAGAACCTTGCCCGCACCGTCGATGCCACCCTGCTCGACGAGGCCGTGGCCATGCTGGCACAGGCGCGCACCATCCATCTGGTCGGCAACCGACGCGCGTTCCCTGTCGCCTCCTATCTTGCCTATTCCTTCGAGAAGATGAGCGTACCCGCCATCCTGCACAGCGGTGTCGGCAATCTGAAGCTCGACCATCTGCTGGCAAGGGGCGACGCCATGATCGCCATCAGCTTCGCGCCCTATACGGCCGACACGGTCGAACTGGCCGAGGAGGCGGAACGGCGGGGCGTCGGGATCGTGGCGCTGACCGATCTGCCGACCAGTCCTCTGGCCCGGCTCGATGCGGTCAGGTTGTTCGTGTCGGAGATCGATGTCGGCGCGTTCCGCTCGCTTTCGGCGGCGCTGACGCTGGCCATGGCGCTGTCCGTCGCCGTCGGTGCGCATCGCCGCCGTCCCAAAAATGGAAAATGAATGTTGCTTTTTGTAGAAAATGGAATAATTATGTCATTTATGATCCCGGACCGTCCGGGATCGCTGCGCATGTAGCGGCTTCCGGAGGAGGAAGCCGGCATGCGGACGAAACGGGGAGGTTTCAATGAGAAGGACGTTTCTGGCACTCGCAGCGGCGGTATCGACCGCCTTTGCGGGTCTTTCCACGCCGGCTCATGCCGAGGGCGAGCGCTTCGTTCTGGTCAGTCATGCGCCGGACAGCGACAGCTGGTGGAACACCATCAAGAATGCCATCACGCTTGCCGGCCAGCAGATGAACGTGACGGTGGAATACCGCAATCCGCCGACCGGCGATCTGGCCGACATGGGCCGCATCATCGAGCAGGCGGCGGCTTCCAATCCAAACGGCATCATCTCGACCATCGCGGATTATGACGTGCTGTCCGGGCCGCTTTCCAACGCGGTGGCCAAGGGCATTCCGGTCATCACCATCAATTCGGGCACCGAAGAGCAGTCGAAAGAGATCGGCGCGCTCCTGCATGTCGGACAGCCTGAAAAGGCGGCGGGCCATGGCGCGGGCGAGAAGGCCAAGGCTGCGGGCGTCACCAAATTTGTCTGCGTCAACCACTACATCACCAACCCGGCCTCGGTGGAGCGCTGCCAGGGCTATGCCGAGGCGCTCGGCGTGGAACTCGGCTCGCAGATGATCGATTCCGGCCTTGATCCGGCCGAAGTGAAGTCCAAGGTGCTGGCCTACCTGCAAAGCAATCCCGACACCAACGGCATCCTGACGCTGGGTCCGAATTCCGCCATCCCGACGATTGCGGCGTTGCAGGAAAACGGTAAGGCAGGAACGATCCATTTCGCCACCTTCGATCTTTCGCCTGAGATTTCGGCGGCGATCAAGGACGGCACCATCGCCTTCGCCATCGACCAGCAGCCCTTCCTGCAAGGTTACCTGCCGGTGGTGATCCTGACCAATCTCGCCCGCTACGGCGTGGTGCCGGGCAACTCGATCAACTCCGGTCCGGGTTTCATCACCAAGGACAATATCGAGCTCGTGGAAAAGCTGGCCGGCGAATATCGCTGACCTCATGATGCGGGCGCCGGAGGCGATGCCCCGGCGCCCGCCTGCTCAACCCTGTTCTGAAGCGGTCCGGCGTACGCCCTGTCCGGCGCCGCGTCCGCACGGCCATTTCCGGAGGACGGCATGACCGAACAAGCCCCCCGACCCAAACCCGCCGCACCCGGTACGGCAGATAGCAGCGCGGCCGAGATCATCGCGGACGAGCGCGTCAGGCCGATCTCGCCGCTGCGCAAGGCGCTGATCCGGCCGGAGCTCGGGGCCATCTGCGGCACCATACTGGTCTTCGTCTTCTTTTTCGCCATTGCCCGCAACAGCGGCATGTTCGCGCCCGAAGGCGTCATGAACTGGGGCGTGGTGGCGGCGCAGTTCGCTGTTATCGCGGTCGGCGCCTGCCTTCTGATGATCGCCGGCGAATTCGACCTGTCGGTTGGTTCGATGATCGGCTTTTCAGGCATCATCATCGCGCTGTTGTCGGTGACGTGGCAATATCCGGTCTGGGTCGCGATCCTCGCCGCCTTTGCGATCGCGCTCGCCATCGGCGCGCTGAATGGCTACCTCGTCATCAGGACCGGCCTGCCGTCCTTCATCGTCACGCTCGCCTTCCTCTACATATTGCGCGGGCTGACGATCTTCATTTCCATCACCACGACGCGCCAGACCATCATTGGCGGTGTGCGCGAGGTGGCGGCGGGCGACCCGCTGGCATGGCTGTTCGGCGGCAAGGTGCTGGGCGGGCTTTTCGTATGGCTGGCCGATATGGGCCTGATCGGCAAGTTCGTGGCCGGGCCGCGCGCCGGCCAGCCGGTCGTGGACGGCATCCCGATCCTCATCATCTGGGCGCTGGTGCTGGTCGCCTTCGGTCACATCCTGCTCACCCGCACCCGCTTCGGCAACTGGATCTTCGCCTCCGGCGGCGATGCGCAGGCCGCACGCTATGTCGGCGTGCCGGTCGATCGGGTGAAGATCCTGATGTTCATGTTTTCCGCCTTCTGCGCCACCGTCTTCGCCACCTGTCAGGTGATGGAATTCGGCTCGGCGGCGGCCGATCGCGGCCTGCTCAAGGAGTTCGAGGCGATCATCTCGGTGGTGATCGGCGGGGCGCTGCTCACCGGCGGCTACGGCTCGGTGATCGGGGCGGCCCTTGGCGCGCTGATCTTCGGCGTCGTCCAGCAAGGCCTGTTCTTCGCCGGTGTGGAAAGCTCCCTGTTCCGCGTCTTCCTCGGCGCCATCCTTCTGATGGCCGTCATCCTCAACACCTATATCCGCCGCATGATCACGGGAGAGCGCTGAGATGACAAATCCGCTCATCGAACTGATCGACATCGAAAAGCACTTCGGGCCGGTGATCGCTCTGAACGGCGTGTCGATCTCCGTCCTGCCAGGCGAATGCCACTGCCTGCTGGGCGACAATGGTGCGGGCAAGTCCACCTTCATCAAGACCATGTCGGGCGTCCACAAGCCGACGCGCGGCCGCATTCTCGTCGAGGGCAAAGAGGTCGCCTTCGCCAGCCCGCGCGACGCCATGCAGGCCGGTATTGCTACGGTCTATCAGGACCTCGCCATGATCCCGCTGATGTCGGTGACGCGCAATTTCTGGATGGGGCGCGAGCCGGTGCGCAAGATCGGGCCGCTCAGCTTCTTCGATTTCGAGAAGGCGAACGCCGTCACCATGGAGGAGATGCGCAGGATGGGTATCAACCTGCGCGAGCCGGATCAGGCGGTGGGCACGCTGTCGGGTGGCGAGCGGCAGACGGTGGCGATCGCGCGCGCCGTCTATTTCGGGGCGAAAGTGCTGATCCTCGACGAGCCGACATCGGCGCTCGGCGTGCGCCAGACCGCCAATGTGCTGTCGACCATCGCGCGGGTGCGGGAAAAGGGCATCGGTGTCGTCTTCATCACCCATAATGTGCGCCACGCGCTGGCTGTGGGCGACCGCTTCACGGTGCTGAACCGCGGGCGCACGCTGGGCACCGCGCTGCGCGGCGAGGTGAAGCCGGAAGAGCTTCAGGACATGATGGCGGGCGGGCAGGAACTGGCCGAACTGGAGGGCTCGCTGGGCGGCACGGTATGACGAAAAAGCTCGATGTCATCACCATCGGCCGGTCGTCGGTCGATCTCTACGGCGCGCAGGTCGGCGGGCGGCTGGAGGACATGCGCTCGTTCAACAAATATGTCGGCGGCTCGCCCACCAACATGGCGGTCGGCACCGCGCGGCTCGGCCTGCGCTCGGCTCTGATCACCCGCGTTGGCGACGAGCATATGGGCCGTTTCATCCGCGAGCAGCTTGCCGCCGAGGGCGTGGACGTGCGCGGCGTGGCGACAGACCCGGAGCGGCTGACGGCGCTGGTGCTTCTCGGCATCCGCGACCAGCACCAGTTCCCGCTGATCTTCTATCGCGAGAACTGCGCCGACATGGCGCTGTCGGAAGACGACATCGATCCGGCCTTCATCGCCGAGGCACGCTCAGTGGTGGCGACAGGAACGCATCTGTCCTACCCGCGCACGGAAGCGGCAGTGTTGAAGGCTCTGCACCTTGCCCGCGAAAACGGCGCGCGCACCGCGCTCGACATCGATTACCGCCCGAACCTGTGGGGGCTTTCCGGCCATGGCGATGGCGAGAACCGTTTCATCGCATCGGATAAGGTGACCGCCAGACTGCAATCGACGCTTGCCCTGTTCGACCTGATCGTCGGCACCGAGGAGGAGTTCCACATCGCCGGCGGCAGCACCGACACGGTGGACGCGCTGCGCAAGGTGCGCGAGATCACCGATGCGGTGCTTGTGTGCAAGCGTGGGCCGATGGGCGCCTCCGCCTTCACCGGCGCCATCCCCGCAACGCTGGATGAAGGCGCTGCCGGCCCCGGCTTTCCGATCGAGGTGTTCAACGTGCTGGGAGCGGGCGACGGCTTCATGTCCGGCCTGCTGAAGGGCTGGCTCGACGATGAGGACTGGCCGACAGCACTGAAATACGCCAATGCCTGCGGGGCGCTGGCGGTGTCGCGCCATGGCTGCGCACCCGCCTATCCGAGCTGGCAGGAACTGAATTTCCTGCTCGAACGCGGCGTGCGCAATCCCGCTTTGCGCCATGACCGCGAACTTGAGCAGATTCACTGGTCCACCAACCGCAAGGGCGACTGGCCGGTGATGCGCGTCTTTGCCTTCGATCACCGCAGCCAGATGGAGGCGCTGGCCGACGAGTTGGGCATCGGCCACGAGCGCATCGGCATCTTCAAGCAGCTTTGCCTTGATGCCGCGCTCAAGGTCGCTGCCGGGCGCGGCGGCTATGGCATCCTGTGCGACGGGCGGCTCGGGCAGGAGGCGCTCTATCGCGCGGCGGGGCAGGGGCTGTGGATCGGCCGTCCGGTGGAGGTTCCGGGCTCGCGCCCGCTGGAGCTGGAGATAGGGCCGGACCTCGGTTCGGACCTTGCCGAATGGCCGGCCGAACATGTGGTGAAGGTGCTGTGCTTCTATCACCCGGACGACGACGAGGCGACGAAGCGCTCGCAGGAGGAAACGGTGATCCGTCTTGCCGATGCCGCCCGCGCCAACGGGCTGGAGTTCCTGCTGGAGATCATTCCCTCGAGGGTGGGAGCGGTGGGTGACGACACCACGGCGCGCGTCATCCAGCGCTTCTACGACATCGGCGTTTTTCCTGACTGGTGGAAGCTCGAACCGATGACATCGCCGCAGGCATGGGCGCTGGCATGCGAAGTGATCGAGCGCAACGATCCCCACACGCGCGGTATCGTCGTGCTCGGGCTGGAGGCGGAAATCGCGGACCTGCGCACGAGCTTTGCCGAGGCCGCGCGCTTCGATCTGGTCAAGGGCTTTGCCGTCGGACGTTCCATCTTCGCCGCCCCGGCGCGCAAATGGCTGTCCGGCGTGATCGGCGACGCGGAGACGGTGGAAGAGATGGCGGGCATCTATGCAGAGCTGTGCGCGGCGTGGGACGATGCAAGGCGCGATGCGCAGACAGGGAGCAGGCCATGAAGACGATCCGGCTCACGGCGGCGCAGGCGATGGTGCGCTATCTCGCCGCGCAGAAGAACGAGGAAGGCGAGGCGCTCATTCCCGGCTGCTGGGCGATCTTCGGCCACGGCAATGTGGCCGGTATCGGTGAGGCGCTTCATGCGGCGCGCGACACTTTCCCGACATGGCGCGGCCATAACGAGCAGGGCATGGCCCATGCTGCCATTGCTTTCGCCAAGGCGAAGAACCGCCGTCAGGCCACGGCGGTGACGACTTCCATTGGCCCCGGCGCGCTCAACATGGTGACGGCCGCCGCACTTGCCCATGTCAACCGGCTGCCGGTGTTGCTGATCCCCGGGGACGTGTTCGCCAGCCGCGCGCCCGATCCGGTGTTGCAGCAGGTCGAGGATTTCGACGACGGCACCGTCTCAGCCACTGACTGCTTCCGCCCGGTCAGCCGCTATTTCGACCGTATTGCGAGCCCGCGCCATCTGCTCACCGCCCTGCCGCGCGCCATGGCCACGCTCACCGACCCCGCCCGCTGCGGGCCGGTGACGCTCTCCTTCTGTCAGGATGTGCAGGCCGAGGCCTTCGACTGGCCGGAGACGTTCTTCAAGGACCATATCTGGCGCAGGCGCAGGCCGCGCCCCGATCTGGACGAACTCGAACGGGCGGCGGTGCTTGTGCGGGCGGCGCGCAAGCCGCTGATCGTCGCCGGCGGCGGTGTCCACTATTCGGGAGCCTGCGGGGTGCTGGAGGCATTTGCCGAAACCCATTCCATTCCCGTTGCGGAAACGCAGGCGGGCAAATCTGCCCTGCCGTGGGATCATCCGCTCAATTTCGGCTCCATCGGTGTCACCGGTTCGTCGGCGGCCAATGCGATTGCGGAAGAGGCCGATCTGGTGATCGGCATCGGCACCCGCTTCCAGGATTTCACCACCGGCTCATGGGCGCTGTTCCGCAATCCGGAGCGGCGCATCCTGTCGGTCAATGTCGAGCCCTATGACGCCGCCAAACATGGCGCGACGGCGCTGGTGGGCGATGCGCGCGAAACACTTGTTGAACTGGGGCAGTTGCTGGTGGGTCATCGCGCGCCGGCTCCGGATCTTGGCTTGCGCGAACGCTGGCTTGAGGCCGTGGCGGCGGCAACGGCCATGCCGGAAGGCAATGCGCTGCCTTCGGATGCGCAGGTGATCGGTGCCGTGCAGCGCTCGCTCGATGATGAGGCCATCGTCGTCTGCGCCGCCGGCGGCTTGCCGGGCGAACTCCACAAATTGTGGAAGGCGGCGCGGCCCAACGGCTATCATCTCGAATACGGCTTCTCGACCATGGGTTACGAGATCGCCGGCGGGCTTGGCGTAAAGATGGCCCAGCCGCAGCGCGAGGTCGTCGTCATGGTCGGCGACGGCTCCTACATGATGATGAATTCCGAGCTTGCGACCTCGGTGATGCTGGGCCGCAAGCTGATCGTGGTGGTGCTCGATAACCGCGGCTTCGCCTGCATCAACCGCCTGCAGATGGCGACTGGCGGCGAGAGCTTCAACAATCTGCTCGACACCGCCCGCCACGATGTGCCGAGCGACATCGACTTCGTCGCCCATGCGGCCTCGATGGGCGCGATCGCCGAGAAGGCGGATTCCGTCGCCGCGCTGGAAGCCGCCATGGCCCGCGCCCGTGCTTCGGATCGCACCCATGTCATCGTCATCGACACCGACCCGATGCCGACCACCGAGGCAGGCGGGCACTGGTGGGATGTGGCGGTGCCGGAAGTCTCCACCCGGCCGCAGGTCGAGGCGGCGCGCAGGGCCTATGAGGCGGCGCTGGCCCGCCGCGACGAGAACTGAACCTTTTTCGGAACCACACGCATGATCCTCTACGGCACCAATCCCATCGCCTGGTCGAATGACGACGACCATTCCATCGGCGCGCATATCTCGCTGGAAACCTGCCTGCAACAGGCCGGCGAGATCGGTTTCGACGGCATCGAAAACGGTCACAAATTCCCGAAGGAGCCGGAGGCGCTGAAGGCGGTTCTGGCCGAGCACGGCCTGCGCTTCGTATCAGGCTGGTATTCGCTGATGCTGCTGGAGCGTTCGGTGGAAGACGAAAAGAAGGCGATCCAGCCATGGCTTGATTTCCTCAAGGCCATGGGCTCGCCGATCTGCATCGCCTGCGAATGCTCCAACACCGTGCACGGCAACGACCATGTCGCGCTCAACGACCGCCCTAGGCTTGATGCCGGGGCGATGCAGCGCTTCGGCGCGGTGGTGGAAGAGGTGGCGCGGTTCTGCGAGGCGCAAGGCATTCTGCTCGCCTATCATCACCACATGGGCACGGTGGTCGAATCCGAGGCTGAGATCGATGCCTTCATGGCCGCGACCGGGCCGTCGACCCGGTTGCTGTTCGACACCGGCCACGCTTTCTTCGGCGGCGGCGATCCGGCGGCTATCATCGCCCGCCATATGGGCCGCGTCGTCCATATCCACGCCAAGAACGTGCGGCCCGATGTGATGCGCACGGTGCGCGAGGAAGGCCTGAGCTTTCTTGAGGGCGTGCGGCGCGGGGTGTTCACAGTGCCGGGCGACGTCGAAGGCGCCGTCGCCTTCGAGCCGGTGCTGGAAGTGGCGGCGCAGGCCGGCTACTCTGGCTGGGTGGTGGTGGAGGCGGAGCAGGACAGCGCAATACGCGACCCCGTCACCTATCAGAGCATGGGGCTGCGGGCGCTGAAAGATATGGCGCGGCGCACCGGACTGGACCAGAGCGGGACCACATGAAGATACTCGATGCCGCCCATCCTTTCTATCGCCCGCTGTGGCGGCGCATCGCCATCGTGGCGCTGGCCTTCGCGTGGGCGGCTTTCGAGCTGTCGAATGACGAGACCGTATGGGCGATGGTGTTCGGCGCCATCGGCCTCTATTGCGGTTGGGCGTTGCTGGTGGCTTACAAGCCGGTGATCGGGGATGGTGAGAAGAATGGCTGATCTGCTGCGCAAACCTTCCGGCACAGGCGGCAAGGTGCATGACATCACCCCCCAATCGGCCGGCTGGTCCTATGTCGGCTTCGGGCTTCATGTCCTGTCGCCGGGGGATCGGGCACAAGAGTTCACAGGCGAGCGCGAGGCTATCCTCGTGCTGGTCGAGGGCAAGGCGCGCATTGAAGTGGACGGGCAGGATTTCGGCCTGCTCGGTGACCGGATGGACGTGTTCGAGCGTAAAAAGCCGCATTGCGTCTATGTGCCGAACGGCGCGAACTGGCAGGCGGTGGCGGAAACGCCCTGCACGCTGGCGGTGTGCACCGCGCCGGGCAAGGGTGGGCATCCGGCCCGCCTGCTCACCGATATCGGCTTCGAGGAACGCGGCAAGGGCACCAACACCCGCTTCATCCATCCCATCGCCATGGAAGGCAGCGACGTGGCCGACAGCCTGCTGGTGACGGAAGTGTTCACGCCCGCCGGCCACTGGTCGTCCTATCCGCCGCACCGGCATGACGAGGACGATTTTCCGAACATGACCTATCTGGAAGAGACGTACTATCACCGTCTCAACCCGAAGAGCGGCTTCGGCATCCAGCGCGTGTTCACCGAGGACAGCGCGCTGGACGAGACCATGGCGGTCGCCGACGGCGATGTTGTGCTGGTGCCGAAAGGTCATCACCCCTGCGGGGCACCCTATGGCGTCGAGATGTACTATCTCAACATCATGGCCGGGCCGCTGCGCAAATGGCGCTTCCGCAACCATCCCGATTTCGACTGGATCGCCAGACGCGACGCCTGAAACCGGAAGGGGGAAGGCGAATGCCTTCCCCCTCCCTTCCGTATTTAGAGCATTTCTGCGAATCGCAGAAACGCTCCAATCTTCTTGCATGGGCCGCATTTATGCGACGCCAGATGTTTCCATCTGGCTGCAAAATGCTCTAGTGGCTGCTGTGCCCGTCTTCGGCACCATGGCTGCCATGATCGCCATGGTGCTCGGGCTCGCCGCCCATGGCATCGACCGCGAATTCCACGTCGACCTTGCCTGCCTTCTCGAAGGTGAGGGTGCCGGCGAACCTTTCGCCCTTTTTCGGCTGCGCCTTCAGGCCCATGAACATCAGGTGATAGGAGCCGGGCTTCAGCTCGACCTTTTCGCCGGGCGCGACTTCCAGACCGTCGGGCAGCTGGCGCATGGTCATCACGCCGTCATTGACGGCCATTTCATGGATTTCGCCCTTTTCCGATATGTCGGAGGAAACGGCGATCAGGCGGTCGGCTTCCTTGCCATGGTTGGTGACGGTCAGGTAACCGCCGGCCACCTTGGCGCCGGCCGGGGTCTCGCGTGACCATGGGTGGCCGATTTCAAGCTCGCCGAGCTTGTATTCATGCGCGGAGGCCGGGGCCATGGGCATTGAAAGCGGCAGCATGACGCCAAGGGCGAGTGCAGCAAGGCCGCGACGGGTGAGGGTGGCGCGTGCGGGAACGTGCGAACGGAACATTGGATCTTCTCCGAAACTGATGCGCAACTGATGGCGCGGAAAATTGCATGATGGGCGGCGACCTCGCGGGCGCCGGTTAGAGCAGTTCCAGAAAAAGTGCGAAGCGGTTTGTGTCAGGAACTGCGTAGAAACAAAGAGGCAGAGCATTGGAGGTGATCTTTTTCACCGGAAATGCTCTGAATCATGCAGTTTGCGGAGGTGCGCGGGGATTGGCCGGCGAGCGCCGGCGCGCAAAGGACAGATGATCCGGCACGCCGGTGCCGAAGCTCAGTGTCTGGAAGCCGAATCCGGTTTCGAGGGACACAGGTGCCGGCGGGCTGGCCAGCAGAGGTGCTGCCAGATTGCAGCCGAGCACGCAGCAATCCGGCATATGGGCAGGCTGCGATCCGTCAGGAAGCTCGCCAATGCCCTCATGGGTGCAGATGACATTGCCGAAGGCGTCGAGTTGCAGGCGCTGTGGACCTGCAGCCATGGCATAGGCGCCGAGCAGGGATTGGAGCGCAAGGAACCATGCTGCGGCGAAGGCCACGGCCATGTTCACTGTTTTGCGTCCTGCTTTCACCTGAGCCCGTCTCCGGCTGATCGATGCCAGACCTACCATAACCTGTCGCACGGGCAAGCAGCCACTTTGTCGCCGCTCAGAGCTTTGTCCACGCCCCATTTTTCTTCGAGGATTTCACGCAGGCTTCGATGAAGGCCATGCCCTCGACGCCGTCATGGACCGTGGGGAAGACGACATCCTTTGATGGCTTGCGCCCATTGCGGGCAGCGCGGATCGCGGCTGCCGCCTCGCGATAGATGTTGGCGAACCCTTCCAGATAGCCTTCCGGGTGGCCGGCGGGAATGCGGGTGAGCCGGTTGGCACTGGCAAGCGCGCCCGCTCCGCCGCGCGTCAGCAGGCGTTTCGGCTCGCCGAAGGGCGTGTGCCACAGATAGTTCGGATCGGCCTGCACCCATTCAAGCCCGCCCTTCGAGCCGTAGATCCTGAGCTTCAGCCCGTTCTCATGCCCCGGCGCGACCTGGCTCGCCCACAGCATGCCCTTGGCGGGCGGGGCGTTGCCTTTCGCCCTGAAGCGCAAAAGCACGTTGAGATTGTCATCCAGCAGGCGGCCGGGAACGAAGGCATCGAGATCGGCAGCGAGGCTGTCCAGCTCCAACCCGCTCACGAAGCGGGCGAGGTTATAGGCATGGGTGCCGATGTCGCCCGTCGCGCCGCCGGCTCCGGCCTGCTTCGGGTCCGAACGCCACGACGCTTGCTTGTTGCCTTCGGCTGACACATCCTCGGTCAGCCAGTCCTGCGGGTACTCGACCTGCACGAGACGTATGTCGCCCAGCGCACCCGTGGCCACCATCTCGCGTGCCTGCCGTACCATCGGATAGGCGGTGTAGTTGTGGGTGAGCACGAACAGTTTTCCGCTTTTCTCCACGAGTGCGGTAAGCTTTTTCGCTTCGGCCAGCGTGGTGGCCAGCGGCTTGTCGCAGATCACATGGATGCCGGCTTCCAGAAAGGCTTTGGCAGCTGGGAAGTGGTGGTTGTTGGGCGTGACGATGGACACTGCCTCGATGCCGTCCGGGCGCTTCGCCTCGGCCTTCGCCATCTCGGCATAGGAGGCATAGCTGCGTTCGGGGTCGAGCCCCAGTTCTTCGGCGGACGCTTTGGCACGTTCGGGGTTGGAGGACAGCGCGCCGGCCACCAGCACGAACTCTCCATCCATGCGCGCGGCGATGCGATGCACCCCGCCGATGAAAGCGCCCTGACCGCCGCCCACCATTCCGTAGCGAATTGGGCCGTAGCGTATCGGACCCTGAACCTTGTCGCTCGCCATGCCGTTCTCCTCCTCAGATGCCCATCATGGCGCGCAGCAGCTTGCGGTCGGTGGTGCTGGCGGCGAAATCGTCGAAAGCCTTGTCGGTCACGCGGATGATGTGGTCGCGGATGAAGGGTGCGCCTTCGGCAGCGCCGTCTTCCGGATGCTTCAGGCAGCATTCCCATTCCAGCACGGCCCAGCGATCATAGCCATATTGGGCCAGTTTCGAGAAGATGCCCGCGAAATCGACCTGCCCGTCGCCCAGCGAGCGGAAGCGGCCGGCGCGGTCGATCCAGCCCTGATAGCCCGAATAGACGCCCTGCCGCCCGTTCGGGTTGAACTCGGCATCCTTGACGTGGAAGGCGCGGATGCGCTCGTGATAGATGTCGATGAAGGCCAGGTAGTCGAGCTGCTGCAACAGGAAGTGCGAGGGGTCGTAGTTGATGGCGCAGCGTTTGTGCCCGCCGACCGCTTCGAGGAACATCTCGAAGGTGGCGCCGTCGAACACGTCCTCGCCCGGATGGATTTCAAAGCCGATGTCGACACCCTGTTCCTCATAGGCATCGAGAATGGGCTTCCAGCGCCGCCCGAGTTCGGCAAAGGCTTCCTCTACCAGGCCGGCGGGGCGCTGCGGCCACGGATAGAGATAGGGAAAGGCCAGCGCGCCGGTGAAGCTCACCGACACGTCGAGCCCGAGATTGCGCGAGGCTTTTGCACCCAGAAGCATCTGCTCCACGGCCCATTCCTGCCGTGCGTTCGGATTGCCGCGCACCTGCTCGGGCGCGAAGGAATCGAATTGCGCGTCATAGGCGGGATGCACGGCCACGAGCTGGCCCTGAATATGGGTGGACAACTCTGTAATCTCGACGCCTGCTTCGGCGCAGATGCCCCTGATCTCGTCGCAATAGTCCTTCGAGGTGGCGGCGCGGCGAAGATCGAACAGACGCGCATCGCCGCTCGGGATCTGGATGCCTTCGTAGCCGAGCCCCGCCGCCCATGCCGCGATGGCTGGAAGCGAGTTGAACGGGGCTTCGTCCCCGGCGAACTGTGCCAGGAAGATCGCGGGGCCCTTCATCGTGGTCGGCATGATTGTCTCCTTGCTCGCGAGGTCGCGCGGAACTGTCTTCACAGACCTTGCCGGCTTTTTCAATCGGTTCATATCGCGAAAGCCGGTCATTCCCTACGGGCGGGTGATGGGTTAAGAGAGGATATGGCTTACATTCCCGCTTCCGACCGCTATGAGACGATGATCTACAATCGCTGCGGGCGCTCCGGCCTGAAGCTGCCGGCGATCTCGCTCGGGCTGTGGCAGAATTTCGGCGATACGACACCCCATGCCACGCGTCAGGCGCTGGTGCGCAGGGCTTTTGATCTCGGCATCACCCATTTCGATCTCGCCAACAATTACGGGCCGCCCAAGGGCGCTGCCGAAACGGCTTTCGGCGAGATTCTGCGCACCGATTTTTCCGGCTATCGCGACGAGCTCATCATCTCGACCAAGGCCGGCTACGACATGTGGCCCGGCCCCTATGGCGAGTGGGGCAGCCGCAAATATGTGCTGGCCAGCCTCGACCAGAGCCTCAAGCGGATGGGGCTCGACTATGTGGACATCTTCTATTCGCACCGCTTCGATCCCGATACGCCGCTTGAGGAAACCTGCGGCGCGCTCGACCATGCTGTGCGGTCGGGCAAGGCGCTCTATGTCGGGATCTCGTCCTATAATTCGCAGCGCACCCGCGAGGCTGCCGACATTCTCAGGCAGATGGGCACGCCCTGCCTGATCCACCAGCCCAGTTATTCGATGCTGAACCGCTGGGTGGAGGATGACGGGCTGCTCGACACGCTGGATGGGCTGGGCATCGGCTCCATCGTGTTCTCGCCTTTGGCGCAGGGCATGCTGACCACCAAATATCTTGCCGGCATTCCGCAGGACAGCCGGGTGAAGAAGGGCGGACCGCTGCGCGAATCCTTTATCAACGAGGAAACGCTGGCCAATATCCGCGCGCTCAACGCCATTGCCGAACGGCGCGGGCAGACGCTGGCGCAGATGGCGCTGGCATGGGTGCTGCGGGGAGGGCGCGTTACGTCGGCGCTGATCGGGGCGAGCCGCGTCGAGCAGATCGATGATTGCGTGGGCGCGCTTGCGAATCCCGATTTTTCGGACGCGGAGCTTGCCGAGATCGACACCTATGCGCGCGATGCCGACATCAATCTGTGGGCGGCTTCAGCCGAGCGCGAGGGGCCTGCGCGCAAGTAAGTCGCGCGATTGCTTCCCCTGCCGGCAGGCGGTAGCCATTAAGCCACATAATTACTACATAGAGGGAGGCGCGTTGCGGAACTGTCCCTGCGCGCGGCCGGATAAGGCAGGGTTATGGCGGTAAGAAGCAGTCTCACAAAGAACCAGTCGTGGGTGCTCGAAAAGCTCGAGGCGGCCGGGGCGCCGCTCAGCGCCTATACGCTGCTCGACCAGTTGCGCGAGAAGGGGTTTCGCGCGCCCCTGCAGGTCTACAGGGCCCTCGATGCCCTGGTGAAGGAAGGGCTCGTCCACCGGCTGGAGAGCCTCAACGCTTTCGTCGCCTGCGCCGAGCCGCATGACCACAGCCATTCCATGACGACATTCGCCATCTGCGATACCTGCGGGCAGGTGGCAGAGCTTTGCGATCACGATGTCAGCCACAGGCTGGAAGACTGGGTGCGATCAACCGGCTTTGCGCCGAAGCATGCCGTCATCGAGTTTCGCGGCATCTGCGAAAGCTGTCGCAACAAGGCGGCCTGAGACGCATGGCGGCTGCCCCGCTCGCCCACGCGCCGTTCGCGGAATAATGGCAGGCGAAAAAGAAAAACAGGCGCGGGAAAGCGGTGCGCGGGTGGCCTATCTGGTCTGCGCGCTGTTTGCTTTCATCGCTGCCCTCTTCGGCAGTATCGCCGTCTATCTGCTCCTGACCACGGAAGGTCCGCAGGACATTGCCGGCATTTTTATCGGCTTCGTCTGGGTGTTCCTGTCGGTCATCGTGGAGATACTGGTGATCGCCCGCGCCGGCCTGTTCAGGCAGAGCGAAGAACCGGCGGAACCCTTGCCGGAAGATGCTTCGGAACGAAGCGTGTTTTACGGTGCCAGCTATGAAGCGAGCGCGTCGGCTGAGGCCGAGGTCCGCGACCCGCGGATGCGGCTCGGCCTCACCGTCTTCATGCTCGGTTCCGCCCTTTGCCTGTTCATCGTCGAGATCATGCTCTACCGCGCAGGGCGCTCGACAATGGTGGGCTTCGCCTTCTCATGCCTGCCGGTGATGTTCATGTGCTATTGGGCAGCGCTCAAATTTCACGAGCCGAGCGCGCCAGAGCGTGGGCCACGAGCCGGTCGATGATCTGCGGATAGCT
The DNA here is from genome assembly GCF_014201615.1 of Aquamicrobium lusatiense. Classification (NCBI taxonomy): domain Bacteria; kingdom Pseudomonadati; phylum Pseudomonadota; class Alphaproteobacteria; order Hyphomicrobiales; family Phyllobacteriaceae; genus Aquamicrobium; species Aquamicrobium lusatiense. Next base: position 312,644 of record NZ_JACHEU010000002.1, on the reverse strand, counting down.
GACCCCGCTTGCCGCCATCGCCTTGGAATACATGGAAATATCGGTGAAGCCGGGGATGGTGTTGAGCTCGTTGACGAGGATGCGCCTGTCTGCGGTCACGAAGAAGTCGGCGCGCGCCATGCCGTCGCATCCGAGCGCGCGGAAAGCTCTGGCCGCCAGCGCGCGCAATTCGTCTTCGACGCCTTCTGCAAGTTCCGCCGGAACCCGGATCGCGGCGCCGTCGGCGTCGATATATTTGGCATCATAGGTGTAGAAACCGTGGCTTTCGGCCGGTGCGATCTCCCCTGTGCGGGACACGAAAAGGCTGCCGTCCGGCGCTTCGAGCACGCTGCATTCCACCTCGCGGCCGTCGATGAATTCCTCGGCAAGCAGCTTGGTGTCGTGCCGGAAGCCTTCGGTCAGCGCGGCCTGATAATCCGTTTCATCGGAGACCTTGCTGACGCCGACGGAAGACCCCTGCCGTGCCGGCTTGATGAACAGCGGCAGTCCGAGTTTCGCCCTGAGGTCCGCGAAGGAGGGCGCCGCATCGGGCAGGATGGTGACGGAACGCGCGGCGGGCACGCCTGCTTCATTGAACAGCCGTTTGGCGATGTCCTTGTCCAGCGCATTGGCCGAGCCGATGATACCGCAGCCGACCAGCGGCACGCGCGCCACCTCAGCCAGTCCCTGCACCGCGCCGTCCTCGCCATGCAGGCCATGCAGAACCGGGAACAGAAGGTCGATTTTCTCGACCTCATGCGGGGTGCCGTTTTCCGGGATCGCAAGAAGGCGGCCTTTTCCGCCGGGCAGGAGGCTGATTTCCGTGCCGCTGTCTGGCTTTGCCAGCATGCCGTCTGCGTAGCTGCTCAGCAGCCATTGGCCTTCGCGGGTGACGAAAACCGGAACCGCATCATATCTGGCAGGATCGAGCGCCCGCATGACATTGGTGGCAGAGAGTACCGACACGTCATGCTCGGCCGAGCGCCCGCCGAAGAGAACCGCGATGCGCAATTTGCTGGAGGCCATGTCCTGCCTTTCTTGGTGAGGAATCAGCGTATAAAAATGCCGAACTGACTAAGAACAGATGAAAGAGACAGAAAAATGCCGCCACCCATCAAGGTCGACCTGGTCGCTCATGATCCGCAATGGGCAGCACTGGCGCGGGCGGAGGCGGAGCGCATTTCGGCGGCGGCGGGTTCGTGTGTGGTCGCCGTGCATCATATCGGCTCGACTTCTATTCCCGGCATCCACGCCAAACCTGTCCTCGACCTGCTGCCGGTGGTGCGCGATCTGGAGGCGTTCGATGCCTGCCGCCCTGCAATCGAGGCGCTGGGCTATGAATGGTGGGGCGAATACGGGCTGCCGGGGCGGCGTTACTGCACGAAGTCGGACCCGCAAAGCGGCCAGCGGCTGGCGCAGGCGCATTGCTATCTGGAAGGCTCGCCGGAAGTCATACGGCATCTGGCATTCCGCGATTACCTGCACGCGAATGCAGACATCGCCGCCGAATATGATCGCCTGAAGCAGGACTGCCGCGACGCGCATCCTCACGATTCGCACGCCTACTCGGATTGCAAGGATGGCTGGATCAAGCGCATCGAAGCGCAGGCGCTGCAGGAGTGCAGGCCGGCGTGAGGGCCGGCGCTCAAGGCTATCCCCTGCGATCAATGACTTTTGCGCCACCCGACATGCGGTCCCGATAGAGCGGCAGGAACCACAGCGCCAGCGGCCCGAAGACCATGCGGTAGAGCGCTTGTGTGAACTCCAGCTTTCGCCCGCTCGCCTGCACCACTTTCAGCCGCACCAGGAGCTTGCCCGGCGTGGCCATCAGGCGGCTGCTTTCAAAGCCCGGAAAATACCAGAGCAGCACCACGATCATCCACAAAAGGGTTGCGCCCATGAGGAGTGTCGGCGGCTGTCCGGCAGGCGCGTCCATGTATCCGGGAAGAAAGGCGGCTGCCAGAAACAGCGGCGACAGCGCCATCGTCAACATGAGAATGATGTCGATGACGCCGGCGGTGAGCCGCCTGAGCATCATGGCCTTAGCGCCCTTTCCGGCTCGAAGCTTCCATAGTCAATGCGCTTCGTCCCAGTTGTGGGCGGCGCGCGCATCCACCTTGAGCGGAACCGACAGCGCGCGCGCCGGCATCGGCGCGTTTTCCATCACCTCGCAGATCACGGGAATGGTTGCCTCGACCTCGTCGTCGGCCACCTCGAAGATCAGTTCGTCATGGACCTGCAACAGCATGCGGGCCGAAAGCTTCGCGTCTGCCAGCGCCGGCTCGATGCGCACCATGGCGCGGCGGATGATGTCGGCCGCCGTGCCCTGCAGGCGGGCATTGATCGAGGCGCGCTCGTTGAAGGCGCGCACCGAGGGGTTGGGCGAGCGGATTTCCGGATAGTGGATGCGCCGGCCGAACACGGTCTCCACATAGCCGTTCTCGCGCGCATAGGCCTTGGTTTCCTCGATATAATCGCGGATGCCGGGAAAGCGCTCGAAATACTTCTTGATGTAGGCGCTTGCCTCCTCGCGCGGGATGGAAAGCTGGTTGGCGAGACCGAAGGCCGAAATGCCGTAGATGATGCCGAAGTTGATCGCCTTGGCGCGGCGGCGCACTTCCGAGGGCATGCCTTCCACCGGCACGCCGAACATTTCAGACGCGGTGGTGGCGTGAATGTCGGCGCCTTCCGCGAACGCCTGCTTGAGCTGGGCGATGTCGGCCACATGGGCAAGCACGCGCAGCTCGATCTGGCTGTAGTCGGCCGAGACCAGCCTGTAGCCCTTGTCCGCGACGAAGGCTGTCCTGATCTTGCGGCCCTCGGCGGTGCGCACGGGGATGTTCTGCAGGTTCGGGTCGGAGGAGGAGAGTCGTCCCGTCGTGGTCGCGGCGAGCGCGAAGTTGGTGTGAACGCGGCCGGTCTGCGGATTGATATAGCCGGGCAGGGCGTCGGTATAGGTCGATTTCAGCTTGGTGAGCTGGCGCCAGTCCACGATCTTGCGCGGCAGCTCATGGCCTTCCGCCGCGAGATCTTCCAGCAGTTGCGCGGAGGTGGACCACTGGCCGGTCTTGGTCTTCGAGCCGCCTGGCAGGCCCATGCGGCCGAACAATATGTCGCCGAGCTGCTTCGGCGAGCCGATGTTGATGCGCTCGCCGATCAGGCCGTAGATTTCCTCCTCGATAGCCGCCGCACCCTGCGCCAGCTCGCCGGAAAGCCGCGACAATATCTGCCGGTCGACCGAGATGCCGCGCTGCTCCATGCGCGCCAGAACCGGAACCAGCGGGCGTTCCAGCCGCTCATAGACGGACACCAGGCCCTTGGCGGCCAGCCGTGGCTTCAGCACCTGCCACAGGCGCAGCGTCACATCGGCATCCTCGCCGGCGTAGCGGGTGGCCTTGTCGATGGCGACATTCTCGAAGCCGATGAAGCTCTTGCCGGTGCCGGCCACCTCGCCGAACTGGATGGTCTTGTGGCCGAGCCATTTTTCCGCGAGCGAATCCATGCCGTGGCCACGCGCCGCCCCGCCATCAAGCACATAAGAAAGCAGCATGGTGTCGTCATAGGGGGCGATATCGACGCCGTAGCGGCTCATCACGACCAGATCATATTTGAGGTTCTGGGCGATCTTGAGCACCGAGGGCGCTTCCATCAGGGGCTTGAGTGCTGCCAGCGCCTCGCGCACCGGCAGTTGACCTTCCACCGGGCCGCCGCCCAGCAGGTCGCCCGCGCCTTGCCTGTGGCCCAGCGGCACATAGGCCGCGCGGCCCGGCCGCGGGGCCAGGGAAAAGCCGACCAGTTCGGCCTGCATCGGGTCGAGCGAGGTAGTCTCGGTGTCGAAGGCGACGACGCCCGTCTCGAAGGCCTCTGCGATCCAGTCCGTCAGCGTCTGAAGATCGGTGATGGTGTGATAGGCGTCGACGTCGATCTTTTCCGCCGTCGCCGCCTCGGCGCGCCGGTCGGCGAGCCGGGCAGGGGTGTCGCCTTCGTCCGCCGCGGGAGCGGTTTCGGTTCCGGCTTCGTCCGTTGTTGCGGACGCCACTTCATCCATGTCCGGGCCGTGGGCGGTGTCAGCGCGCTCGACCGGCACATCGGCGGCCTCGACCTCGCCGGCTTCCGTGCCGGTTGCCTCGGCCACGCGCCGCGTCAGCGTGGTGAACTCCATCGCCTTCAGGAAGGCGACCAGCTTCGGTCCGTTGGCGGGTTCGAGCGCAAAGTCGTCCGGCACCTCATTCACCGGAACGTCGCGCTTCAGCGTCACCAGTTCGCGAGACAGGCGGGCTTTCCCGGTGTTCTCGATGATGGACTCGCGGCGCTTCGGCTGCTTGATCTCGCCGGCACGGGCAAGCAAGGTGTCGAGGTCGCCATATTGTTCCAGAAGCTGTGCCGCGGTTTTGGGACCGATGCCGGGAATGCCGGGAATGTTGTCGACCGAGTCGCCCGTCAGCGCCTGCAGGTCGATCATCTTTTCCGGCGGCACCCCCCATTTCTCGATGACTTCGGGGATGCCGATCTGATGATCCTTCATCGGATCATACATCGAGACGCTGGGGCTGACGAGCTGCATCAGGTCCTTGTCCGAGGAGATGATGGTGGCGTCGGCGCCCGCTTCCTCGGCCATGCGGCAGTAGGTGGCGATCAGATCGTCGGCCTCGAAACCCTCCATTTCCACGCAGGGCAGGTTGAAGGCGCGGGTTGCGTGGCGGATCAGCCCGAACTGCGGAACGAGATCCTCCGGCGGCGCCGAGCGGTTGGCCTTGTATTCCGGGTAAAGCTCGTTGCGGAAGGTTTTCGAGGAATAGTCGAAAATGACGGCGAAATGCGTCGGCGTTACCCCGACATCGGTGTCGCGCGCGTCGCGCATCAGCTTCCACACCATGTTGCAGAAGCCGAGCACGGCATTGGTCGGCAATCCGTCCGATTTACGGGTCAGTGGCGGCAATGCGTGATAGGCGCGGAAAATGTAGCCCGAGCCGTCGACAAGAAAGAGATGATCGCCTTTTTTCATGCCGCATGGATAGCGTGGCGGGGCGTTGCGGTCCATCGCAAAGGCGGGTTATGCCCCGCCGAGCACGCCATTGCTGACAGAGGATGGCTGCATCACAGGCATGTTACAAAGTTGTAATCTTTGTGCCCTTGAATCGCCATCTTCCGATCCACAAATAGCATGCATCGGCAGTTTTCGCCGAAGTCCGGAAACAAGGCCCGTCCCCCGCCTTACCGGACGAATGCGGCAGCCTATCCCCCTCTCCGGGCTGCCGCACCGTTTGAAGTAAAGCCGCCGTGGTTCCCCCCTCCGCCACGGCGGCGCTTCTTTTTGCTTTCGGCCGCAGATGTCGTGCCGGCGCCCCCAACAACTGCCTTTCCGTTTCGATCCGACAGCTTTAGGCTGCGCGCAGAATCGAAAGGCCTGAAAACATGTCCAAACTCCCCCCCGTTCTTGCCCCGGTCCTTGAGCGACTCGACCAGTCTCTGGACGAGAGCCTTGATCGCCTGTTTGCGTTGCTGCGCATTCGCTCGATCTCGACCGACCCGGAATTCGCCGCCGACTGCCGCAAGGGTGCCGAATGGCTGGTTGAGGATCTCAAAAGCATCGGCTTCGATGCTTCGGTGCGCGACACGCCCGGCCATCCGATGGTCGTTGCCCATCATGAAGGTCCGGAAGGCAGCCCGCATGTGCTGTTCTATGGCCATTATGACGTGCAGCCGGTCGATCCGCTGGAGCTGTGGCATGACGACCCCTTCGCGCCGGCGCTGAAGGAGGTCGAGCCCGGCCGCAAGGTCATCACCGGACGCGGCTCGGCCGACGACAAGGGCCAGCTCATGACCTTCGTGGAAGCCTGCCGCGCCTGGAAGGCGGTGCATGGCGGCCTTCCCTGCCGCATCACGCTTTTGTTCGAGGGCGAGGAAGAAAGCGGTTCGCCGTCGCTGAAGCCGTTCCTTGAAGCCAATGCGGAAGAGCTGAAGGCCGATTTCGCGCTGGTGTGCGATACCGGCATGTGGGACCGTGACACGCCTGCCATCTCCACCGCGCTCCGCGGACTGGTGGGCGAGGAGGTGGTCGTCCATGCCGCCGATCGTGACCTGCATTCAGGCGAGTTCGGTGGGGCCGCGGCCAACCCGATCCGCATCCTGTCGCGGGTTCTTGCCGACATTCATGACGAGAACGGCCGCGTCACCATTCCCGGCTTCTACGATGGTGTCGAGGAAACGCCCTCGCAGGTGCTGAAGTCGTGGGAGACGCTGGGCGAAACCGCCGAAACCTTCCTCGGGCAGGTGGGATTGTCGATTCCGTCGGGCGAAAAGGGCCGCTCGGTTCTCGAACTGGTCTGGGCACGGCCGACGGCGGAGTTCAACGGCATCACCGGCGGTTACACCGGCAAGGGCTTCAAGACGGTGATCGCGTCGCAGGCCTCGGCCAAGGTGTCGTTCCGCCTCGTGCACAAGCAGGACCCGGCAAAAATCCGTGCCGCCTTCCGCAAATTCGTCGAGGAGCGCATTCCCGCCGACTGTTCCGTGGAGTTCCACCAGCATGGCGGCTCGCCGGCAATCCAGCTTTCCTACGACTCGCCGTTCCTCGCCAAGGCCAAGGACGCGCTGTCCGACGAATGGCCGAAGCCTGCGGTGATGATCGCCATGGGTGGATCGATTCCCATCGTTGGTGATTTCCAGACCTATCTCGGCATGGAATCCCTGCTTGTGGGCTTTGGTCTTTCCGACGACCGCATCCATTCGCCCAACGAGAAATACGAGCTGTCCTCCTTCCACAAGGGCCAGCGCTCCTGGGCGCGCATTCTCGCCGCGCTGACGACGAAGTGAGGGTGGCATGAGCACGATCCGTTTCCACAAGGGCGATCTGCCCGATCTCGCCCACTATGATGTCGATGCGGTGGCCATCGACACCGAGACGCTCGGCCTCAATCCTCACCGCGACCGTTTGTGCGTGGTGCAGATTTCGCCCGGCGACGGCACGGCCGACGTGATCCAGATAGCGGCGGGCCAGAAGGAGGCGCCGAACCTCGTCAGTCTGCTTGCCAACCCGAAGGTGACGAAGCTGTTTCACTTCGGGCGCTTCGACATCGCGGTGCTGTACAATGCCTTCGGTGTCATGGCCGAGCCGGTGTTCTGCACCAAGATCGCCTCGCGGCTGACCCGCACCTACACCGATCGTCACGGGCTGAAGGATATCTGCAACGAATTGCTGGGCGTGAGCATCTCCAAGCAGCAGCAATCCTCCGACTGGGCGGCGGAAACGCTGTCGCCCGAGCAGCTTGAATATGCCGCTTCGGACGTTCTCTATCTTCACCGTCTGCGCGACGTTCTCGCCGGCCGGCTGAAGCGCGATGGCAGGGTGGAGGAAGCCGAAGCCTGCTTCCACTTCCTGCCGACACGCTCGAAGCTCGATCTGATGGGCTGGGAAGAAACGGATATCTTCGCGCATAGCTGACAAAGAAGCTGAGAACCGGTTCGTACCGGAACTGTCCGGTGGCGCAGCGCGTTGCAGCTTTGCCACCGGACAGGCATTCAGGCAGAGAGGAAGACCACATGGCAGAGCGTGAACCCATCGCCAGCGCCCCTAAGGACGGATCGCGCGTAACCGTTTACTGGACCGACAGCGACGGCGTCATGAACGAATCCCTTGCCCGCTGGGATGCTGAGGACCAGGCATGGTGGGCCTATACGGATTCAAAGACACAAAAGAAGGTCGAACCGGCCAGCTGGCGTCCGGAAAATTCGGATGATGAAAATTCTGATGAAGCTGGCGACGAAGAATAGCAGCGCCAAGGCTTGACGCCTGTCCGCCCCGCCCAATGTAACGGGGTGGCGGTGGTGTGCTTATTCTCATACCCTGCATTTGTTGAAACCCGGGTTGATTCGGGGCACAGCGCTCCGCCTCGGCCATTTCTAATGGAGGGAACGTCGTGGGTCCGGAAGGTCTTATTGTCTTTCTTATCGTAGGTGCGATCGCAGGCTGGCTCGCGGGACTGATCGTCAAAGGGTACGGCTTCGGCCTGCTTGGTAACATCGTGGTCGGTATCGTCGGCGCGTTCATCGCCGGCTGGCTCTTGCCGAAGGTTGGCATCGTTATCGGCGGCGGTGTCATCGCCAACATCATCAATGCGCTGATCGGCGCAATAATCCTGCTGTTGCTGATCCGTGTTGTGAAGTCGGCCTGAAACTGACCGGAAAGCGTGTCCATGAACAGAAGCAACCTCTACCTCCTCATCGGCGCGCTGGTCGTCGTCGTGATCGGTCTCAGCATCTATGTCTATCGGGAGGAAACGAAACCTGCCGGCGTCGAACTCAGGATCGATGAGGGCGGCGTTTCCATCGAGCAGAACTGATGAACATGCGCCGCCCCGCGATCGTGAAGATCACGGGGCGGCTTTTTTTCTGATCCTTCGGGCGGAAGGCTCCGCGTTGAGCGGCTCACGTTGTCGGGCGATGCAGCGTCGAACGCGTGGTCGCAACCATCGGCGCCGGGCCGCTGTCGACCAGCAATCCGGTGATGCGCGCGAAACCGGCGAATGATTTTCGGGCTTCTTCCGCGCTCATCTGGGCGGCCATTGCCGCTGCGCAACAATTCAGAGCGCAACGGTAGACAGGGCCACGCCGGCCTATCGGCCATTCACGCAGAAAAACGAGCGCATCGGTCACATTTTCGATGGTGTGAACGGGCTGGCCACGCCCCAATGAGACGCGGACAGGCGAAAAGAACTGCAGGCGATCCATCGGCAACCTCCCTCGACATCAAACACTGGTGGAGAATCGATGGTTAACGCCGCAGATCGGCCGTGGTTCCCGCAAACGGATGCCTGTAACCGAAAGTGATCGGGATGGCGCAGCATCGCCTTGGGCGCGGCAGCTTGTCTGGCCATTTGGCTCATGCCCGAAACTTGACCTGCATCAAGGCCGTGCGGTTCCGCATGATATGAACTGCCATCATTATCCGTTCGGTCTGTGCACTTGCGAGCCTTATGCGGCTCTGGTTTTCTGACAGGACACAACAAGAGGTTTAGCCATGTACACCCACATCCTCATCGCCACCGACGGATCGGAACTTGCCCAGAAGGGCATCGATCATGGATTGTCGCTGGCCAAGGCCTTGTCCGCCAAGGTCACGTTCGTGATGGTTACGGAGCCTTTCCCCGTCGCTGCCGGCGCGACAGCCTCGGGCTGGGTTGCCGGTCCGAATGATATTTCCCGTTACGAGGAAGGCCAGAAGGACTTCGCCGGCGGCATTCTGGAAAAGGCGCGCGCGGCGGCGGAAAAGATGGGTATCAAGGCCGATGTCGAGCATCTGGCGGACCGCTGGCCCGCCGATGCAATCATCGAGATTGCCGAGGAAAAAGACGCCAATCTGATTGTCATGGCCTCGCACGGCCGCCGCGGCCTCGGCCGCCTGCTGCTGGGCAGCCAGACGGTGGAAGTGCTGACCCACTCCAAGGTGCCGGTCCTGGTCGTTCGCTGATTCACTTCGGGGAGCGGGAAGGCGCTTTCAGCCGCCCTTCATTTCCTCTGGTATCGTTTCCGCTGGCGGGTAACCGCCGGCGGAAGGCGACGCCTCATCTGCCGACGGTCTTGTCGATCGGTTGCCGTTTTCGCTATAGGCGAAGCATGGAGGCCCGATCATGCATATACTGGTAGCCGTTATCGGCATATTCGCGGCTGCGGCATTCTGGTGGTATCGGCTCAAATATATGAGCGACGCCGCCAATGAGGTGGCGGATGCCGTCGGCAAGGTGCGCGGCAACATGCGGCGCAACAAGCTGCGCAAGAAGGCCGCCATCGCACCGGTCGCAGTCATCGATCACCCTGTGACGGCTGCCGCCACCGTGGTCATGGCGATAGCGGCGGAAGACCGGCCGGTGACAGATATCATCGAGACACGCGTGCGCGAGCAGATCGCCCTGATAGCCGGAAGCGACAAGCAACTCGACGAAGCGATCGCCTATGCGAAATGGGCCAGCGATCAGGTTGCCGACGTGCCGACGGTCATCGACAAGACGGCCGAATTCCTGAAGCCTCTTCTCGACGAGACCGAGAAGGAGCAATTGCTCTCAATGGTTTTTGCCGCGACGCGGGAAGCCGAGCGCCATGCCATGTTCAGGGAGCGGACCGGGCGTCTGCGCCGCAAGCTGGGGCTCGAAACCGTTCACTGACGCGGCGTTTACCTGTAAGCAGTAACCCGATGCTGCGGGCTGCTGTTGCGTCGAAGGTGGCGTTTTTTTGAAACCATCGACGGGCAAGGCAAACTCTCAGCCCGGAATTCTGCCGGTATCGTTGACTGGCCTGCCCCGCACGGCGAAGGCTGTGACCTGCGACACGATGTTCCGCTGGGTCAGCCATTTGTTTGACATTGATCAACCGGGCCGACGCCCTACCTTCTATGTTTGGGAAGCAAACCACAGGAGGCGACATGTCAAACACCCCGCATACCCTCGGCGAAGAATTCCCCGGCAAGCTCGATGCAATTCATGCTCTCAAGGCGCAGGATCCGGAGTTCGCCCGTGTCCTCGAAGAGTATGACGACGTCAACGATCAGATACACAGGTCCGAGACGCGTATCGACACGATCAGCGACGATGCCGAAACGGAACTGCGCCGCCGCCGCCTTGCTCTCAAGGACAAAATTGCCTCCGCGCTGAGCTGATAGTAAATCAGCGCAAATTATGTTCGGTGTAGCGGTGACTTAAGCATAATCCTTACCTATCGTAAGGTTATATCCGATGCCACTCAGATATTTTTCTCCTCTGAGTGGCTTCATTTCATTTTGTGTATGTTTAATTTATTATTAACTATTCAAATATCTGTATTTTATGGAATTTTGATCTTCGTAACGAAATGTGTCTTTTATGTTACAGACATTTTACGACGACGATCGTAAGTTAATTTCACGATTTCAACTAAGAGGTTTTGTCATGAGAAAAGTTCTCTCTCTTGCTGCTGTTGCAGTCATTCTTGCTTCGGGTGGCGCTTATGCTGCTGATGCGATTGTTTACAGCGAGCCTGCCCCGGTGGCCCCGGCGTCCTTCTATAGCTGGACCGGCGGTTATGTCGGCTTCAACCTTGGCTATGGCGGTGGCAAGGCAAAGCATCCGTTCAGCGTCACCGACACCACGGGTACGCTGGCCAGCGGTTCGCTGAATATGAACTCCAGCGGTTTCCTTGGCGGCGTTCAGGCGGGCTGGAACTTCCAGGCCGATCAGATCGTCTATGGTGTGGAGGCTGATTTTCAGGGTGGAAACGTCAAGGGCGAAACCAATATCTCCGCCAATGTGCTTGGCGCTGGCACTCTTGATGCTGCCATCGGCACGAAGCTGAACTGGTACGGCACGGTCCGCGCCCGTCTCGGCTATACGGCGACCGACCGCTTCCTCGTCTACGCCACGGGTGGTCTCGCCTATGGCGAAACCAAGAGCTATGCCAAGGGCGATCTGGGCGGTACCGCCTTCAACGAAAGCGTGAAGAAGACGAAGACCGGCTGGACTGTGGGTGCGGGTGCGGAATATGCCGTGACCGACAACTGGACCGTGAAGTCGGAATATCTCTACACCGATCTCGGCAAGGCGAATGTGTTCTCGGACACCATCGGTGGTGCTGATGTCAACATTGACCGGAAGTTCAACTTCCATACGGTCCGGGTTGGCTTCAACTACAAGTTCTGATCTGGTTTCTCTCTGGAGCGTTTCCAGGAAAAGTGGAGATACTTTTCCGGTTCGGAAATGCGCCAAAACAAAGACTTAGAGCCGTTCAATGATTCCGTGAAACACTGAACGGCTCTGAAATCGAAGCCCCGGCAATCAGCCGGGGCTTTTTTTGTTCAGATGCCGGCACTGAAGAACCTGATATTGGCATTTGCGACTTAAAGATATAAACATTCCTTTATATCCTATTGACTTCGGACTGCAATTGCAGGAAGGTGCGCGTGCCTAGGTTCTCCGGTCGTTGCGTGCAACGCGCCGGGGCTAAGAGGGAAGCCGGTGCCTCGTCTTTTCGGGAAAGCCGGAGCTGCCCCCGCAACTGTAAGCGGCGAGCTGATGTCCAGCATGTCACTGGGGTGAAACCCCGGGAAGACGGGCAGCAGCGCCGACCCGCGAGCCAGGAGACCTGCCTTGGCGAAATAACGTCCACGGGCGGGGTGTCCCGGTGTGCCGTAGCGGAGACCGCGTCGCGGTCGATCCTGCTATGTGTCCGCTGACCCATGCCCCCAACTTATTGGGGTAAGTCATGTCTCAAACCGCAATTTCCGATGCTTCCCCGGGAGCGCCGCCTGTCGATCGCCGACCGGCCGCGAGGAATAACGATTTCACGTTTCGCCTTAAGAGCGTTCGTTTCGATGAGGATTATCGTCCCGCGGACAGCACGCGTATCACGACCAATTTCGCCAATCTGGCCCGGGGCGAGAACCGTCAGGAAAACCTGCGCAATGCCCTGAGGATGATTGACAACAGGTTCAACGCACTGGCGCATTGGGACAACCCCAAAGCTGATCGTTATTCTGTCGAGCTTGAGATCATTTCGGCTGAGATGACCATTGGCGATGAAGGCGACAGCGATGCCTTCCCGCTTATTGAAATATTGAAAACGATTATCGTTGATCACAAGACCAATGAGCGCATCGAGGGCATTGTAGGGAATAATTTTTCCTCTTACGTGCGCGACTATGACTTCAGCGTGCTGCTGCCGGCGCATAACAAGGATCGGGCTGAATTCAGCATTCCCGATGATTTCGGTGATCTTCATGGAAAATTGTTCAGGTGCTTCCTGAACTCAAATGCCTATAAAGAGCATTTCAACAAGCCTCCGGTCATTTGCCTGAGCGCGTCAAGCAGCAAGACATACCGCCGGACAGAAAACCGTCATCCTGTATTGGGCGTTGAGTATCAGCAGGGCGAGCTATCTTCGACCGATCTGTATTTCAAGAAGATGGGGTTGAAGGTTCGCTATTTCATGCCTCCGAACAGCGTTGCGCCGTTGGCCTTCTATTTTGTCGGCGACCTGCTCGGTGACTACACCAATCTGGAGCTGATCAGCACCATCAGCACGATGGAGACTTTCCAGAAGATTTACCGGCCCGAGATCTACAACGCCAATTCTGCTGCGGGGGCACACTATCAGCCAAGCCTGAAGCATCAGGACTATTCACTGACCCGGATTGTCTACGATCGCGAAGAACGCAGCCGGCTGGCCATCGAGCAGGGAAAATTTGCCGAAGAGCACTTCATCAAACCATACAGGGCCATTCTTCAGCAGTGGTCCGCCAACTACGCTCTTTGATTGAACGGAAACAAAAGGTCATCTGTCTTGAAAACGCTTTTGCCTACATCAACAGCCGGCAGCCTGCCAAAACCCTCCTGGCTTGCGGAACCTGAGAAGCTCTGGTCGCCATGGAAGCTGCAGGACGAGGAACTGGCCGAGGGCAAACGGGACGCTCTGCGCTTGTCTCTGGACGATCAGCGACAGGCGGGCATCGACATCGTCAGCGACGGCGAGCAAACGCGCCAGCATTTTGTCACGACGTTTATCGAAAACCTCAACGGTGTCGATTTCGAGAAGCGTGAGACGGTCCGAATTCGCAATCGCTATGATGCGAGTGTGCCGACGGTGGTCGGCGATGTTTCCCGCCAAAAGCCGGTTTTTGTCGAAGATGCCAAATTTCTGCGTCGGCAGACCACGCAGCCCATCAAATGGGCTCTGCCCGGTCCGATGACCATGATCGATACGCTCTATGATGCCCACTATAAGAGTCGCGAGAAACTGGCCTGGGAGTTCGCCAAAGCCCTCAATGAGGAAGCCAGGGAACTGGAGGCTGCCGGCGTCGATATCATCCAGTTCGACGAGCCCGCATTCAACGTCTTCTTTGATGAGGTGAATGACTGGGGGGTGGCGACCCTCGAAAAGGCAATGGAAGGGCTCAACTGCGAAACTGCGGTGCACATCTGTTATGGCTACGGCATCAAGGCCAATACAGACTGGAAAACGACGTTGGGATCGGAGTGGAGGCAGTACGAAGAATCTTTCCCCAAACTCCAGAAATCCAGCGTCGATCTGATCTCGCTCGAATGCCACAACTCGCATGTTCCAATCGACCTGATTGAACTCATTCGAGGTAAGAAGGTGATGGTGGGTGCCATTGACGTGGCGACGAATACCATCGAGACGCCGGAAGAAGTCGCCAGCACTCTGCGAAAGGCTCTGCAGTTCGTTGATGCCGACAAACTCTATCCCTGCACGAACTGCGGCATGGCGCCGTTGTCTCGTCAGGTCGCGACAGGCAAGCTGAAAGCTTTGAGCGCAGGCGCGGAAATCGTCCGCAGAGAACTTTCGGCTTAGAGCATATCTGCTTTTCCCTGAACCGCAGAAATGCTCTATCTCTTTGTTTTGGAAGCATTTATGCGATGCCAGATGTTTCCATCTGGCTGCAAAAATGCTCTGGAGCCTTTCCCGGATCGGTCTGGCCGTTTTGTCTAAATGGTCATTCCGATCCTGCGCTTGAGGGTCCGGTGGGTGAGGGCTGCTCCTCCCGCACCGGATTTCTTCCTCCGGCCGTAATGCGGTAGATTGCGTGACGCCGATCGAAAGAACCGTTTCGCTGACTGAACCATTGTGAACAGAGCGGCAACGGATGAAAGCCAAGCATTTGAATATGCTGCACATTGGTTTTCCCGGAATTAACCCGCCCTTAAATTGCCTTAACTAACCTTCACCTCATCGCCATTGGCTGGGGGAAGGTACGGCATCGCGCATGGCGAACCGCAGGAACAGACGCATCGAACCAAGCTTCGGGGAACCGGCGCGCGACGCTTCCGTTGCGGGTTTCTCCCTGCGTGAAGAGGACCGGGTCGTGCCTGCCGGCCGCAAGCCGCGTTCTCGTAAGGCGGACAGGGCGGAAAAGCCACGGCGTTCCGCAAAGGCGCGCTCCGCGCGCGGCGGGCGGGGCAGGCGCCGCGGCCTGTTCGGCCTCTTCATGCGCATGGTGTACTGGTGCTTCGTGCTGGCGATCTGGGCCGGCATCGCCGCTGCCGGCATGGTCGTTTACTATGGCGCCAAGATGCCGGCCGCCACCACATGGTCGATCCCCGACAGGGCGCCCAACATCAAGATCGTGTCGGTCGACGGACGGCTGATCGCCAACCGCGGCATGAGTGGCGGCGAGGCGGTGCACCTTTCGGAAATGTCGGCCTATATCCCGAAGGCGGTCATCGCCATCGAGGACCGCCGTTTCTATTCGCATTTCGGCATCGATCCGCTGGGTCTCGGCCGTGCGATGGTCACCAACCTGATGCATGGGCGGCTCTCGCAGGGTGGCTCGACGCTGACCCAGCAGCTGGCCAAGAACCTGTTCCTCAAGCCCGACCGTACGCTGGAGCGCAAGGTTCAGGAGGTGCTGCTGGCGCTGTGGCTGGAACACAAGCACACCAAGGACGAAATTCTGGCCATGTATCTGAACCGGGTCTATTTCGGTTCGGGAGCTTATGGCGTCGAGGCCGCATCGCGGCGCTATTTCGGCAAGAGCGCGCGCGACGTGACCCTGTCGGAAGCCGCTTTGCTGGCGGGGCTGCTCAAGGCGCCGTCACGGCTGTCTCCGGCGCGCGACCCGAAGGCTGCGGAAGCGCGCTCGCAACTCGTGCTGGCCGCGATGCAGGATGAAGGGCTGGTCAGTTCCCGCGAGATGACCCATGCCATGAGCGCGCCCGCTGCGCGCGTGCCGTCCTACTGGACGGGTTCAGAGAACTACGTTGCCGACACGATCATGGAGGAACTGCCCGACCTGATCGGCGAGGTGGAGGGCGACATCATCGTCGACACCACCATCGATCTCGATCTTCAGAAGCTTGCCGAGCGTTCCATCCGCCGGCTGATCGACGAGAACGGCAGGAAGCTCGACGTCAGCCAGGGCGCGCTCGTTTCCATCGACAATTCCGGCGCGGTGCGCGCCATGGTTGGCGGTTACGATTATTCGACCAGCCAGTTCGACCGTGCATCCGGCGCTAAACGCCAGCCCGGTTCGGCTTTCAAGCCGTTCGTCTATGCCGCTGCACTGGAAGCAGGGCGCACGCCAGATAGCGTGCGCAACGATGCGCCGATCCAGATCGGCAAGTGGAAGCCGGTGAATTACGGCGGCAAGTATTATGGCAAGGTCACGCTGTCGACCGCGCTCGCCAAATCGCTGAACTCGGTTGCCGCCCAGCTTGCCATGGAAGTAGGCCCGCAGGCGATCATCGAGATCGCCAATCGCATGGGCGTGCAGTCTGATCTTCAGAAAAACGTTTCCATCGCGCTCGGCACATCGGAAGTGACGCCGCTGGAACTGACCGCTGCCTATGTGCCTTTCGCCAATGGCGGCTATCGCCCGCAGGTGCATTTCGTGAAGCGCGTGACCAATGCCAAAGGCAAGGTGCTGTATGAATTCACCGGAGGTTCCGCACCGCGCGTGCTGAAGCCTGAGATCGTCGGCATGATGAATTCGATGATGGCGGGCGCGGTGGAGGTCGGCACGGCGCGCAAGGCGGCCTTCGCATGGCCGGCGGCCGGCAAGACCGGAACCAGCCAGAATTCGCGCGACGCATGGTTCGTGGGCTACACGGCCAATCTCACCACCGGCGTGTGGTTCGGCAATGACGATGCGCGGCCTATGAAGAACGTCACCGGCGGCGCGCTTCCGGCGCAGGCATGGCACGAATTCATGGTGGCCGCGCATGAGGGCGTACCGGTGGCGCGCCTGCCGGGCGGCTGGCAGCGCGCGCCCGTTGCCCCCGCCATTCCGGAGATTGCCATCGGCGAGCCGGCTGAAACGGTATCGGCACCTGCACCTGTCAGCGTGCGCCCGGCAGAGCCGGTCCAGCGCGCGGCCCCGGTTCCGCCCGCAGCGGTCGCGCGGCCCTCCGTTCCTGTCGCCGGTGGCGGCAATGGTGGCGGAAACGCGCATCCTGCCATGCCATCTGATCGCGCACCGACGGCCTCGATCCGGCGTCCGGTCCCGCCGGGCGAGGTCGGGGCGCCGATGAAGAAGGGCACGACGTCGATCCTCGATATTCTGACCGGCGGCTGATATTTCGCCGTTCCGTACAAGAGTTGTCTCTCGTGTGGCTCTCGCCAGAACCTTCGCGTTCGGCTAGATGTCTGTTCATACATCAACGGGTCGGTTTCGTCGTGACGCATACAGACAGCAGGAAGACCATCGTTCTGACCGGGGCCAGCCGTGGCATCGGCCATGCGACGGTGAAGCGTTTTTCCATGGAAGGGTGGCGCGTCATCACCTGCTCGCGGCAGGCTTTCGCGGAGAATTGCCCATGGCCGGCCGGGCCGGAAGACCATATCAAGGTCGATCTGGCCGATCCCGAGGATGTCGGCATCGCGGTGGCGGAAATCCGTCACAGGCTGGAAGCGAATGGCGGCCAGCTCAATGCGCTGGTCAACAATGCCGGTATTTCGCCCAAGATGCCGAAGAACCAGCGCATGGATTCGCTCGACACGCCCATGCATGTGTGGCGCGACGTGTTTCAGGTGAATTTCTTTGCGCCGATCATGCTGGCGCGCGGCTTGTTCAAGGAACTCGCCGCCGCCAGGGGCTCGGTGGTCAATGTCACCTCCATTGCCGGTACGCGCGTGCATCCTTTCGCCGGCACGGCCTATGCCACGTCGAAGGCGGCGCTGGGCTCGCTGACGCGCGAGATGGCGCATGACTTCGGGCCACACGGCATTCGGGTCAACGCCATCGCGCCGGGCGAGATCGACACGGCAATCCTGTCGCCGGGCACCGAGAAGATCGTCGAGACCATTCCGCTGCGGCGCCTGGGCACCACGGCGGAAGTGGCGGATATCATCTACTTCCTGTGCTCGGGCCAGTCGTCCTATGTGACGGGCTCCGAAATCCACATCAATGGCGGCCAGCACGTCTGAGCCCAGCTCGCGGCAAAGCGTGCCGCGGTTGCCGTTGCTGGAATGATTTTCTTTTCAGACGCGTTTCGGGGCAAAAAACATTGCCTGCCGCAAAGGCAGGCGCGAGCCCGTTCCTTCGCTCCAAACCCCTGTCAGGCTAGAAATACCAGCCTGTACAGGGTTTTACCGCGATGCCGCACGATTTTCCCAAGCTGAACGCTTTTCCCGTCTTCATGAAGGTCGAAGGCGAGGTCGTTGTCATCGTCGGAGATGGCGAGGAAGCGCTTGCCAAGGCAAGGCTGCTCGGCCAGTCATCCGCTGCTTTGCGGATCGTCGCACCCGACGCATCCCAGGATTTGCTGGACTGGATTTCCGCCAATCACGCGGCCCACATTTCGCACGTATACGCGCGCGCACACCTCGCGGGGGCGACGCTCGTCTTCGCGGCCAGCGGCGACGAGGAGCTTGACCGCCGGGTGGTGGAAGACGCCCGCGCCCTCGGCATCAGCGTCAATGCTGTCGACCGGCCGGAACTGTGCGACTTCTTCACCCCGGCGCTGGTCAACCGCGCGCCGGTCGCCATTGCCATCGGCACTGAAGGAGCGGGGCCGGTTCTCGCCCAGATGATCCGCGCGCGCATCGACCGCATGCTTTCGCCGTCGCTCGGTACGCTCGCCTCGCTGGCGGTCGGTTTCCGCGACGCGGCCGAGCGGCTGCTGCCCAAAGGCTTGCCGCGCCGCCGTTTCTGGCGCGAGTTCTTTGAAGGGGCGCCCGCACGCGCCGTGGCGGGCGGCGATGTTTCCCGCGCCCATGCGGCGGCATCCGCCATGCTTGGCAATCCGGAGCGCAATTTCGGCCATGTCGCGCTGGTGGGCGCCGGTCCCGGCGCGGAAGACCTGCTGACGCTCAGGGCCCAGCGCCTTCTGATGGAGGCCGACGTGATCCTGCATGACGCGCTGGTTCCCGAGGCCGTAGTGGCCATGGGCCGTCGCGACGCCGAGCGTATCGCGGTCGGCAAGCGCAAGGGCTGCCACTCGAAGAGCCAGTCCGAGATCAACGCGCTTTTGGTGGAGCTTGGCCGGGAAGGCAAGCGGGTGGTGCGCCTGAAAAGCGGCGACCCGCTGGTGTTCGGCAGGGCTGGGGAGGAAATGGCTGCGCTGCGCGAGGCCGGCATTTCCTATGAGGTTGTGCCGGGTGTGACCGCGGCCTTCGCCGCTGCCGCCGATTTTGAACTGCCGCTGACGCTGCGCGGCGTCACCTCGTCCATGGTGTTTACCACCGGCCACGATCTCAAGGGCGGATCGCTGCCGGACTGGGCGAAGCTCGCTATCTCGGGCGCCACGGTTGCCGTCTATATGGGTCGCTCGGTTGCGGCGGAAGTTGCGGGACGGCTGATCGCGGCCGGCCTTTCGCCGGATACGGCGGTCGCCGTGGTCGAGAATGCCAGCCTGCAGGGTTGCCGACGTTTCCACGGAACGCTGGCCGATCTGCCTGCGCTGGAAGAGCGCCACGACCTGACCGGCCCGGTGATGACCATCATCGGAGACGCGGTGGCGGGGGCCGACTTCAGCCGTTCGCAGGCGCTTGCTGCCGTTCCGTCCCGCCAGCGCGTTTCGGAGGAGGCCGCACCATGAAGATTCTGACCGCAAACCGGCTGAGCGACGGCGAGGTCGTCTGGTATGCGCATGGCCGATGGGTCGAGACCATTGCTGAGGCCGAAATCGCCGGGGACAAGGAAGCCGAAGCCGCGCTGGAAAGTGCCGGCGCGCAGGGCCTTGCAGGCAATCTCGTGGTCGATGTCAATCTGATCGACGTGGAAATCGTCTATGGCACCGTCCGCCCCCTCAGGCTGCGCGAGCGTATCCGCGCCGCCGGTCCCACAACCCGCAACGATCTGGGCAAGCAGGCCCGTACGCAGCACGCGGCGTAAGCCGGAGGACCACCGATGTACCGTTATGATGAGTTCGACCACGAATTTGTTCAGGGAAGGGTTGCCCAGTTCGCCGATCAGGTCGAGCGACGGCTTTCAGGCGAGCTGACGGAAGATCAGTTCAAGCCGCTCCGGCTCATGAACGGTGTCTATCTCCAGCTTCACGCCTATATGCTGCGCATCGCCATTCCCTATGGCACGCTGCATCCGCGCCAGTTGCGCATGCTGGCCCATATCGCGCGCACCTACGACAAGGGCTATGGGCACTTCACCACGCGCCAGAACATCCAGTTCAACTGGCCTGCATTGTCGGACGTTCCGGCCATCCTTGCTGATCTGGCGCAGGTCGAGATGCATTGCATCCAGACCAGCGGCAATTGCATACGCAATGTCACGGCCGATCATTTCGCCGGTGCCGCGGCCGACGAGGTTGCCGATCCGCGCCCCTATGCGGAGATCCTGCGCCAGTGGTCGTCGGTGCATCCCGAGTTCTCCTACCTGCCGCGCAAGTTCAAGATCGCGGTGACCGGGGCAGAGCGCGACCGTGCGGCCATCAAGACCCACGACATCGGACTGCACCTGAAGAAGAACGAGGCGGGCGAGCTGGGCTTTGCCGTCTATGTCGGCGGCGGCCTCGGCCGCACGCCCATGGTGGGCAAGAAAATCCGCGATTTCCTGCCGCAGGAACATCTCCTGTCCTATGTGACGGCGATCCTGCGCGTCTACAATCTGAACGGCCGGCGCGACAACAAGTACAAGGCGCGCATCAAGATCCTCGTCCACGAGACCGGAACCGAGGAACTGGCAAGCTGGGTCGAGGCGGAATGGCAGGCGCTGAAGGATGGCGAGCTGAAGCTGCCGGATGCCGATGTGGCCGCGATCAGGGCCTATTTCGCGCCTCCCGAGCTTCCGCCCCGTCCGGAGGGCGACGAGGCGGTGCGTCTGGCCCGGCTCGATTCGCGCCCCTTCTCCGAATGGCTCGGCCAGAACGTGACCACGCACCGCAATCCCGACTATGCGGCCGTGACCATCTCGCTGAAGGGGATAGGCGAAGTTCCGGGCGACGTGACCGACAAGCAGATGGAGGCGGTGGCCGACCTTGCCGAACGCTTCGCCTTCGACGAGGTGCGGGTGACGCATGAGCAGAATCTGGTGCTGCCGCATGTGGCGCGCGCCGATCTGAAGGCCGTCTATGACGCGCTGGTCGAGACCGGGCTTGCCACGGCCAATGCAGGCCTGATCAGCGACATCATCGCCTGCCCCGGCCTAGACTATTGCGCGCTCGCCAATGCGCGCTCCATTCCCGTCGCGCAGCAGATCTCGACGCGGTTTTCGTCGCTGGAGCGTCAGCGCGAGATCGGCGAACTGAAGCTCAAGATCTCGGGCTGCATCAACGCCTGCGGCCATCACCATGTCGGCCATATCGGCATACTGGGCGTGGAGAAGAAGGGCGCGGAGCTTTACCAGATTACGCTGGGTGGCTCTGCCGACGAGAACACCAGCGTCGGCGAGATCATCGGCCGCGGCTTCGGGCCCGACGAGATCGTCGATGCGATCGAAACGCTGGTCGAGACCTATCTGGCGATACGCAGCGCGCCTTCGGAAAAATTCCTCGACGTCTATCGCCGTGTCGGCGCGGCGCCGTTCAAGGAGGCTCTGTACGGGGCCGAAGCAAAGGCTGCCTGAAGTGGACGCTTTCGATGCCGCTGCCCTCGAAGCGCGCCATGGGCAGCTTTCGGCTCTCCGCACCATCGAGCTGGCGGTGGGGAGCCTGTTTTCCGGAGAGGTCGCCGCCGTTTCGTCCTTTGGGGCGGACTCGGCGGTGCTCCTGCACCTGATCGCGCAGGTGGACCGGGATGTGCCGATCGTGTTCCTCGATACGGGCAAGCATTTCGAGGAAACCCTGCGCTACCGCGATGCGCTGGCCGAGGATTTCGGCCTGACCGATATCAGGGTGATCCATCCCGATGCGGCGGTGCTGCAGCGCGTCGATCCGTCGGGCCGCCTGCATGAAAGCGACGTCGAAGCCTGCTGCCATGTGCGCAAGGTGGAAACGATGGCACGGGGGGTGGAGCCGTTCCGGGCCTGGTTCACCGGCCGCAAGCGCCATCAGGCACAGACGCGCGCCGCCCTGCCGGTATTCGAGGCGGTGGGGCCGCGCATACGCATCAACCCTCTGGCAAGCTGGGGGGCGGCCGACCTCGCCGATTACATGCAGGCGCACGAACTGCGCGAAAATCCGCTGGTCGCTTATGGTTATCTGTCCATAGGCTGCTTTCCCTGCACCCGTCCGGTGGAGCAGGGGCAGGATGCGCGCAGCGGGCGCTGGGCAGGGCAGGCCAAGACCGAATGCGGTATCCATCTTGGCGGTCTGGAACAGACCCTCGGCCAAACCAGCCAGTCAGGCCCGGCCATTCAGTCAGGAAAGACAACATGAGTGAGCAAGCGACGGGGAGCGAACACAAGGCAACCCCCGAAATTCGTCTGTGGACTCCGCAGGGTTTCCGGGACGATGAGTGGATACACGCCGAGACTGCCGAGGCCCTTGCCGGCAACAGCCGCGTGATTCTGCCGCTGCAGGCCTTTCTCGATCTCGATCCGCAGGAGCGCGCGCTCAACCACGAGCGTCTGGGGGTGATCCTGCAACCGGGAGAACAGCTCGACGCGATTGCCGGCCTTCTCGATGCGCTGTCGCTGGTGGCGCTGGCCTTCCCGGCCTACAGCGACGGGCGCAGCTACTCCAAGGCGGAACTGCTGCGCAGCCGGCACGGGTTTACGGGCAGGGTGCGCGCGGTGGGCGATGTGCTCGTCGACCAGCTTCCGCATATGCTGCGCGTCGGCTTCGACGAGTTCGAGATTTCGAACCGGGTTCTGCTGGAACGGCTTGAAAAAGGCGAGATTGGCGGGTTGTCGGTCCACTCCCAGCCGGCAGCGACATCGGGCGCTGCCGCTGCGGGCACCTATTCATGGCGCCGGAGGGCGGTGCAGTAACCTGCCACGCAGGCCACGGTGTGAAGCGCGGGGCGGGGTCATCGCTCCGGAGCTTCTTCGTGCTGTGCTTCCATAGCCTCCAGTCGGCAGATGAGCGCCTGCAACTGTTCCGGTATGTCTCTGGCGACCTTGAAGGCGGGCAGGGAGCGCAACAATCCACGCGTGTTGTGGCTGCGGACCTGACGGCGTATGGTTTTCGCCAGGTTCTGCCGCACCGTTTCCTGTGGCCGTTCTTTGCCTGTTCGGGTCATCGCTTCAAAATCCTTTCGGTTTCGAAACTCCCTGTATCCGTCTAAGGTTCCCCCTTTGCCGGGGTGTTGGGACACAGCTCAGCGCAACAAGGTAAAATTTGAATTAAATACGTTTGTTGGCGGGGAAGGCATCCGGCGCGCCGGGGGCCTTGATTTTTGAGTGTCGAACCTCGATATCGGACCCAACTTCGAAACTTCGAAAAGAATGGGAATACGCCATGACTGACCAGGCCAAAGACGAGCGCACGCCCGACGAAACCGAGGCCGCAGAAGCTTTTGCCGAGCAGACGGTGGAGGGTGCCGAAGGTGATTACGAGGCACTTGTCCGTCTGATGAAGGAAAACGAGGAGCTGAAGGATCGGGCTCTTCGCGCCGCCGCCGAGGTGGAGAACATGCGCCGCCGTGCTGCCCGTGACGTGCAGGACGCGCGCTCCTACTCCATAGCCAACTTCGCCCGCGACATGCTGACGGTTGCAGACGACCTGCAACGTGCGCTGGAAGCCATCCCGGCAGAAGCCAAGGCATCCGACGATGCGGGTTTCAAGGCGCTGATCGAGGGCGTTGAGATTACCGCGCGGGGTCTGATCGGCGCGCTGGAACGGCATGGCGTGAAAAAGCTTTCGCCGGAAGGCGAGCGGTTCGATCCGAATTTCCACGAGGCGCTGTTCGAGATTCCGAATCCGCAGGTTGTCGCAGGCACCGTTCTGCAGGTCGTGCAGCCGGGATATTCGATTGGCGAGCGGGTTCTGCGCCCGGCCAAGGTCGGCGTCTCGAAGGATGGACCGAAGCAGGCCAATGGTTCTGCCGGCGAAGGAAATCAGGGCTGATAGCCTTTGGTCCCGCAGCATTGCGGGACCGTTGCCCTTCAGGGGCTTCCACAGCCGGGAGCGGCTGCTACTGTAGCGCAGTCACCTGCCACCGGGGATGAACGCCCTGCCATGAACCTCGTCACCATCCTCGATTATTCCGGCGTTGCCGTTTTTGCGGCAACGGGCGCGCTTTCGGCTTCACGCAAGCAGATGGACATCATCAGCTTCATGTTTCTGGCCGGGGTAACGGGAGTTGGCGGTGGAACCTTCCGCGATCTCGTTCTCGACGTGCCGGTCTTCTGGATCGCCAACCACGACTATATTCTGGTGTGCGCGGCAGTTGCTGTGCTGGTGTTCTTCACGGCGCACCGGGTTGAATCGCGCTACAAGCTCCTGCTGTGGCTGGATGCCATCGGCCTTGCCGCATTTGCGGTGATGGGGGCGGCAAAGGGGCTCGCGGTTACCGGCTCGCCGGTCGTGGCCATCATCATGGGCATGTTGACGGCCACTTTCGGCGGCATCCTGCGCGACGTTCTGGCGGGGGAGCAGTCGGTGCTGCTGCGCCCCGAAGTCTATGTGTCGGCAGCACTCATGGGCGCCGGCGTCTATACGCTGGGCGATCTCGCGGGCTTTGCGCCTCTCATCTGCCAGCTCGGCGGCTTCATCGCCGCCTTTGCAGTGCGTGGCGGCGCGATCCGTTTCGGCTGGCACATTCCGGCCTACAAGAGCCGCCCCGGCCGGAAGCCCGAGGATATTCCCTGAACGGAACGCTGATCTTCAGGCGGCGTAACTCTGGCCGTCGCCGCCGTAATAGCTGATGTAGCGAGCGGCGATTTCCTTGACCGGCATGACGATGAACACATCGACGGTCGAAAAATCGCGGTCGATGACGCAGCCGTCGCCGATACGCGCGCCGATGCGCAGATAGCCTTTCACCAGGGGCGGCATGGCGGTGATTGCCGCCTTGGGATTAACCTCTTCGACCGGCATCATGGCCATCGGATGATAGCGGCGGCCGACGGCCCGCACATCCCAGTCTGCACTGGTGCGGCAATGATGGGCCATATAGGTCAGCGCCTCGGCATGGGCCGCGGGATCGATGCCGGGGAAGGAAGCGCAGCCCACCATGACGTCAATGCCGTAGTGATTGAGATAGGCCCAGATACCCTGCCACAGGGCCTCGATGGTGCGTTTCGACCTGTATTGCGGCAGCACGCAGGAGCGGCCAAGCTCGAGGAAACGCAGATCGGGGTGGCGGGCGACCAGCCTGCGCAGCTCGAATTCGTCTTCCGAATAGAAGCCGCCCGCTGCCGTCGCCATTTCCTGCCGCAAGAGGCGGTAAGTCCCGACGATGCGCCTGTGCTCGGGGCCGGTCAGGCTGTTGTCCAGAACCAGAAGATGGTCGCAAAGCGGATCGAAGCGGTCCGAATCGCGCCTGTCGATCTGGTCCAGGCTGCTGCGGGCGCCCAGCTCGTCATAGAAGATGCGGTAGCGGATTTCCTGTGCGGCCTCGATCTCGGCCTCGTTGCGGGCCAGCCGCACTTCCAGAGTGCCTATACGGCCCAGAGGGCCGATCGGGCCTGCGAGTGACGGGGCCTGCGGCCCGGTGGCCGGTCCGGTAACGAGCGTGGAGCCCAACCTGGTGTGACCTTGCGGCATCGCTGTCTGCACGGGCGATTCTCCTTCGAGCCATCCCTCGTGGCGCGGGGATACGATTGTGGTGCAACAGGATTGTGACACTAACGTGATATGGCGTGATCGGCAACAAAGCAGGACCTGTGCCGCACCAATGTTCATGTGGACATCAGGTCCTGAACGGCGGCAAGCAGATCACGCGGATCGAGCGGCTTTGTCAGGAAGGCGGTGGCGCCATGGGCGAGCACGGCATGGCGTGTCTTTTCCTGATTGTCAGCCGAAAGCACCAGAATCGGGACCGTGGGCATCCCATGCAGCTTCTCATGCCGCCTGATGTGGGCGATGGCATCCATGCCGTCCATCACCGGCATGTGCAGGTCCATGAGGACGACGTCATGGCGTCCCGCGCCGGTGTCGGTCGCGGTGAGCCTGTCCACTGCCTCCTTGCCGGTCGTGACCATCTCGAGGCGATGGCCGGCACTGCCGAGTGCGGCGCGAACCAGCAGGGCGTTGATTTCGTTGTCTTCGGCAATCAGGACGGAAAGGACGCCGGATTTGTTTTCCTGTGCCGGATGCGTACGCGTTCCGGGCTCCTGCAGGTGCTGTTCACCTGCGCTGTCGTAACTGCCGCCGGCAAGCACCTTCAGCAGTGTTGCGCCCCGCACGGGACGGGCGAGGAAACCACCATATCCGCCGGCCAGATATTCGCAGAGCCGGCCACGGTCGTTCGGCGCCATCAGGATGATGGCGCGGCTGGAGGCGAAAACATCGTCGCGCAGCGCCTGAACGGCGCGTCTGTCGCTGCCTTCCAGCGTGGCGTCCACCATCAGCGTGTCGCAGCCCTTGGCCAGCTTTCGTGCGGTTTCGGGGTTTTCGGCAATTTCGGCGGAGCCGCCGAAGGCGCGGATCGTCCGCGCGATCACATCCGCCTCGACCCTGTTGTCGGAGAGGATCACGACATTGCGGCCTGCCAGCGCATCCTGCCGTGGGTGCGGCGGAGCGGTCGCCTCATGCGCCGGCAGTTCGAAAATGAACTCCGTTCCCTCGCCGGGCGTGCTGGACACGGAGATCGTGCCGCCCATCGCCGTCACCAGCCGTCTGGAAATCGCAAGGCCGAGCCCTGCGCCACCATGCCGGCGCGTCGAGGTTCCGTCGGCCTGCTCGAATTCGAGGAATATGCGTTCGAGATCGTCTTGCCGCAGCCCCGTGCCGGTATCGCTCACGGCGAAGCGGATGCGATTGCCGCTGCGGGTGATGACAAGCGCCACGCCGCCGCTTTCGGTGAACTTGATCGCATTGCCGAGAAGGTTGAGCAGCACCTGCCGCACCCGTCCCGGATCGGCGGTGATCATCTGCGGGACATCGGGCGCGACATGGCAGCCGAGACCGATACCCTTGCCATGGGCGCGGTCGGCCAGAAGCTCGACGACATTGTCGGCCAGCTCGCGCAGCGAAACCGGCTGCGGCTCGGGATCGAACCGGCCGGCCTCGATCTTGGAATAATCCAGAAGATCGTCGATCAGCGCCAGCAGTGCGCTGGCCGAGGTGGACACGGCGTTGACATAGGTGTGCTGCTCGGGTGACAGGCTGGTATCCGATAACAGCCGCGCCATGCCCATGATGCCGTTCATCGGCGTGCGGATCTCATGGCTGACGGTGGCCAGGAAGCGGGACTTCGCCTGATTGGCGAATTCCGCCCGCTCGCGCGCCGCGATGAGCGAGGTTTCAGCCTGCTTGCGGGCGGTGATTTCGCGGGCGATGGCGTGATGCGAAACGGCGCCGGTATCCTTCTCGCGCACCGAAAGCTCGACCCATGAGAACCAGCGCTGGCCCTGCGGCGTGGTCATGCAGGCATCCGTCGAGCGCAGGCATTCATTGTCGGTGAATGCAGCCTCCGGCGTAACAGTGAACTCCATGCCGATATCGGCAAGCGTCATGCCGCGCAGATCGTGCATCTCCCTGCCGACAAGTCCGGTGAAGACCCGATTGGCGTAGACGATCCTGCCGTGCCGGTCGCGGTGCACGACGATGTCGCCGAGCGCGTCGATGAGGCCGTGGAAGCGCTCTTCGCTTTCCTGCATCTCCCACATTTGGTCGGAGAGTGTTTCCAGTCGGGTGCGAGCCTGAGCGGTCTCCCTGTCCAGTTGCTGCCGGGTGCGGCGTTCCTTCGACAGGATCAGCTCATGCAGCAGAATGCCAACAAAGCCGGTGGCAAGCATGGCAAGACTGAGGAAAGCGGGCGCGCCGGTGAGGTGGGCAAGTCCGGCGAACAGGAGAACGAACAGCCAGCTTGCGACGGGCAGGTTGCGGGAAACGGGCGTGGCGGAGAGATCGGTTCCGAGCGCTTCGGGCGACAGCGGCGGGGGAACGACACGAAGGCGGTGGCCGCCCGTTTCGTGCGCCTCGTCCCCTCCTGTCCGGTTGTGGTCCATCTCCGCCGTCATACACAAAACAATGACAGGCAGAGCTTAGGGAAGGCTTCGGCAAACCCGCGCAATTTTACCGATTGCGCGGGTTTTGATCAGTCGTCGTGCGATCTGACCTCGTAGCGCCAGCCGATGAACTCCTCCACCACCACCAGAAAAGCGCCGACGCTGATGAAGACATCCGCCAGATTGAACACGGCGAAGGACCAGTGCGGCGTGTGGAAGAGGATGTAGTCCACGACATGGCCGTAGATGGCGCGGTCGATGACGTTGCCCATCGCACCGCCGAGGATGAGCGCAAATCCAAGCCGGGCGAAGAGCTGGCGCGGCGTGCTGCGCAGCGCCAGATAGACGATGAAGGCCGATACGACGAGCGAGATGACGATCAGCCCGGTGTCGCCGAAGGAAGACAGCATCGAGAAGGCGATGCCGGTGTTGTAGGTGCGAAACAGCGCCAGAAACGGCAGGAGGTCGATCTTCTCCTGAAAGGGAAGTCCGCTTTCGACCGCGTATTTGATCCACTGGTCGAGCACGATGGCGACGATGGCGAGGATCGCATAGAGGCCAAGACCCTTGCCGGCGGCAGATGGGGCAGGGGTGGAACTCATGGGGCGGGCGCCTCCAGCGAGAGTGCCCCGCGGCGGATCTCGAACAGCATCACGCCGGTTGCCACTGCGAGGTTGAGCGAATCGGCGCGGCCGGCCTGCGGAATGCGCAACAAGCGGTCGCAGTTTTGCGCCAGATCGTCAGGCAGGCCCTGCTGCTCGTTGCCCATCATAAGCAGCACCGGCTTGTCCGAGAAGTCGACCGAGCGATAATCGACCGCGCCTTTCAGATGCGTGCCGGCGACGAGGCCCGGAAAGCCCTTGCGCCAGGCAAGGAAGGCTTCCACACTGGTTTTCGCGACTGGAACGGCGAAGATCGAGCCCATGGTGGCGCGCACCGTTTCCAGCGAGAATGGATCGGTGGTGTCGCCGACGAGGATGACGCCTTTGGCGCCGACCGCATCAACGGTGCGGATGACGGTGCCGAGATTGCCCGGATCGCGCACCCGGTCGAGCGCCACCCAGACATCGCCCCTGGCTGGCCGAATGTCTTTCAGCGGAACCAGACGCTGCGTGAACACGCCGACCACCATCTGCGGATTGTCGCGGCGGGTGATGGAGGACAGCACTTTCTCCGAGACTTCCAGCACGTCGCCGCCAGCGGCCACGGTGCGGGCGGCGACCTTTTCGACCGCCGCATTGCCGCGTCCGGCCTTGGCGAAGATCAGCGTGCGGATTTCCCAGCCGAGATCGAGCGCGTCGATGACCAGCTTCAGCCCCTCGGCCATGAAGGCATTGTTCTGGTCGCGGAATTTCTTCAGAGCCAGCGCCTTGATGTCCTTGACCAGCGGATTGGACAGGCTGGTGACTTCCTTGACCCGTCCGACCGGACGGCGTTTTTCATGTTCGCTCATCTGGCGACCCATCTGGAAAAGAGCGAGGTGGAAAGCGCGCGGCCGGCCGATTTCTCGCGGATGATCAGTTCTCCGGATTCCACGGCGCCGCCCATGCCGGCGAAGGTGTCGCGCATCAGCGCATGGATGGCGAAGAAGGAGGCGCGGATCGAATAGGCGGTGAGCACGACGGCCAGCGGCTTCGGCGTCAGGATCGAGCGGCAGATGTCGGCAAGTGCGGGCAGATGCTCGAACAGTTGCCACACTTCGCCCTTGGGTCCGCGCCCATAGGCGGGCGGATCGAACAGGATGATGTCGTAGCGGCTGCCGCGGCGCTCCTCGCGCTCGGCGAATTTCATCGCGTCCTCGACGATCCAGCGGATCGGCTTGTTGGTTAGCCGCGCCACTTCCTGATTTTCGCGGGCCCAGCCGATCGCCTTCTTCGAGGCGTCGACATGGGTGACCTCCGCCCCGGCGCGGGCGGCGACCAGCGAGGCAAGGCCGGTATAGCCGAACAGGTTGAGCACCTTCACCGGCCGCCGGGCATTTTCGATGAGGGCGGCCATATGGTCCCAGTGGGAGCCCTGTTCGGGAAAGACGCCGACATGGCGAAACGAGGTGAAGCGGCCGAGATAATCGATGCCGTCATGCTTCATCGGCCATGTTTCGCCGAGCGGATTGCGGGGAAACTGCCAGCGGCCCATACCTTCCTCATCGGTGTTGCCGGTGAAAATGGCGTCGGCGCGGCCCCATTCCCTGTCGGGCAGGGCAGGGCGCCAGATCGCCTGTCCCTCCGGGCGCACGATGCGATAGGGGCCGTATTGCTCCAGCTTGCGCCCGTCGCCGCTGTCGAGCAGTGCGTAGTCGTCGCTGGGCGCGACCTCGAGGATCAGCGGCAGCCTTTCGGCCGGCAGCGGGCCTTCGCGGCGCACAAGCTGGCGCTTCGGCTGGTGCTGCGGCTCGCGTTCCTGCTCGGGACGGGCGTCTCGCTCCGGTCGCGGCCTTGCCTCATGGCTCCTGTTGCGCGTGGCTTTCAAGCGAATGCTCCGGTGGAAATATGCCTGCGCTTCTGCCATAGCGGCAGACGGGTCGCAACATGGCCCGCACCCATTGTGAGGGCAAGATGCAGGCAACCGGCATGAAAAGGGCTGCTCTGGCGGCCGCCACGCTCCTCTGTTCCTGCGTCGTTTCGCCATCGCTTGCCGATGCAGTGGCCGCGCGGCTGGCCGAAACGGTTGTCGAGGCGCAGGTGGAGGAAGGCGTCCTGAAGGGGTACATGCTCCTTCCCGGCGACCGGTCAGGACAGCCGGTGGCCGTCATCATCCCGGGCTCCGGTCCAACCGACCATGACGGCAATAATCCGCTCGGCATCAAGGCGGGCTATCTGAAGATGCTGGCAGAGGAACTGGCCGAAAAGGAAATTGGTTCGATCCGCATCGACAAGCGTGGCATGTTCGCAAGCACCACCGGTTTTCCCGACGCCAATGACGTGCGCATGACGGACTATGCGGGAGACGCCATTGCCTGGCTGAAGGTCGCGCGCGAGAAGGCGGGAACGGACTGCGCCTGGCTGGTGGGCCACAGCGAGGGCGGTCTGGTCGCCCTGATCGCCGCGCAGATGGCGGGGCCGGACCTGTGCGGCGTGGTGCTCGTCTCCGCGCCCGGCCGTCCGCTGGGCGAGATCCTGCGGGAGCAATTTACGGGGAACCCTGCCAACCGGCCTGTCCTGCCCCAGCTTCTGGAGGCGACCAGAACGCTGGAACGCGGCGAGAAGGTCGATGTCGCCAGCCTTCCCGGGATCGTGCGGCCGCTGTTTCCGGAAAGCATTCAGGGCTTTCTCATCGATCTGCTGAGCTACAAACCGGCAGAACTGATTGCAAAGCTGAGGGTGCCGGTGCTGATCGTGCAGGGCGACAATGATCTTCAGGTGAGGGTGGTTGATGCAAAAAACCTGTCACAGGCCCAGCCGTCGGCGCAGCTGAAGATTTTCCCCGGTATGAATCACGTACTGAAAGAGACGCCGAAGGATAATCTCATCGCCAATTTTGCCGCCTATGGCGATGCCGAAATGCCTCTGGCTGCGGGCTTGTCCGATGAAATAGCCGGGTTCATCGCCGGCAGGCGCTGAACCGTTCCGTGTCGACTCAGGCGCTCGGGTGCGGTAGCGCCGGATTGCGAGGGGCCGGATTGTTCGGGTTCGCGGCAGCCGGACGCGCGCCTGCTGCCTGCTTCAGGCTTTCGGCCTCGATCGCGCGCTGGCGGGCCAGCTTGCGGTAGCGCCCCTGCCGGAACCATGTGGCCAGGCTTCCGATCAGCATGCCGAGCGCCAGTGCGGCGAACAGGAACACGAAGAAGGGCAGCGTGTAGGTCAGCGCCGGATTGCCGGGGTTGAACGGATCGACGGTGAACGCAACCGGAGCGCGGTTCGCCACCGCCAGCGCGATCAGAATGATGGCCAGCGGCACGAAGACGAGAACGAGAGCGAAGCGATTGAACATTGGAAATTCCTGACGCCTGGAGCATTTTGCAGTCAGCGAAGTCGTCTGACGTCGCATAAATGCGGCTCAAACAAAGAGATAGAGCAGCGGCCCGGATTTATCCGGACGTCAGTCGCTCTAAAGCGTGTCGCGATCTCTCAGAGTTGCCGCTTACGCTTTAAGTTCCTGTTTTTACGCATGTCGTTGTCCCGAAGGCGGTTCCCGCTTTCGGGCGACAGGCTTTAGTCCTCCGCGTTCAGCCTTTCACGCAGTTCCTTGCCGGTCTTGAAGAAGGGAACCCACTTCTCCTCGACCTCGACCGCTTCGCCCGTGCGCGGGTTGCGTCCGGTGCGGGCGGGGCGGTTCTTCACCGAGAAGGCGCCGAAGCCGCGCAACTCCACGCGGTTGCCCTCCGCCAGCGCATCGGTGATCTCATCAAACACCGCGCTGACGATGTTTTCGACATCGCGCAGGAAAAGATGCGGGTTGCGAGAGGCAATGATTTGCACGAGTTCAGACTTGATCATGCGGGCAATCCCCTTGCGGACAACATGCGGTCGAAATTATGCAGATGATTTCATTCGCTTTTTTCATTTGAAAGCGGGACTGTCAAGGGTGCCAGACCGACACCAGCCCGTCAAGGAACAGCCGCTCCATGCCAAGCTCCCTGACCACGTCGCCGCTTTGCTCGGGCAGACCCAGAGCGCGCGCGATGTTGCGTACCAGCGATTGCGACAAAAGAAGGCTTGCGGTTCCCTCCTTAGGCTTCCACTCGATAACCCTGAGATCGGGCGCAACGCCCTTGCTTTCCAGCCACGCCACGGCTTCTTCCTCTCCCCCGAGAGCGTCGACGAGCTTGTTCTGCAAGCCCTGCCGGCCGGTGAAGATCGATCCGTCGGCGAGCGCAAGCGCCTGCTCGCGGGTCATCGACCGGCGGTTGGCGACGATGTCGACGAACCAGTCGTAGCTGTCCATGATCAGGCGGCGCACCATGGCGCGCTCTTCCTCGTTGGTCGGCTTGAAGGGCGAGGGCGAGGCCTTGAGCGGCGAGGATTTCACCTCTTCCAGCTTGATGCCGATCTTGTCCATCAGGCCGGTGACGTCCGGATACTGGATCAGCACGCCGATCGAGCCGACGATCGAGGACTGGCGGGCCACGATATGATCCGTGGCGCTGGCGATCATGTAGCCGGCGGAGGCCGCCAGCGTGCCGACTTCCGCGACCACCGGCTTTTCAGCGGCGATCTTGCGCACGGCCTCGTAAATGGATTCCCCGCCGGTCGTGGTGCCGCCGGGCGAGTCGATCTGGACGATGACGCCGGCGACGCGCGGCGATTTGCGAATCTTCTCCAGCCGTTCGAGCAGCTTGTCGTCCTGGGTGATGGTGCCCGTGATCCGGACCTTGGCGATATGGGAGCCTGAGCCGGTGCCATCGCCGCCAAACCAGGCTGCGATGCCGCCTATGGCAAGCAGGATGACGATGATTGTCAGTGCGCGCCAGAATGTCAGCTTGCGCCGAAGTCTGCGCCGGTCGATCAGGTCATCGGCTCTCTGTGCCATGCTCAGCCTCTTGGATGGGATATGGGCAGTGCCTATCTAGATCATCGTGCCGCCGGCGACCACCACTTTTGCCCGTTTTGCGCCGTAAAGGAGGTCTTGCGGGCCATTTGCGCCATCGTGTATCCTTAGACTGGTCATATTTTTACGGTTTTGATCCGTCCGGACTTGTTTGAAACGTTCCGCCTCCCGAATTACTGGGCATAAGGCGTGAGCTTCCTTTTGTAGAAAGTAGTTGTTTTGTCACCAGTGACAGATCCGATGGGCATGGAAGACAGACTGCCGCGGCCCGCGCTTGCCCAGGCGGGCGACGGCCAGCGCGAAGCAGCCTTCGACCGCGCCCAGCAGCATTCGCGCCGGGTGCGCAGGCTTAAATTCGTGGTTCCGGCGATCGCCATTGCCATGGCCGTCGCCTTTCCGCTTTATTCTTATATGGTTGCTCCCGACGAGGTGCCGGTCACGACCGAGAGCAGCGCTTTTTCCGATGGCAAGCTGGTGATGTCCAATCCGAAGCTGGAAGGCTTCACCAAGGCGCTTCTGCCTTACGCGATGACGGCGGTTCGGGCCGTGCAGGATACCGCCAAAGAAGGCGTGATCGAGCTGGAGGGCATCAGCGCCCGGCTGCCGCTGAATGCGGAGACCACCGCGAAGGTGGATGCGTTAAACGGTTCTTATGATCGTTCGGGCAATACGCTGCAGCTGGACAACGAAATTACGGTCACGACCACCGACGGAATGGTTGCAAAGCTGAAATCGGCCTTTCTCGACATGGACAAAGGCAATATGAAGACGGAGCAACCCGTCGAAATCAGCCGGGCCGGATCGCGTATCACTTCCGACACGATGTCGGTGGAAGATGGCGGCAAGGTCATGATATTCGAGAAGCGGGTTCGCGTGAGCATCGACCCCGCCGCCCGGAAGGCGGATCAGAAAAAGAGCGGAGACACCAATGCTACGCAGTGATTCGATGAGGCTTGCAGCGCTTGCATCTGCCTTGTCCCTTGTCGTGGCGGGCTCCGCCTTTGCCCAGTCGGGCGGCACCGGCACCATGTCGGGCCTGAAGCTGGCGGGTGATCAGCCAATCGAGATCGAAAGCGACAAGCT
Source organism: Aquamicrobium lusatiense (assembly GCF_014201615.1). Taxonomy (NCBI): domain Bacteria; kingdom Pseudomonadati; phylum Pseudomonadota; class Alphaproteobacteria; order Hyphomicrobiales; family Phyllobacteriaceae; genus Aquamicrobium; species Aquamicrobium lusatiense. The sequence continues at coordinate 278,164 of NZ_JACHEU010000002.1, read as the reverse complement.
GGAAGTGCGTGAGAACGAAAGTCTCGCCATTTTCACCGGCAATGTGCAGGTTATTCAGGGGCCGACCCTGCTCAAGGCCGGTTCCATGGATGTTTATTACGTCAACGACAAGGGCGGTAATGCCGACGCTGCTGCGGGCTCCGCCACCACCGGCACGGCCAACATCGACCGGCTTGAGGTCAGGGACAAGGTTTACATCAAGTCCGACACGCAGGTCGCCACGGGCGATCGCGGCACCTTCGACATGAAGACCGAGGTTCTGGTTCTGTCGGGCGACAAGGTGGTCCTGTCTGACGGCGACAATGTTCTTACCGGCTGCAAGCTGACCGTGCAGATGAAAACCGGCCTCGCTCAGGTGGAGGCCTGCGGCAAGAGGGTCATGATGTCGATCTCTCCGGGTTCGCAGAAGAAACCGTAGGATCGCGGATGCTTTCACTTCAGAAGTTCGGCCTGTCCGGACGCAAGGCCAGCGAGACTGCTTCCCCGCCGAAGGATGAGGCCGTTTCGTCCGGGCTCAAGGGTACGCTGATCGCCCGCGGCCTGACCAAGAGCTATAAGGGCCGAAGGGTCGTCAACGGCGTTTCGCTTGGCGTGCGCGCCGGCGAGGCCGTGGGCCTGCTTGGGCCCAATGGCGCCGGCAAGACGACCTGCTTCTACATGGTTACCGGGCTGGTTCCGGTGGACGAAGGCACCATCGAGATCGATGGTTACGATGTCACCTCGATGCCCATGTATCGCCGGGCGCGGCTGGGCATCGGCTATCTGCCGCAGGAAACCTCCATCTTCCGGGGGCTGAGCGTCGAGCAGAACATACGCGCGGTGCTGGAAGTCGTCGAAAAGAGCCGCAAGCAGCGCGAGAAGAACCTCGATGAGCTGCTCGAAGAGTTCCATATCAGCCATCTTCGCCATGCGCCGTCGATGGCGTTGTCTGGCGGCGAACGCCGGCGACTGGAGATCGCGCGGGCGCTGGCCAGCCGGCCGGCCTATATGCTGCTGGACGAGCCATTCGCGGGTATCGATCCCATTGCTGTGGCCGATATCCAGCAACTGGTGCGCCATCTCACCAAGCGCGGCATCGGCGTGCTGATCACCGATCACAATGTGCGCGAGACGCTGGGGCTCATCGACCGCGCCTACATCATCCACGCCGGCGAAGTTCTCACCCATGGTCGGGCCGAGGAAGTGGTCGCCAACGCCGATGTGCGGCGTCTCTATCTCGGCGAAGGCTTCACGCTCTGAAGCCTCTCGCTGCGATAGCGCCTTTTCTTCCGAAAGCTGTCTTTTCCCTCCCGAACGCTGCTCCGCCTGACGCTTTCTGATGCAAATGCGGGCGCGAGCAGGGTTTGCGCGTGCCATCGCGCTTGACAAGCAAAAGCCGGGCCAGTTTGAATTGCTGGCACGGAAAATCTCTTTTCCCGTTGCTTCGTGGGAAGAAACGCTACCGGATGGCACTCTCGGCAAAATTGCAGGTCAGGCAGACGCAGTCGCTGGTGATGACGCCGCAACTGCTGCAGTCGATACGCCTGCTGCAGTTTACCCATGCCGAGCTGGAGCATTTCGTCGACGAAGAGGTTGAGCGCAATCCTCTGCTGGAGCGGGCGGAGAGCGTCCCCGAAGATATGGCCGGACCGGAGCCGGAATCCGGATCGAACAGTGCCGGCGAAACCGGCGACGACTGGTTCGGCAAAGAAGCGGGGCTCTCTTCCGAGGCGATATCGGAGCGGTTGGATTCGTCTCTTGAAAATCTGTTTCCGGATGATCCGGGGCGTTCCGAACAGCTTGACCCTTCCTTGTCGATGCAGTGGAAATCCGCCGCTGGCGGATCCGCCGGTGGAACTTCCGAGGGGTTCGATCTTGAGGATCTGGCGGCCGCACCCGTCACATTGCGCGATCACATCGCGGAACAGATTGCCTTTGCGTTCACCGATCCGCGGGAACGGATGATCGCGGCCGAGCTTGCCGATTGTCTCGACGAGGCCGGTTATTTGCGGGCCGATCCGGGCGAATGTGCCGAACGGCTCGGCACGGATGCCGACAGCGTCGAGGCCGTGCTCTCCCGTTGCCGGAATTTCGATCCGCCGGGGCTGTTCGCACGTGACCTTGCCGAATGCCTGTCCATCCAGCTTCGTGCCCGCAACCGGCTCGATCCGGCCATGCGGGCGCTGCTGGAGAGGCTCGATCTTCTCGCCCGCAGGGATTTCCAGTCGCTCAGGCGCATCTGCGGCGTCGATGAGGAAGACCTTCTGGATATGCTGGCCGAGATCCGGGGGCTGGATCCGCGTCCGGGCCTCGCCTTTTCCGGAGGGAACAGCGAGACGCTCGTGCCCGATGTCGAGGTGCGGCCCGCCAGCGATGGTGGGTGGACGGTGGAACTGAATGCCGATGCCCTGCCGCGCGTGCTGATCGACCAGACTTATTTTGCACGGGTGTCCGCCCAGACGCGGGATCAGGGCGAAAAGGATTTTCTCGGGCAATGTCTGCAGAGCGCCAACTGGCTGGCGCGCAGCCTCGACCAGCGCGCGAGGACCATCCTGAAGGTGGCTTCCGAGATCGTGCGCCAGCAGGATGCCTTTCTGGCTCATGGCGTGCGGCACCTGCGGCCGCTCAACCTGAAAACCGTGGCCGACGCCATCGGCATGCACGAATCGACTGTCAGTCGGGCCACCGCCAACAAGTACATGAACACGCCGCGCGGCGTGTTCGAGATGCGCTATTTCTTCACCGTGGCGATCGCAGCATCCGGCGAGGGCGAATCCCATTCCTCCGAAGCCGTGCGTGACAGGATTCGCGAACTGATCGAAGCCGAGGAAATGAGCTGTGTACTTTCGGATGACACGATTGTTGATCGCCTGAAGGAGGAAGGCATCGATATCGCTCGACGCACGGTCGCCAAGTATCGGGAAGCTATGAATATTCCCTCTTCGGTCCAGCGCAGGCGCGAGAAGCGGGCGCGCGCCGGCCTGAAAGGCTGACGCCGGGGCACAGCGCTGCCGGTCGCCGTTTCGTTGACAAGCACCCATGAAGTGTCTAGAAGCCCGCCCGCATGAGGCGGGTCTGACCCGCGCAGGGAATGGCCATCGATGCTTGGACGGCAGGCTTTGAGAGTCGGCTGCGACGTTCTCGGGCAAATTCGGCACAAGGGGTGCCGTGTGGCTTGTACGAACGGACTACGCGTATAAACTCCGGTAAGTTTGAAGTCTGTACAGGGAAGGTCGGTAATCAGATGGCATTGCGGATTGCAGGAAAACATATGGATGTCGGTGATGCGTTCCGGACGCGCATCGATGAACGTGTTACTGACATCATTGCGAAATATTTCGACCGCGGTTTTTCGGGCCAGGTCACTGTCATCAAGTCCGGCTCGCGTTTCACCTGCGATTGCGTTGTGAGGCTTGATTCGGGCGCCTCCCTGCAGGCTGCAGGCGAATCCCACGATCCCATTCAGGCTTTCGAGGCTGCCGCTGAGCGGCTGGAAAAGCGTCTGCGCCGCTACAAGCGCCGTCTGAAGTCGCATTATCCGGTGAATGCCTCTTCCGAGGGGCAGAATATCGCCTATACGGTGGTGGAAGCGCTGGCCGAGGATGACGAGGAGGATATCCCGGAGGATTTCGCTCCCACCATCGTCGCCGAATCGAGCCTTGCGCTGAAGACGATGTCCGTCGCTTCGGCTGTCATCGAACTCGACACGACGGGCAGCCCCGTCCTTGTGTTCCGTAACGGCGGGACAGAACAGCTCAACATCGTCTATCGCCGGCCGGACGGGAACATCGGCTGGATTGATCCCGCGACGGTAAAAACCGCGTAAGGGTAGAAAAGACGGCCGGTACCTGCGTTCTTAGGGCCGGCCGCGGCAGGCGAAGCAGAGGAATTTCAAAAATGGCTCTGAACGATCTTGTCGACGTTCCGGCAATCCTGCCGGCGTTGAAGGCCAGCTCCAAGAAGCAGGTGCTCCAGCTTCTGGCCGAGCGCGCATCCGCTATCTCGGGTATTCCCGAGCGCGACATTTTCGAAACGATCCTGCAGCGCGAAAAGCTGGGATCCACCGGTGTCGGCAACGGCATCGCCATTCCGCACGGCAAGCTGGCCGGCGTGAAGGGCATCACTGGCGTCTTCGCGCGACTGGAAACGCCTGTCGATTTCGAGGCGCTGGACGATCAGCCGGTCGATCTCGTATTTCTGCTGCTGGCGCCCGAGGGTGCCGGCGCGGACCACCTCAAGGCCTTGTCGCGCATTGCGCGTGTGTTGCGCGACACCGACACCGTGAACAAGATCCGCGGCACCCGCGATGCGCAGGCAATTCACGCGCTGCTTTCCGAAACGCCGGCTTCGCACGCAGCCTGAAGGACAGGCCGCGCCGAGCGCCGTTTTTCCTGATTGAACCCGTACCGCAGGGGCCGCACACAGCGGCCCTTCTGCTTCATGATGGCTTCGGGAGCGTTCCGCCTCCGGCTCCGGCATCATTGCCGAACTGTCATGGAGCTCAGTGCGTGGCAACCGTGGTCAGGTCGTTTTCCATCGCTCCGGCAAGTGCGCGGTCGCGTTCGTCGGCCAGCAGGATCGGCTGGCCGTTCGCCGCGAACAGTGCCCACAGCTCAAGTCCGGGCGTGATCTGCGCCAGGCCGGGGAAGCGACCCCGCAGGTCGTCGCTTGACATCTTTCGCAGATAGGCAACTGTACCTTCGCCGAGATGGGCCAGTTCGCCTTCGCTCATCACCTGGCTGTCGGCAATCGTGTCAACGGTTCTGGTCATATCCAGGCCTCCTGTCTATGAGCCGCCTTCCAAGGCCGGCTCTTCAGCATCGGCAAAGATCAGTCTTTCACCGATATGTTTATTTTTCGTACCAGCCTTTCGGCTTCGGGCCGGTCGAGATCTATGGACAGAAGCCCGTTCCTGAGCTCTGCCCCGATCACGCGCATTCCATCAGCCAGCACGAAACAGCGCTGGAACTGGCGGGCAGCGATGCCACGGTGGAGGAATTCGCGCTCGGAGTCGTCTGTCTGCCGGCCCCTGACGATCAACTGGCTTTCCTCCGTGGTCACGTCGAGGTCGCTTTCAGCGAAGCCTGCGACTGCCAGCGTGATCCGCAGCTTTTCTGTGGTGCCGTCTGCGCCGCGAAGGCGCTCGATATTATAGGGAGGGTAGCCGTCACCCGACTTTGCCAGGCGTTCCAGCGTTTTTTCCATGGCATCGAAGCCGAGGAGAAGCGGGCTGGAAAAAGGCGTCATTCTGGTCATGCAATCCTGTCCTCTTGAGAGCGACAAATTCCGGAAGAACCCACACGGCATTCTTCCATGCACCAGATATGGTCTGCCGCAGCCCCGAGTTCAAGATTTGGCCGTCCGGGCTGCACAGGAAAGGCAGGCTTGCCTTCGGCTTTCGCCGGTTTGCGCCGATGGTGACCTTCACCGGGCCCTGCGGGAGAGGGCAGTATCCACCTCGCTCGCGAGTGGGATGGAAGGCTGGGCGCCGGCTTTGAGGCAGGCGAGGGAACCTGCCGCAGCCGCGCGCGCAAGCACCTTTTCAAGAGACAGGTCCATGCTGAGGCCCGCTGCCAGATAACCGCAGAAGGTGTCGCCCGCACCAACCGTATCGACCGGCTGTATGTCCATGGCTGGCACCTCCAGAAAATTGTCGGGCGTCGCGGCCAGAACGCCGTCGGGGCCCAATGTAACGATGATCGTTCCGCCGGTCCGGGATATGAAGCTCCGCATGCGTCGCTTTACGTCGCTGCCTTCAATCCCGATGGTGCGGCAGCACTGGTCGAACTCCGTTTCGTTTGCGACTATGAAGTCCGCTTTGGTGAGGCACCGGCCTGACTCATCGCGGTAGGGCGCGATGTTGAGCACGCTGAGCGCACCCGCGTCCCGGGCCATATCGAGTGCAGCCTCGACGGTTTCGGGTGGTATCTCCTGCTGAAGCAGCAGGACATCACCCTTCTTCAGCTCTGCCTTTCCAAGATCAGCGGGACGAACTTCGCTGTTGGCGCCCGCTACCAGCGCGATCATGTTTTCACCATCGGCGCCGACGAAGATAAGCGCGGTGCCGGTCGGGGCCGTGCTGACGGCCACGCCGGAAAGATCGAGCCCGCCGGCGCGTAGAAGGCACAAAGCCTCACCGGCGAAGGCATCGTTGCCGACGGATCCTATCATGCGCACTCTTGCGCCGGCGCGCGCTGCCGCCAGAGCCTGATTGGCACCCTTGCCTCCGGGAGCTTTGTCAAAGCCGGTGCCCTGCAATGTCTCACCGGGAGAGGGCAGGCGATCCAGCCTGACGATCAGATCCAGATTGATCGATCCGACAACGATGATCATGCCCGCAAAACTCCCTGACCTTGCGAGCTTATCGTGCGCCGCAGAAAGCGCAAAGGCGCGCTTCCTGCGTCAGGCTACCTGTCCCGCTTCCCAGCCGAGGATGGCCCGCTTGCGGGTCAGGCCCCAGTGATAGCCGGTGAGCGCACCGGATTTCGCCAGGGCGCGGTGACAGGGCACCACGAAGGAGATGGGATTGGCCCCGCAGGCAGCGCCCACGGCGCGCGAGGCCTTCGGTTCCCCGATCTGTCCGGCGAGATCGGAATAGGTTCTGGCCGTGCCCATGGGGATAGACAACAAAGCCTCCCATACCCGCACCTGAAAGTCGGTGCCGATCATGACCACGCGCAGGGGCTGGTCGGCGCGCCAGCGGGACGGATCGAAGATGCGCTGCGCATAGGGCAGGATGGCGGCCATGTCTTCGATGTAGGTGGCGTTGGGCCAGCGGCCGGCCATATCGTCGAACGCGGCCTTTTCATCGCCGGGATCGTTGAAGGAAAGGCCGGCAAGCCCCCGGTCGGTTACCATGATCAGCGCGATGCCGAAGGGCGAGACGTGGTAGCCATAATTTATGGTCAGGCCTTCGCCGCGGTTCTTGTAGGCACCCGGCGACATCGCCTCATGGGTGACGAACAAATCGTGCAGGCGGGCAGGGCCAGACATGCCAACTTCCATGGAGGCTTCCAGCAGCGGCGCGCCCGATTCGAGCAGTCGCCGCGCATGATCGAGCGTCACCGCCTGCAAAAAGCCCTTGGGCGAAAGTCCGGCCCAGCGGGTGAACAGTTTCTGCAGGCCGGTCGGGGTCTCGCCCACATCGGCGGCCAGCTCTTCCAGTGAGGGCTGGTCGCGATATTCGAGGCTGATCTTTTCGATGACCTGGCGCACGATCTCATAATCGCTGCCTTGCGGGGTGATGTCGCGTTCGAGAACGGGTACGGGCTTCATCTGGGTGCGGGCGTTCATGGCCTGTCTCGCTGATATCTGTCTGTTCTCAAATATCGTCCCAAAAGAGCGCCATTCCCACCCGTTTCCTGCCGGATGCGTGCTTTCTTAACGGGCCTTTGCTGTGGCAAGGGCGCGGGAAAACGCGGTGGCGAAGCTTTCGCGGTCGTCCGGGTTGAGGAAACTGCCGATCGCCACGCTTTGCTCGCGCGTTTCCACCGCCATGCGGGTGATGCCGATTTCGGTGTGGCGGGCCACGGAAAAGCGCGTCCAGAACGGATTGAAGCGATGCTGCTCGGATTTGCCGGAAGGCGAAATCTTGCGAATATGCAGTTCGGTGCGGGAAACCGACACTTCCTCGCGAGCGCGGGCAGCCCGATAGTTGAACCGGAATGCGACATAGAGGGCCACCACGTCGAGACCGAAGAAGCCGAAGATCGGCCATGCGCCGTGGCTGAGGAAAATGATGCCGATGATGGCCCAAGCAGACAGCATGGCACCGAACAGGATCAGAAAGCCGGTGCGCCCAAGCGATCTGTACGGCGTCAGCAGCGCTGTGAAGAAGGGCTGATCCGCGGCAAAGTCGGCATTTGTCTCGCTCATGCGGCGATACTATAGGATGAGGATGAGCAAGCCCAAGTCAAAAGATCGGCCTGTGCCCGGAAATGAGGTCGCGCAGCCGGAGCCCAAAGCAAAGACGGTGAACGCGCGGCCCGCGCCGCGCCGTCCGCGTTCACTGTACACGCCGGCCGAGGTTCATGAGATTTTCCGCCGGTTCTCGGTGCAGCGCCCGGAACCGAAAGGCGAACTCGAGCACGTCAACGCCTTCACCCTGCTGGTGGCGGTGGTGCTGTCGGCGCAGGCCACCGATGCCGGCGTCAACAAGGCGACACGCGCACTGTTCCAGGTCGCCGACACGCCGCAGAAGATGCTGGCGCTGGGTGAGGAGAAGGTGGGCGACTATATCCGCACCATCGGCCTGTGGCGCAACAAGGCAAAGAACGTGATTGCCCTTTCGCAGGCGCTCATTCGCGATCATCACGGTGAAGTTCCTGATGATCGCGACGAACTGGTGAAGCTGCCGGGTGTTGGCCGCAAGACCGCCAATGTGGTGCTCAACATGGCTTTCGGCCAGCATACGATGGCGGTGGACACCCACATCCTGCGCATCGGCAACCGCATCGGACTGGCTCCGGGCAAGACGCCGGAGCAGGTGGAGGCGGAGCTTGTCCGCATCATTCCCGACGAATTCATGCGCCATGCCCATCACTGGCTCATCCTGCACGGGCGCTATGTGTGCAAGGCACGCAAGCCGGATTGCCCGGCATGTGTGATTGCCGATATCTGCAAATCTGCGGAAAAAACCACCTCCATACCCGCTCCGCTGGTGGAGCTGGCGCCGCAGGAAATCCCGCAGTCACTTTAAAGAGCTATAGAACCTGGCAGACCTGCCGGATCAGGCTTTGGCTTTTTCGGGCTTTGCCGGCACGGTCTCCTGCGGAATTTTCAGCTGGCGCACGAGGCTTGCCAGTTCCGGCTCATCGATCAGCACGGCTGCCTGCGCGGGTGAAAGCCATGCCCGCTGGCGGCGGGCGGATTCCGGCCACTGCTTCATCTGTTCGGAGACTTCCAGAAGATAGACGGTGACATCGATGCGCACGAAGGCTGCCGGCAGGCGCTTCCAGTAAGTGTAGGTTCCTGCGGGTTCCTTGAGTGTCTTGCCGGCTACGCCGGCCTCCTCCTCGGCCTCGATGGTGGCGGCCTTGCGGCCGCTCTTGCCTTTCATCGGCCAGCCTTTGGGCAGAATGAAGCGCTGGGTTTCGCGCGAGGTGACCAGCATGACCTGCAAATCGCCATCGGCTCCGATCCTGAAAGGGATCGCCGCCACCTGGCGAATCTTCTCGCCTTTCTTCGCTTTACGAAGGACCTGCTTCTTCTGTTTCGCCATATTCCGTCGATTCGATCTGTACCGAACAGAATAGTCGGCTAATCAATTGAGGCAAGCCGCGTCAGCGGCAATTCCTTACATAACCGCTGCTTGTCACCTGATTTTGACAGTTTTGCTGAAAAGCAGGCACCTGCGGGCGCTGCACGGGAGGCTGGGTAACCTGCTGGCGGTCGATCTGCCGGTTAAACTGCTGCTGCTGCTCGAACTGCTGTCGCTGGATGCGGTTCTGAAGCTGGATGATTTCAGACGGGTTCTGCACGACGGGCGGGCGCTGTTGGGCCGAAGCCGGACCGCTCATGGCCAGAAGCGCTGCGGCGAAGACCGCCGCCAAGCATGAATTTCCGAGATGGTTCAGCATCTGTTTGCGACCGTTGATACTGTCTGAATATAGGCCTGATGCATCATTGTTCCAGATGATTGAGGCCGAAAACAGAAAAGGCCGCCCGAAGGCGGCCTTTCGCGATTTGCTTAATCCCTTATCCGTTATCAGGTATCAGGGGTTTCCGTGATGGCAGTTCCGAGTTCCGTGCTCACGCGGCCGAAAGTCGCGCTGATCTGCGAGCCAAGCGTCGTTGCGGCACCGATGATGCCAACGGCGATCAGAGCTGCGATCAGGCCGTATTCGATGGCGGTGGCGCCGGACTCGTCCTTGGCGAAGCGTGCGAAAAGCTTGGTCATATCTGTATTCCTTGTTGCCCAGGTTGTGACTTGTTTGAACGGCTTCTTGATGAACCGTGACCCCACTATCGCGGGTGCAGCTTTCGGTTGTGTTAAGCCCGATGGTAAACGAAAAATGTCGAAAAAATGTACTTAACAAAGGCGCAACAGAGCAGGTTGAATTGTTGGAATCCGGGTCCCTCAAACAGGCATGAAAGGTCAGAGGCTATCGCGCTCGCCTTTTATGCCCGCATTTCTCTATTCAGGTGTTTGATGCGGGAGTTACGGCGAACCTGCCGGGCCCCACGGGATAGCCAAGGGTCATTACTTTTCCTGTCGCCATGAGCGCCAGTACCATCAGCGTCAGCCCGGCGGGAATATCGACCAGGTGATGACCGCCATGCACCAGCACGCCGGGAATGACCATGATCACGATAGCCAGATAGGGGAAGAACAGCCACTTCATCGGCCGCGAAAAAAGCAGAGACAAACCGGCCATCACGATATGCATCGATGGAAATGCGATCATGCCGCGGATTTCGTCCGGGCTTATTATGGATGAGCCATGCTTGAAATGGGACAGGATCGTTGCCCTGTATTCTGTCGATACGACAGGGTGTACACGCAGCAATATGTCTTTCGGCACCTGATAATACGCACTTGGTCCAAGACTTGGAAAGAAAGCCCAGAAAATAACGGCGATGAGGCCTGAGATAGACAGGCTCAATGTAAATGCGTGCAGGTGCCGGATGCGATTGGTGAAGACCAGAGCAATGATGAGGACCGCGACTTGTATCAGAGTGGCGTTGTAGGCCAGACGCATCGCCTGGCTGATCAACGGATAGTCGGCCGCCCATGCGATTATCTGCGGCCAGGAATAGCCGAGCAGAGTGTCCATTCGGATCAGCCAGTCGTCGATCAGAGGCCTGCTGTTGGGCGTCAGCAGGTAATTGAGCAGCGAAACCGAGTTGGAAAACAGAATGAAAATGCCCACTGTGGTGATCGCGCTGCCCAGTTCCCGGCTTCTTCCGCTGTGGCGATACCACGAACCAAGACCCAGAAAGAGCATCACCAGCAGACCGAGCACGGCATAGGAGCCCCAGGCAACCTTTGCAGGGTGCAGCAGGATCAACATCGCATCGATGGCCAGCACCGTGAACGTGATCCGGAACAGGAAAAGCTCGGCCGGAGGATAAAGGCGATCAGATGTGAACATGGCTGATTTTGATCACAACATGGCTTACAAATCTCTAATGGCCACTCTGTCGAACTTGTGTAGACGGGCCTCTGCTCATATCTCTTGTGCCAGAAAGGTGCACTGATGTTCCGTTTCCTGTTCCGGCTTGCCGCGATGGTTTCACTTTCGGTCGCCGTGATCATGGCGGTGCTGGATGCGACGCGTACGGTTGCGGCTTCTCAGCTGATCACCACGCCGCTGAAAACCAGCTGGAACGCGGTGTCGCCACAAACACTCGGCACGGCCGAAATGTTTGTGCGCGACAAGATCGGTCCGCTGGTGTGGGATGTGGGCGTGAACTTCATTCTATCTCTGCCGGGTTTTGCGGTGTTCGCGTGCCTGGCATTGCTGCTCTATGCCATCGGCTACCGGCGCGAACGTCCGGCCATACGCTACGCAGCTGGCTGATCGGTGATAGCCCTTTGGCGCTAACCCTTTAAGGAAGGAAGACCGACATGTTTTCCCTGAATGATCTCCTGAGCAAGAAATCCTCCATGCCGAAGCCTGAGGAGGCGTTGCCGGGACGCGATCAGCCGCTCCCGACCGCTGAAACCCATTACGTCAACGGCAATCCGCTCAAAGGGCCTTATCCGGCGGGCATGCAGAGCGCCGTGTTCGGCATGGGCTGCTTCTGGGGTGCGGAGCGGCTGTTCTGGCAGGTGCCGGGCGTCTGGGTCACCGCCGTCGGCTATGCGGGTGGCCTCACGCCCAACCCGACCTATCGTGAAACCTGCACCGGGCTCACCGGCCATGCCGAAGTGGTGCTGGTGGTCTTCGATCCGGCCGTTGTGTCCTATTCCGACCTGCTGAAGCTGTTCTGGGAAAATCACGACCCGACGCAGGGCATGCGTCAGGGCAACGATATCGGCACCACTTATCGCTCCGTGGTCTTCACCACCAGCGAGGCGCAACTGGAGCAGGCAAAGGCTTCGCGCGATGCCTATGAGGCCTCATTGCTGGCAAGCGGCCGCGGCAAAGTCACCACGGAGATTGCGCAGGCGCCGGAGTTCTATTTCGCTGAAACCGAGCACCAGCAATATCTGGCGAAGAACCCGGATGGCTATTGCGGCTTGCAGGGCACCGGCGTTTACTGCCCGATCCCGACCGGCGTGCGCGCCTGACCGTCTATTCTTGTCGCGGCCGCCTTTCTGGTCACCAGTGGGGCGGTTTGGTAACCGGTATGTCGGGCGAGGCCTGTTCTTCCAGTTCCAGAAAACGCTCGGTCAGGGCATCGAGCTTCTTCTGAAGCCGGTCGATCACCTTCCACTGTTCGGCAAGCTGGCCGGACAGTTCCTCGATGGTCTTTTCCTGTTCTGTCGCGCGGATTTCCAGCGCGACCAGCCGGTCCCCATCCTTGCCATTGTCGCTCATGGCGGGTCTATTTCGTGCCATACATGCGGTCGCCCGCATCGCCGACGCCGGGCATGATGTAGCCCTTCTCGTTGAGCTGGCGATCGATGGAAGCGGTATAGACCGGCACGTCCGGATGGGCGGCGGTGAAGCGGGCAATGCCTTCCGGTGCTGCCAGCAGGCACAGGAAGCGAATGTTGGTGGCGCCGCGCGCCTTCAGCCTGTCGATTGCCGCCGTGGCCGAGTTGGCCGTCGCCAGCATGGGGTCGACCACGATCACCAGCCGGTCGGCGAGGTCGCTGGGCGCCTTGAAGAAATATTCGATCGCTTCCAGCGTATCGTGATCGCGATAAAGCCCGATATGGGCGACGCGCGCGGCCGGTACGAGATCGAGCAGACCCTCGAGCAGCCCGTTTCCGGCGCGCAGCACCGAGGCGAACACCAGCTTCTTGCCTTCCAGCACCGGCGCTTCCATTTCCTCGATCGGCGTTTCGATGGTCGTCGTCGTCAGTTGCAGGTCGCGCGTCACCTCATAGCCGAGCAGCAGCGAGATCTCGCGCAGCAGCCGGCGAAAGCCTGCCGTCGAGGTGTTCTTGTCACGCATGATGGTGAGCTTGTGCTGCACCAGCGGATGATCGATGACGGTGACGCCCTTCATGGTGTTCTCCGGCTAATTCACAGCTCGATTGTGAATGGTGGAAAGAAATTAGAAAAGGCCTATGCGGGCTGAGCCTCATAAAGTCCACAGGTGGGCTGCGACCTTTTACCGGGTAAATGCGGGGCACCGGGTAAATGAAATGACGGCTAAAGCCATGGCGCGGCCAAATTCGTTCCTGTATGGTCCGCGCGCATAAAAGGCGGATCATGATCATGTCAGTTGAAAGAACCACCGCCCGTGGCGGCATGGAAACCTCCTATGGATTCCGCCAGGTCGGCGCCGGCGAAAAGCAGCCTCTGGTCAACGAGGTGTTCCACAAGGTCGCCAATCGCTACGACCTGATGAACGACCTGATGTCGGCGGGCATGCACCGCATCTGGAAGGACGCCATGATCGCCTGGCTCAACCCGCCCAAGCGGCCGGGCTGGAAGGGGCTGGACGTGGCCGGCGGCACCGGCGACATCGCCTTCCGCATCATCGAGGCCAGCCGGCGCAATGCTCACGAAACGGTGCTCGACATCAACGGTTCGATGCTTCAGGTGGGGCGCGAGCGCGCGGAAAAGAAGGGGCTTTCGCCTTATCTCGATTTCGTCGAGGCCAATGCCGAGGAACTGCCTTTCGCCGATTCCACCTTCGATGCCTATACGATCGCCTTCGGCATCCGCAATGTGCCGCGCATCGATGTGGCGCTGTCGGAAGCCTTTCGCGTGCTGAAGCCCGGCGGACGTTTTCTCTGCCTCGAATTCTCCGATGTCGACATGCCGCTGCTCGACCGCTTCTATGAGGCATGGTCGTTCAACGCCATTCCGAAGATCGGCGAAATGGTGACCGGCGACGGCGAGCCTTACGCTTATCTGGTGGAATCGATCCGCAAGTTCCCCGACCAGAAGAATTTCGCCGAGATGATTTCCTCCGCCGGCTTCGAGCGCGTGAGCTTCCGCAACTATTCGGGCGGTATCGCCGCACTTCATTCGGGCTGGAAGCTTTGACTGGACAGCCTTCATGAGCAGTGTGATTGCGGGTTTCCGGCTGGTCAGGGCCGGCTGGGTTCTGGTGCGTGAGGGTGTGGTTGCCGCCCTGCCGGGCGATCAGCTTTCGGGTCTGCCGAAACTTGGCTGGCGGGTCGCCACGATGTTTACGCGGCGGCGCGCGCTGAGAGAGCAGCGCAGCGACCGGCTGGCGCATGCTGTGGCGCGGCTCGGGCCATCCTATGTCAAGCTCGGTCAGTTCCTTGCTACCCGCCCCGATGTGGTCGGCAACGACATCGCGCTTGAGCTTGCGCTGTTGCAGGACAAGATGCCGACCTTCCCCAAGGCGGCCGCGCAGGCAGCTGTCGAGGCGTCGCTGGGGCGCACGATCGGCGATCTCTACCATGACTTCGGGGATGCCGTGGCCGCCGCCTCCATCGCGCAGGTGCATCCGGCCGACGTCGATTATCCCGAAGGCCGGCGCAAGGTGGCGGTGAAGGTCATCCGCCCGGGCGTGCGGCGGCGCTTCAATCAGGATCTTGAAAGCTATTTCCTCGCTGCCCGCCTGCAGGAGAAGTACATTCCTTCAAGCCGGCGGCTGCGCCCCGTGCAGGTCACCGAAACGCTGGCGCAGACCACCCGCATCGAGATGGACCTGCGGCTCGAAGGGGCAGCTCTTTCCGAGCTTGGCGAAAACACGAAGGACGATCCCGGCTTTCGCGTGCCGGCGGTTGACTGGGAGCGTACCGGCCGCGACGTGCTCACCATGGAGTGGGTCGACGGTATCAAGATGAACGACATCGCCGCGCTCGCTGCGGCAGGTCACGATCTGAGGGCCATCGCCACCAATCTGATCCAGTCTTTTCTGCGCCATACGCTGCGCGACGGCTTTTTCCATGCCGACATGCACCCGGGCAATTTGTTCGTGGAGGCAAATGGCACAATCGTCGCAGTCGATCTCGGCATTTCCGGGCGTCTCGGCAAGAAGGAGCGTCGCTTCCTTGCCGAAATTCTCTACGGCTTCATCACGCGCAACTATCTGCGCGTGGCGGAAGTGCATTTCGAGGCCGGTTATGTGCCTGCCAGGCACGATGTCGCCGCCTTCGCGCAGGCCATCCGTGCCATCGGCGAGCCGATCCATGGCCAGCCGGCCGAGACCATCTCCATGGCCAAGCTGCTGACGCTGTTGTTCGAGGTAACGGAGCTGTTCGACATGCAGACCCGGCCGGAACTGGTGTTGCTGCAAAAGACCATGGTGGTGGTGGAAGGTGTGGCCCGTACGCTCGATCCGGCCTTCAACATGTGGAAGACGGCGGAGCCGGTCGTCGGAGACTGGATACGGGACAATCTGGGCCCGCGCGGTTTGCTGACCGACGCCCGGGACGGGCTCTATGCGGTTACGGCGCTGGCGCGTCAAATGCCCGAATTTGCCAAGCGCACGGAGCGCCTGTCGCGCGAAATCGATCATATGGCCGAGAACGGCCTGCGGTTCGATGCCGAGACCGCGCTGGCGATCGGCGAGGCCGAAGCCCGCCACACCCGCTCCGGCCGGCTGGCGCTGTGGGTGATCGCGCTGACGCTCATCTACATTGCGTGGAAGGTGTTCTGAACGGCAAATTGACCGCACCGGCAGTCCTGCCTAATTTGCTTTTCCAGTCAGGACGCTGCTTACGGAGTTGATCAACGGCATGTCGAGCACCCTTTCCGGCAAGCGCATCCTGCTTATCATTGGCGGCGGCATTGCCGCTTATAAAACGCTGGATCTCATCCGGCGGCTGCGCGAGCGCGGTGCGGCGGTGCGGCCGGTGATGACGCAGGCGGCGCAGCAGTTCATCACGCCGCTGGCAGTCGGGGCGCTGGCGGCGGACCATGTGTTCACCGACCTGTTCGACCGGCAGGACGAGCAGGATGTCGGCCACATCAGACTGGCGCGCGAGGCCGATCTGGTCGTGGTCGCGCCGGCAACAGCCGATCTGATGGCAAAGCTTGCCAATGGTCTGGCCAATGATCTGGCTTCTGCCGTTTTGTTGGCAACGGACAAGCCCGTGCTGATCGCACCAGCGATGAACCCGAAGATGTGGGCGCACCCGGCAACACGCCGCAACCGCGAGACGCTGGCAGGCGATGGCGTTTCATTCGTCGGGCCGAAGCGGGGCGAAATGGCCGAAAGCGGCGAGGCGGGCGAGGGCCGCATGGCGGAACCGCTGGAAATCGTCGCTGCCATTGAGGCGCTGCTGGAGCCGGCGGCGAAACCGCTGGCGGGACGGCGCATTCTCGTCACCTCCGGCCCCACGCATGAGCCGATCGATCCGGTGCGCTACATCGCCAATCGCTCGTCGGGCAAGCAGGGCCATGCCATCGCGGCCGCCCTTGCCCGGCTGGGAGCCGATGTGCAGCTCGTCTCCGGCCCGGTGACGATTGCCGATCCGGCTGGTGTGTCGGTTACGCATGTGGAAAGCGCGCGCCAGATGCGTGACGCCGTCGAAAGCCTGCTGCCGGCCGATGCGGCGATCTTCGTTGCCGCCGTGGCCGACTGGCGCACGGCCGATGCTGCCGGGGAAAAGATCAAGAAGGTGGCGGGCGAGGGACCGCCGGCACTTCAGATGGTGGAAAATCCCGACATTCTGGCCCGCATTGGTCACCATTCGGGGCGACCATCGCTGGTCATCGGCTTCGCCGCCGAGACGCAGGATGTTGTGAGAAACGCACAGGCTAAGCTCGACAAGAAGGGCGCCGACCTGATCGTCGCCAATGACGTGTCGCATGACAGCGGCATCGGCGCTGGTGGGGTGATGGGCGGTGATCGCAACCGGGTGCGCATTGTGTCGCGAACCGGCGTGGAGGAGTGGCCGGAACTCACCAAGGATGAGGTCGCGGCCCGGCTTGCTGCTCTGGTTGCAGATCGTCTGGGCGGTGCAACCGGCTAAAGCGCATCGCCAGAAAATGGCCAGCGGATGCGACCCGACGACAGATGTGACAAACGAATAGTAAACTAAAGCTTTGGGAACGAATCTGAAGGATCGCGACGCGCTTTAAGCCTGCAGGCATTCGGCAGGACGCCGTAGATGGCCCTGCAGTGTGTTCGGCCCGGCTGCCCGATACCGTGAAGGACGCCGGCGAAACGCTGGGTTCCGCCGGCGAAATTTACTTATTTCAGCGAGTGAACCAGTTCTAGCGACTGCACGGCCACCGCGAGGTTGAGGCCGGTCTGCGCCTGAACGCTGAGCGGCTGCAGGGCATAAGAGCGCTCGAAGCCGCCAAGCAGCAGATTGGCGCCGCCACCGGTGATGACGCTGGCTTCGGCGTTCACACCGAAATACTTGCCGGCGATGCGGCCGCTGTCATAGTTGCGGTTGGCGGCAAGCACTGCCCAGACGAGATTGCCCTGATGGGTCTTGCCGAGATCCACGCCAAGCTTGGAGACGACGCCGCTGTAATACTCGGTCGCGCGGCCATTGGAGGGCTTGAAGGAGCAGGCCAGGCCCTTGTTCGAGGTGATGAGGTAGCCAACGCCGCCGTCGATCTTGCAGTCGAGAATGCCGAGTTCGAACATGTCGGCTGCATTTGCGGTGGCGGTCATCGAAGCAAGGCCGACCACTGCGGCGGCAACAAATTTCCTGATCATGAGAGAACTCCTGAATTCCTGATCGCGCATTGGCAGAATCGCCATGGCGATCAACGCCTGAAAGCGCGATACGTTGCGTCGAACCATGGCGCGATCATGGCGCGGCGATGCCGGATCGCCGCGATATGGCTGACGCTGCGGAAGAATATGTGCCCTTATCGGGTGCTTACTGGGTGCGGGAAAGCCCGTCCTTGGCCGGCTGATAGGCCGGCTTGAGGCGTACCGCCTCGCGATAGGATTTGGCGGCCTTCGCCTTTTCGCCGCGCCGCTCATAGATCAGCGCCTGATTGGTCCACGCTTCGGCGTTCTTCGAATCGAGCTTGATCGCCATGTTGAAGTCGGCGAAGGCGTTATCCTCCTGGTTCATGGCCAGATAGGAAAGGCCGCGGCCATTGTAAGGCTCGGAGGCGTCCGGGGCGAGGGAAATGGCCGACGAGAAGTCCTCGATGGCATAGCTGTGCTGGCCCTGTCCCTGATAGATCAGGCCTCTGTTGTGATAGGCGCGGGCATCGGTGGTGTCGAGCTGGATCGCCTTTTCGAAGTCGTTGAAGGCTTCCTGCGTGCGGCCTCCCTGCCGGTAGACATTGCCGCGGCCGATATAGGCTGCGTCATAGCTCGGGTTGATCTGCAGGGCGCGGTTATAGTCGGCCAGCGCCTTGCCGCTGTCGTTCATGAAGCGATAGATCAGGGCGCGGTTTGCATAAGCCTGATAGAAATTCGGATTGAGCGAGATGGCGGTGTCGAAATCCTTCAGCGCCTGCTGGTAGCGGCCGCCGCGTCCATAGGCGGAGCCGCGCACATTGTAGCCTTCGGGATCGCGCGGATTGGCGTTGATCACCTGCGTCAGCGAAGAAATGTTCTCGCTCGAAGCCTGCGTGACGTCGACATTGCTGAGGTCGATGGCGGAGCCAGACTGGCAGGCGGCCAGAATCAGTCCGCTCAGGGCGAGCGCGGCGATGGAAAATCCGTGACGCGCGGCGCGCCGTTCGTTCACTGTTTCCATGGCAGTCTGTCCTCGCTTTGTCTTGTGTAGACCCTAGCCTGCAGCTAAAGCCCTGTCCCGGCTAAATTGCCCCGGTAAAAACAAAAGGTGGCCGCGACCGAAATCGCGCCACCTCGATACCCTGCAAAAAGGGCGAAAGACAGATCGTATCAGCGCGCGGCGCGGGCGGCCGGAGCCGGGCGGGGAGCGGCGCCGGGAAGCAGGCCTTCGCGCTGCGCGCGCTTGCGGGCCAGCTTGCGCGCACGGCGCACGGCCTCAGCCTTTTCGCGCGCCTTCTTCTCGGAAGGCTTCTCGTAGTGGCCGCGCATCTTCATTTCACGGAAGATGCCTTCGCGCTGCATCTTCTTCTTGAGGGCGCGGAGCGCCTGATCAACATTGTTATCGCGAACGAGTACCTGCACGGGCGTTCCTGTCTCTCAGGTTAGGATGCATAAAACTGGCGGACAAAGCCTCCAGCTTCCGTGACGGCTCCCGCCACGAATTTGCGGCGGCTAGTATCAGAATGGGGGTTTGTTGTCCATACCATATTTCGCCGGTGGACCTGAGATTGCAGCGCTGTGGCGCATGTTATTCGGCAGCATCGGCCGAAGGTGCGGCTTCATCGGGCGCGTTGGGATCTCCGGGCGCGGTTTCGCAGCCGAGATCCGGGAAGGCCACCACGCGGTTGTGGTGGAAATCGGTGCGCACGACGATCAGGTCGCGCTCCTCGAAATAGGTGAGAAGCCTGCGGGCACGGCGCGCCGAATGGGTGCCGTAGGCGCGCGCCAGCGTGGCGTCGGAGGGGCAGGGCGCGCCGGTGACGGCGGCCTGCGCCACCATCAGGAACACGCCCTGCACGTCGTCGGGCAGGCTTTCGGACAGCTGGAGCGCCTGCGGCCAGGCTTCGCCACCGGCGGTCTTGCGGTCGACGCCCGCACGGGCGACGGCAAGACGCCTGCGGAAGGCGGCCAGTTGTAGCGGCTCCCCCACGACCCGGCGAATGCGGCAGCGCACCAGAAAATCCTGATAGAGAACGGCATCGGTGCGGAAGCCGGCGTCAGGATCTTCGAGGATTTCCTTCAGCACGGTGTCGATGCCCGCCTCGCGCTCCGCCTCGTCGATTTCGGGGAACATCGGCTCGACCGGGGGCGGCATCGGGGCCGGTTGCGGACGCGCAAGCTGGGCCATCAGATCGGCGGTGGGAATGGGTTGCGGCGCGGCCTTGCGCACCGGCATGCGCGCCTCTTCCGGACCCGGCGTGAACACCAGATCGGCCATGTCCTCCGTCTTCTCGGGAAGCGGCATCAGCTTCGGGCTGACCGAGCGGGCCGAGGTTTCAACCGCGCCGATGGTGATCGGCAGGGGGCGGCGCGACATGGCGGGCCCCAGCGCCACGAAACGGCCACGCGCCAGATCGCGGAACATTTCGGCCTGCCGCCGCTCCATGCCCAGAAGGTCGGCGGCGCGGGCCATGTCGATGTCGAGGAAGGTTCGTCCCATGAGGAAATTGGAGGCTTCCGCCGCGACGTTCTTGGCGAGCTTGGCGAGCCGCTGGGTGGCGATGACGCCGGCAAGGCCGCGCTTGCGGCCGCGGCACATCAGGTTGGTCATGGCGGCGAGCGAGATGCGGCGCGCCTCGTCGGAGACTTCGCCGGCTGCGGCCGGTGCGAAGAGCTGCGCTTCGTCGACCACGACAAGAACCGGATACCAATATTCGCGCTCGGCATCGAACATGCCGCCGAGGAAGGCGGCGGCGGCGCGCATCTGCTGGTCGACGTCGAGACCTTCCAGATTGAGCACGGCGGAAACGCGATGCTGGCGAATGCGGCCGGCGATGCGGGTCAACTCGGCCTCGGTGCGCTGCGCATCGACCACCACATGCCCGAACTTGTCGGCCAGCGTGACGAAATCGCCTTCCGGGTCGATCACGCATTGCTGCACCCAGGGCGCGCTCTGCTCCAGCAGGCGGCGCAAAAGATGCGACTTGCCCGAACCCGAATTGCCCTGCACGAGCAATCGGGTGGCCAGCAGTTCCTCAAGATCGATCATGGCCGGCTTCCCGGGGGAGGCCGTGCCCATGTCAATGTCGACTCTCATTGCAGCTCCTTGTGCAGGGGCTTTACCACTCCTGCGCCCCGGTTGCGAAGCCGTGCGGGGCGATACCCACAGGCGCGCTTCGCCGCAGCCGCTGACGGCGTGTATTGCGGCGGGCTCCGTCGCAAACAGCGCATGGGTGGCCGGGCGGTTTGGCTAGTGATAAGAAAAAGCACCTTCGTCGAAAAACTTGCCGTCCAATCGCGAGGCGTCGGAACGTGAAGAAATATTCGGTATTCGCCATCGCGCGGGAGGCCATGCGCGGCCACAAGGGGTGGGAGCAGCAATGGACCTCGCCGGAACCGAAGGCGGAATATGATGTCATCATCATAGGCGCGGGCGGGCATGGGCTGGGCACGGCCTATTATCTCGCCAAAGAGCACGGCATCACCAATGTCGCGGTGCTCGAAAAGGGCTGGCTCGGTGGTGGCAATACGGGCCGCAACACCACCATCATCCGTTCCAACTATCTCTATGACGAATCGGCCGGCATCTATGACCATGCGCTGAAGCTGTGGGACGGGCTTTCGCAGGACCTCAACTACAATGTGATGTACTCGGCGCGCGGCGTCATGATGCTGGCGCACAATGTCCATGACGTGCAGTCGCTCAAGCGCCATGTCCATGCCAACCGGCTGAACGGCATCGACAATGAATGGCTGACGCCGGAACAGGCGAAGGAATACTGTCCGCCGCTCAACATATCGCGCGATGCGCGCTATCCGGTCGTCGGCGCTTCCTTGCAGCGGCGCGGCGGCACGGCCCGCCACGATGCGGTGGCCTGGGGTTATGCGCGCGGCGCCTCGGCGCGCGGCGTCCACATCATCCAGAACTGTGAGGTCACGGGCATCAGGCGCGGGCCGGATGGTGCGGTGACGGGTGTCGAAACCTCGCGCGGGCCGATCGGCGCGAAGAAGATCGGCGTGGTCGCGGCCGGCAACACCTCCGTCGTCATGAACATGGCCGGGGTGCGCATGCCGCTGGAAAGCTATCCGTTGCAGGCGCTGGTGTCGGAGCCGGTCAAGCCGGTGGTGCCCTGCGTGGTCATGTCCAACACGGTTCATGCCTACATCTCGCAATCGGATAAGGGGGAACTGGTGATCGGGGCGGGAACCGACCAGTACTATTCCTATTCGCAGGCAGGCTCGCTTCACAATCTGGAACACACGCTCGATGCGATCTGCGAGATGTTTCCGGTGTTCACCCGCATGAAGATGCTGCGCTCATGGGGCGGCATTGTCGACGTGACGCCCGACCGCTCGCCGATATTGGCGAAGACGCCGGTCAGCGGGCTTTACGTGAACTGCGGCTGGGGCACCGGCGGCTTCAAGGCGACCCCCGGCTCGGCGCATGTTTTCGCCCACACCATCGCGCGCGACGAGCCGCATCCGATCAACGCGCCGTTCTCGCTGGAGCGTTTCCGCACCGGCCGGCTGATCGACGAGGCGGCGGCCGCCGCCGTGGCGCATTGATGCCGGTGCTTTCGGCGATCCTGCTGGCGGCGCAGACAGCGGCAATCACGCCGGCGCGTGACGAGCGCAGCCTGTTTCATCTGCCCGGCCCCGAAGAGGTGCGCGTGCAGTCGGTGGCCCGCACGGAAAATGAGCAGCACTGGCCCTTTGTGCCCGAAGAGGGGCTTTTGATGTGCGTCTGGAGCGGAGGACGCAAGGTCGTGATGTTTGCGGCGAAGCCGGACGGGAGCGAGACCGAAGCAAGGCCCGATCTGGTTTTCGTCTCCACCAATCCTTTCGATGCGACGCTGATGAACATGGGCAGCACCCATCTGATCGCGAAGACAGAAGGTGTCGGGGAACTGATCAGGCGCTTTGCGCCCTTCGAGCAACTTGGCCAGCGCCTGTGCAACCAGCCACAGGGCGCGAGGATCGGCCATGGCGAATTATAGGACAGGAATGGCGAGCCCATGCTTTTGATCCGCTGCCCCTATTGCGAGGAAGAACGCCCGGAGACCGAGTTCCGGCATGCGGGCGAGGCCCATGTGGCGCGTCCGTCCGAGATCGCTTCGATCAGCGACGAGGCGTTCGAGGCGTTCTTCTTCATTCGCGCCAACACGCGCGGCACCATCTATGAGCGCTGGCGTCACATTCACGGCTGCGCCCGCTTCTTCAACGCGGTGCGCGATTCGGTGAGCGACCGCCTTATCGTGACCTACAAGGCCGGCGAGCCGAAGCCGAAGAAGCTTCCGGGGGTATAACATGGCCGAATCCTTCCGACTTCCGGGCAAAGGTCGCCTTGCGCAGGCCAGAACCGCCCGCTTTACCTTCGATGGCAAGAGCTACAGCGGCGTTGCGGGCGATACGCTGGCCTCGGCACTGCTTGCCAACGGCGTGCACCTTGTCGGCCGCTCGTTCAAATATCACCGGCCGCGCGGCATTCTCTCGGCCGGTGCGGAAGAGCCCAATGCTCTGGTCGGCATCCATCGCGATGCTTCGCGCAAGACGCCAAACGTGCGCGCCACGGTGCAGGAGCTTTATGACGGACTGACCGCCGTTTCGCAGAACCGTTGGCCGTCGCTCGGCTTTGATGTGGGTGCGGTCAACGACCTTGCCTCGCCGCTGTTCTCCGCCGGCTTCTACTACAAGACATTCATGTGGCCGAAGGCGGCCTGGAAATCGTTTTATGAGCCGTTCATCCGCTCCGCCGCCGGCCTTGGCGTTGCGCCGGACCAGCCCGATCCGGATCATTACGCCGCGCGCTTCGCCTATTGCGAGGTGCTGGTTCTGGGGGGCGGTGCGGCAGGACTCGCGGCGGCTCTGGCCGCGGCGGAATCCGGCCTGCGGGTCATCATCTGCGACGAACAGGCCGAACTTGGCGGTTCCCTGCGTTTCGAGAGCGCTGCGGTAATCGACGGTGAGAGCGGCTGGCAGTGGGCGCAGGCGGCGCGGGCGAAGCTGGCCGCGATGGACAATGTGAAGGTGCTGACCCGGACCACGGCCTTCGGATATTATCTTCAGAATTTCGTCGCGCTTGCCGAGAGGGTGAGCGACCACCTTTCCAATCCGTCCGGCGGCCTGCCGCGAGAACGGCTGTGGCAGGTGCGGGCGAAGCGCGTAGTGCTCGCCACCGGCTCCATCGAGCGGCACATGGTGTTCGCGGACAACGACCGGCCGGGCATCATGCTGGCATCGGCGGCGCGCACCTATCTCAACCACTACGGCGTCGCGGTGGGCAAAAATGTCGGCGTCTACACCGCCAACGACAGCGCCTATGCGGCGGCTATCGACCTGAAGAAGGCCGGTGTCGGGGTGGCGGCGATCGTCGACCTGCGCGACAATCCGACCGGCGAGCTGGTGGACGAGGCGCGTGCGCTCGGCATCGAGATCCATGGCGGGCGCGGCGTGGTCCGCGTCGGCGGGCGGCTGCGCGTCAGTTCCATGACGGTGCGCCCGCGCACCGGCAGAGGGGGCGAGCGCACCATTCCCGTCGACGCGCTTTTGATGTCGGCCGGCTGGACGCCGTCGGTGCATCTGTTTTCGCAATCGCGCGGCAAGGTCGCCTTCAACGACGAGGTCAAGCGCTTCCTGCCCGGCACCTATGCGCAGGAGTGCATCTCGGTCGGCGCCTGCAACGGCACCGACGGACTTTCCGCCACCATCGATGAAGCCTATGCGGCCGGCATAAAGGCTGCGAAGGAAGCCGGTGGCAAGGGGACGAAACCGGCAAAACCGAAGGTGGAAGCCAGCGAGAACTGGTCGCGCGGCATGCTGGGCGCGGGACCGGGGGCGGAGGCCGGCACCACGGTCAAGGCGTTCGTGGATTTCCAGAACGATGTGACCGCCAAGGACATCCGCCAGGCGGTTCACGAAGGCATGCAGTCGATCGAGCACGTCAAGCGCTTCACCACCAACGGCATGGCGACCGATCAGGGCAAGACCTCGAACATGCACGGTCTGGCCATCGCCGCCGAGGAACTCGGCCGGACGATCCCGGAAGTCGGCCTGACCACGTTCCGCGCGCCCTACACGCCGGTGACGTTCGGCGCGATTGTCGGCCACGCACGCGGAAAACTGTTCGATCCCACGCGCCGCACCGCCATGCATGGCTGGGCCGAACGTCATGGCGCGGTGTTCGAGGATGTCGGCCAGTGGAAGCGCGCATGGTATTTTCCGCGCGCCGGTGAGGACATGCAGGCGGCCGTCAACCGTGAATGCGTGACGGTGCGCAAGAGTGCCGGCCTGTTCGATGCCTCGACGCTGGGTAAGATCGAGGTGGTGGGGCCGGATGCGGCGGCTTTCATGGAACTCATGTACACCAATCCGTGGCAGAAGCTGGAAGTGGGCCGCTGCCGCTATGGCGTGATGTTGCGCGAGGATGGCTTCATCTATGACGATGGCGTTGTCGGGCGCCTCGCCGCCGACCGCTTCCATGTGACGACGACCACCGGTGGTGCTGCCCGCGTCATGAACCATATGGAGGACTATCTTCAGACCGAGTTCCCGCATCTCAAGGTGTGGCTGACCTCGACCTCCGAGCAATGGGCGGTGATCGCCGTTCAGGGGCCGAAAAGCCGCGACATCATCGCGCCACTGGTCGAGGGCATCGACCTTTCAGATGCGGCCATGCCGCATATGTCGGTGCGCGAGGGCCGCATCTGCGGCGTGCCGACGCGGCTGTTCCGCATGTCCTTCTCCGGCGAGCGCGGCTTCGAGGTGAACGTGCCGGCCGATTATGGCGAAGCCGTGTGGGAGGCGCTGTGGGCCGAGGGGCAAAAGCATGGGGCCTGCGCCTACGGCACCGAAACCATGCATGTGCTGCGCGCCGAGAAGGGCTACATCATCGTCGGGCAGGACACGGACGGGACGGTGACGCCGAACGATGCCGGTCTCGACTGGGCCGTGGGCAAGAAGAAGGCCGACTTCGTCGGCATACGGGGGCTGAAGCGGCCGGATCTGGTGGCGGAAGGGCGCAGGCAGCTCGTTGGCCTGAAGACGCGCGATCCCGATGTGGTGCTGGAAGAGGGCGCGCAGATCGTCGTCGATCCGGAGCAGGCGGTGCCCATGAAGATGATAGGCCACGTTTCCTCCAGCTACTGGTCGGAAAATTGCGGCCGTTCCATCGCGCTGGCGCTGGTGGAAGGCGGCGCCAGACGAACGGGCGAAACGCTTTACGTGCCGATGCCCGGCCGAACCATCGAGGTGGAGGTCACCGGCACGGTATTCTTTGACGAGAAGGGGGAACGCCTCAATGGCTAAGGCGGCCAAGACCGTAAAGGCGGAATCGTCGGCCGAGAGGCGGCCTGCGCTCGCCGGGCAGGAGGTATCGGCCAGCGGGGTGCGGGTCGCGGTGCTGCCGCCTGCTAATCGCGTGTCGCTGCGGGTGCCGGAGGAAGCGGTTGCTTCGCTGTCGCGGGCGCTCGGGCTTACCCTGCCACAGAAGCCGAAAACTTCCGTGGCAAAAGCCGCGCGGACGGCGTTCTGGCTGGGGCCGGACGAATGGTTCGTCCTCGACACGGCGGGCGGCGACCTGCTGGCCGATTGCGGCAAGGCGAAGGGCCTTCATTCGGCGGTCGATATCTCGCACCGCAATGTCGCCTTTTCGGTGAGCGGCCCGGCTGCGGAGGCAACCCTTGCCGCCGGCTGCCCGCAGGATCTGTCGTTGCAGGCCTTCGGCGTGGGGGCGTGCTCACGCACGGTGTTCGGCAAGGCGGAAATCCTGCTTTACAGGGTGAGCGAACAGGAATTCCGGGTGGAGTGCTGGCGGTCCTTCTCCGATTATGTGTTCGGCCTGCTGTCGGAAGGCGCACGCGACGCGGCCGCCTGAGGGAACCCGGAGCCGGGGAACCGAGTTTCTGTATGGTCCCCTGCTTTAGGACAGGTCCGGGAGAAACTGGCCGGGAGAAACTGGAATGGCAAGCAACGTGAAAACCGATAACAAGACACGCAGCAAGACGTCTGCCGTGAAGTCGCTGGAGCATGAGCGGCAGGTGCAGGATCAGACCGAAGAGCTGGAGGAAGGTCTCGAAGACACTTTTCCGGCCAGCGACCCCGTTTCGGTCACGTCTTCCGCCATTCCCGGCGGGCCCAAGAAACCCGGGCAGGCCAAGACGGTCACAGGTCGAAAGCCGGGACGCTAAGGCGACATTTTCTCCGTCGGCTGGAAGAGTTACCGGCGATGTGTAGGCAAAAATAAAAAAAGGGCGGCTATCCGGGGGAAGGATGCCGCCCTTTCCGTGTCGTGCGTACTCAGAGACCAGGCACGAACGGGTTTACGCCGATTCCGAGACGAGGGCCGGAGGTCTTGCCTTCGCTGGTGGCGTTGTTGATCGACGCGGTTTTGGCGCAGTCGATCTTCACTTTCTTGCCAGTGGTGGGGCTGACCGCGACGCACTCGGTCGTGGCCTTTGCCTGTGTCGTGGTGGAAGCAGCCATGCTGACGCCGGACAAGGCGAGCAGGGCGGAAAGCGCGATGAGGACGGTTTTCATTTCCTTCTCCGATCGTACGTGTATTTTATGACGTACGTGTATAATTAATGAAAACGTAAATCAAGAAGAAATTGTACATGTACGGAAATTGGTGCGAGGCAACGTTCCTGCAGCTTTGGCAGGCAGCCGCGGATCATCCGTGCGTTCATCTGCGCTTCACCCAGCGTGATGCAATCCGGGGCAGGATAGTGTTCAAACGCAGAGACCTGATGCCCTTGGCCTGAGCGCCTGCACCCCCCGCCTCAGGATGATGACGCAGAGCCGGGGAAACAGTCGGGCGGAAGAGGAAGGGAAATATCAGAGCGTGTCGCGATTTTTCAGATTCGCTCCGGACGCCTTAAGTCCCTGTTTTCACTCATACCGCTCCAAACTGTTCTCACTTTCGGGCGAGATGCGTCAGAGCATTGTGCAGTCAGACGTCATCGTCTGACGAAGCACGGTGGAGTGGCGGGGTGCCTTCGTCGTAATGCCCGCTGTTCTTGTGCTGCAAACGCGCTTGCCGGATCGGGCCCATCGGCTGACGAGCCCTCTGGCATGACCAGAAGAAAGAGCTGCGCTTTTTCTTGCCGATTTGAAGATCGGCGGATTAGGCGGGGGGAGCGAGCCGCGCCCGGCACATCGATCCGGGATTGTCACTCAGCGGCTTGATGTCCTGACCCTCAAGAGCACCGAGCGCGAAATCGCACATCTGCTTCAGGAAAGCGTCGCGATCGCCGAACTCGTGGAAGGGGAAGGTGATCATCAGGGAGATGGTGCCGTGGGCTATGCTCCACAGCATGGTGGCGATGGCGAAGGAATCGCCTTTCAGCTTTCCGGCCGCGATGCAGGCTTCGACACGGGTCAGAAGCGCCAGCATGGCGGGGTTGTTGGCCTCCATTTCCTCGAAGGTCATGCCCTCGGGAGGTCTGGTCTTCTCGGTCATGAAGACGATGCGGTATTCGTTCGGATTGCCGAGGCCGAAGGCTGCGTATTCGGTCATCACCGCGCGCAGCGCCTCGACCGGATCGTCGGATGTGTTTTCCTCGATGCGTCGCGCAAGGATGGCGAAGCGGTCTTCCGCCAGTGCCAGCAAAATATCCTGCTTGTCGGCGAAATAGGAATAGACGGACATCGGCGCATAGCCGACGCGCCTGGCGAGCTTGCGGATGGTGAGGCCATCATAGCCTTCTTCCTGCACAAGCTGGCGCGCCGCCTCGATCAGGTCTGATCGAAGCGTTTCTCTGTGTCGTTCGCGCCGTTCCTGAACGGTGGGCGACACGGTCTTTGTTTTGCGAGTGTCCTCCACAGGAGCGACTATATCCCTGATATGAGTGGGGGCAAGCCGTGCCGCAGCGTCAGGCTTGCGGTTCGGCGAAGGTGAGCGTGAGCCAGCGTGCGGTGAAGGCGGGCTTCTTCGATCCCTCGATCTCAACGGTCACATCGTGCATCACCTGCACCCAGCCGGACGGGCGGGCCTTGACATCCGCCAGCACGAAGCGGGCGCGGATGCGCGATCCGGTCTTGACCGGCGCCATGAAGCGAACTTCGTCGAAGCCCTGATTGACGCCCATCTTGCCTTTCTCCAGCGGCGGCAATGTCTCGAAGGTCATGGCCGAGAGCAGCGAAAGAAGCAGGAAGCCATGGGCGATGGTGCCGCCGAAGGGGGTTTCCTGTGCGGCGCGTTCAGGATCGCAATGGATGAACTGGTGATCGTCTGTCGCGTCGGCGAACTGATTGATCATGGTCTGGGTTACGGTGCGCCACGGCGAGACGCCCACTTCCGTTCCGACGCTTGCCAGAAGCTCATCGAGCGTGATCGGTTGCATGGCTGCCGCTTCTCCTGATGCCCGCATATGACCTTGGTTCGGGCAGGAGCAATACAGGGCCGTGCCCGCCCTGTCACCCTTCCGGTGTTCGCTTCACCTGAAGGTTTGCTATTCCGCGGGCTCTACATTGGTGTAGGCGGCTTCTTCAAGCTCGCGGCGCAGGCGGTTCTGTTCCTCGACCTTCGGCGTGACGAAGCGGCCGAGCAGCAGATAGGCGACCGGCGTGAGGAAGAGGGTGGAGACGGTGGCAAGGCCGAGGCCGCCGACGATGACCCAGCCGAGCGCGATGCGTGCCTCGGCGCCGGCGCCGCTGGCCAGCACCAGCGGCAGGCCGCCAAGCACGGTGCAGATCATGGTCATGAGCACCGGGCGCAGGCGCACGTTGGCCGCCTCTTCGATCGCCTGACGCACATTGGCGCCACGGTCGCGCAACTGGTTGGCGAACTCCACGATGAGGATGCCGTTCTTGGCCATGACGCCGACCAACAGCACCAGTCCGATCTGGCTGTAGGCGTTGAGGCTGGTGCCGGTGAGCACCAGCGCGACGATGGCGCAGGCCAGGCCAAGCGGCACCGTGGCCATGATGATGATGGCCGATACGAAGCTTTCGAACTGTGCGGCCAGCACCAGAAGGATGATGACCAGCGCGAAGCCGAACACGGTGATCATGCCCGCATTGGTTTCGCCAAGCGTCGCGGCTTCGGCCAGTGGCAGGATCCGCACCCCGGCCGGTATCAGCGGTTCGGCGATGCGCTGCGCTTCGACATAGGCGTCGCCAAGCGCGAAATCGGCGCGCAGGTCGGTGGTAATGGCCACCGAGGCCTGCCGCTGCTCGCGCGTCAGGGTCGGCGGCACTGCCTTCTCGGTCAGCGTGGCGATGGTCGACATCGGCACGAAGCGGCCGTCGCCCGTCCTGAGGAACAGGTTCTCCAGGTCGGTCGGGTCGTTGACAGGATTGGTGGTCGAGACGAGTTTGACGCCGAACGCGCGGTCGCCGATGAAGACGTCGCCGATCTCGTTGCCGTCGAGCATGGCCTGCAGCGTATTGGCCAGCCCGTTGATGTCGATGCCGAGGTCGGATGCCCGCTCGCGGTCGATGGCGACCGAGAGCTGCGGCTGCGACGGGTCGATGGACAGGCGCGGCTTCTCGAAGCGCGGATCCTGCTCCATGGTGGCGATGATGTTGTCGGCGATGGCGCTGAGCGTGGCGCGGTCATTGCCGACGAGGGCGAACTGCAGGCCGTTGCCCGCGCCGCGGATGCCGAGGCTGTTGGGCTGGATGGGGAAGACGCGTATGGCCGGCATCTGGCGCGTCAGGGCATTGATCTGCGACCAGATTTCCTGCTGGCTGCGGCTGCGCTTGTCCCAGGGCGCGAGCGTGATCACCATGAAGCCGCTGTTGTAGTTGCCGCTGTTGCCGGCATACTGGAACGTGCTTTCGATCTCGCCCGTCATGCGCATGGGTTCGATCAGTTGCTCGATGGTGCGCATCTGCGCGGCCGTATAGTCGAGGCTGACGCCCTGAGGGGCGCTGACCCGCAGCAGCACCATGGAGCGGTCTTCGCTCGGCGTCAGTTCCTGACGGATCGTTCCGAACAGGATGACCGCGAGGCCGGCAAACAGAACCGCCACCAGCACCACCAGCCATGGGGCGTTGAGGCAGGCGTTCAGGCAGCGCTTGTAGAGGCTGCCGAGCTTCGCGCCAATACGGCTTCCGATGCCGGTTCCGCCCTCATGGTGCAATGACGCCGAGGTCAGCATGCGCGACGCCAGCATCGGGCACAGAGTCAGCGCCACCACGCCCGAGAGCAGGACGGAGATCGCCAGCACGAAGCCGAATTCGCGGAACAGGCCGCCCGTCTGGCCCGGCATGAAGGAGATCGGCACGAAGACGGCGATGAGGGTTGCCGTGGTTGCCACCACGGCGAAGAACACTTCCTGCGTGCCAAGTACGGCGGCGGCGCGGGGGCCTAACCCCTGATTGCGCCGGCGCACGATGTTTTCCAGCACCACGATGGCGTCGTCGACGACGAGGCCGGTGGCGAGAACCAGCGCCAGCAAGGTGAGGATGTTGATGGAGAAGCCGGCCAGATAGATGGCGGCGATGGTGCCAATCATGGCCACCGGCATGGACAGGCCCGGAATGAGGGTGGCGCGCCAGTCGAGCAGGAAGGCGTAGATGACGATGAGCACGATCGACACCGCCAGCGCCAGCGCGATCTCGACCTCGTGAACCGCGCCGTTGACGAAGACGGCATCATCCGAGGTGATCTTGATGGTCATGCCTTCCGGCAGGTTCTGCTGGATGTTTTCGACCGCGGCCCTCA
Source organism: Aquamicrobium lusatiense (assembly GCF_014201615.1). NCBI lineage: Bacteria > Pseudomonadati > Pseudomonadota > Alphaproteobacteria > Hyphomicrobiales > Phyllobacteriaceae > Aquamicrobium > Aquamicrobium lusatiense. Next base: position 246,822 of record NZ_JACHEU010000002.1, on the reverse strand, counting down.
CGCCATTGGAAATTTCAAGCGTGTTGGATTCGGCGGCGCGCACGATGCCGATGCCGATGCCGGTCTTGCCGTCCGAGCGCAGCATGCTCTGGCCGATATCGGGGCCGAGCGTCACGGTCGCCACATCGCCGATGCGGGTGTTGCCGTCGATGTAGATCTGCTCGAAAGCTTCGGGCGTGTTTACTTCGGCGCTGGTGCGCACGACCAGATTCTGGTCGGAGGTGGAGATCGATCCTGCCGGCTTGTCGAAGGCGACGGAGGCCAGCGCCGCGCGCAGGTCCGCCACGGTGAAGCCAAGGCTCGCGAGCCTTGCCTGGTTGACGTCGATGCGGAAGATCTTCTCGCGATCGCCGTTGATCTGGACGTCTGCCACGCCCGGCACGGCGGCCAGCGTGTCCTCGATCTGGTCCTCGACGATGACGGTCATGTCCTCGACGGTCATCGAGTCGGAGGTGACGGCCAGACGCATGACCGCTTCGGCATTGGCGTCGGCCTTCACGATGCGCGGCGCGTCGGCCTCGTCGGGCAGCTGGTTGGTGACGCGCGAGACGGCGTCACGCACGTCGGAGGCGGCGACGTTGAGATCGACGCCGTCATTGAACTCGATGGTGACGCGGCTCGACCCATAGGACGAGCGCGACGAGATGGACTTCACGCCGGAGACGCGGGCAACCGCGCTTTCGATGACGTCGGTCATCTCGCGGTCGACCGTTTCGGCCGCCGCGCCGGTGAAGTTGGTGTTCACGGAAATGACGGCGCGGTCGACGTCCGGCAACTCACGCACCTCGACGCCGTAGAAGGCGGCGACGCCGGCCACTGCAATCAGCACGTTGAGCACGAAGGCCAGAACCGGGCGGCGGATGAAAAGCGCCGTCAGGCCGTTCTGGCCACTCTTGATCTCGTCATTCATGGCATGGTCTCGTTATTTCCGGGGACGGCCTTCAGCCGTCCGCATCCACGCTTCGGGCCGTGTCGCCAGCGATGCGCACGCCGCCGCCATCACGCACGCTCTGCACGCCTTCGATAACGACGACAGTGCCAGCAGCGATCGGTGCGTCGATCAGCACATTTTCGGTATTGCGCTGAACGATGCGCACGGGCACGCGCTTTGCCTTGCCGTCATCCACGGTCCAGATGAATGCGCCTTCCGAGCCCCACTGCACGGCAAGCGGGCTGACCGCCGGGTAGGATTCGCCGGGGAACGACATGTTGATCTGGAACGACATGCCGGCACGCAAAGAATCCGAGGGATTGGCGATCGTTGCCTGCACCCAGAGCGTGCGGCTTTTCTCGTCAATGCGATTGTCGATGGCGCTGACCGTGCCCGCATATTCCCGGTCGGGATTGGCAAGCGGCGTCGCCCTGATCGGAGCGCCGATCTCGATCATCGATGCGAAACGTTCAGGGACGTGAAAATCGACAAGAATCGAGGAGCGGTCGTCGATGGTGGCGATCGACGTCTGGCTGGTGACATAGTTGCCGGCCTCGATCGGCAGAATGCCGACGACGCCGGAAATGGGCGACGTGACGGAGCGGCGGTCCAGCGCCACTTCAGCGTCGTGCAGGCTCAGTTCGGCGTTGCGCAGCGCAAGTTCTGCATCCGTGAGCTGAACCTGCGTGGCGGCGTTGGACGAACGGAGCTGACGGATGCGCGCAACCTTGGCAACGGCATCCTCGTGAACGACTTTCGCGCGCTCGACGGCGATTTCCTCGGTGGCGGAATCCAGTCTGGCAATGACCTGTCCGGCTTCCACGCGCGAGCCCGAGACGACCAGAAGTTCAGTCAGGCGGCCGGAGCCATAGGGTGTCACGGCCACCGTGGCTTTGGCGCGGCCGGTGCCGATGGCGTTGAGCCTGTCGTTGATTGTCGCGGTGGTGGCGGTGGCCGCGACGACCGAAACGCTGCGCGGGCCTTCACCCTGTTCGCCGGTCGCGATGGAGCCGGTGCGGGTGGCAGGGTTTTCTGCCGTGCCGATGCCGAGACGGGCCAGAGTGTCGGTCGAGGCAGGCATGAACATATAGCCCCCAACTGCGATTGCAGCGAGAATCGCTATTGAGAACAGGATCTGCTTCCAGGCTGCCATCGAAACTCCGGTCGTCTGCCAAACTGCGCGCCGCATTCCGAGCGTGGAATTCAAGCGCAGGGTACCACGAAATGCACATCGTGCCCGGTACCCAACCTTTATGACAATTCTCCGGTGTCAAAGCACATTAAATCTGCGTAAGGTTGCTCAACCCCTTGCAGAAGATGCGTTTCAGCGCAGGCCTTCCATCTCGCGGATACGTCTGGCGCCTTCCGTTTCAAGGCGTCTTGTGACGGCGTCGATCAGCGATTCCGCTATGACGAAAAGCGAAGCCGAGGAATCCCAGGCCGAAGGCATGGCGGTGCGGCCTGCCACCACATATTTGGCGAAGCGCGATATGGGCGACAGCCACTGATCGGTGACGAGCACGATGGCAACGCCGCGCTGGTGCGCTTTTTCGGCGAAACGCAGCAGGCTGTCCTGATAGCGGCGGATGTCGAAGATCAGCACGATATCCTGCTTGCCCATGTCGATGAGCCGGTCGCGCCACATGCTTTCCTGCCCCGCCAGATGAAAGACGTTCGGGCGGATGATGGCCAGATGGGCAGCCGTGTAACGGGCCAGCGGATCGGTAAAGCGGCCGCCAATCAAAAACAGATGCCCGCGCTTTTCCGCCAGACAGGCGGCGATATCCTCAAGCTGGCGGTCGGAAATATGACGGAATGTCTCACGCAGATTGTCGAGGGTTGCCTCCAGCATCGGCGAGACCGCGCCCTTGCCGCGGCTGCTCGGCGCATAGGTGCGCGAGGCGGGCGATTGCAGCTGCGCGGCAAGCTCGTCCTGAAGCGTGGCCTGAAACTCGGCGTAGTTGTGAAACCCCAGCCGGGCGACGAAGCGCAGGATGGTGGGGGACGACACTCCGGCCTGCTGCGAGAAGTCCGCCACCGTCTTCAGACCCAGCAGCGGATAGTTGGCGATCAGCGTCTGTGCTGCCCGCCGTTCGCCGGCCGGCATGTCATCGATGCGCTCCGTGATAAGCTCGGCGATGCTGGAGTTCATGATATCCCCATTTGGAAGCGATTGGGCCAGAGCCCGATAAAACGGATTTGACAAAGCTGAGCAATGTGTATGAAATCATCCGTCAAGGCGAAATGAAAAACAATAAGTAACATATGATACGTCGCCTGGGGAACGGAGAGCTATGGGGAACGAGCGTTCATCAGAGCAGGCTGTCAGGGTTACGAATCCGGGAGGGCAAAGCCCTTATGTGTTCACCTGCGACCATGCATCCAACTACATGCCGGCCGAAATCGGAACGCTTGGCCTGTCGCAGGATGATTTTCAGCGTCACATAGCCTGGGACCCCGGCGCTTTGGCGGTCGCGACCGTGATGGCGAATGCGCTCGATGCCACGCTGATCGAAACCTGCATGTCGCGTCTGGTGATCGACTGCAACCGCCCGCTCGATGCGCACAATCTGATCCCGGCAACCAGCGAAACCACGACCATACCCGGCAATGCCGGCCTGACGCCCGATCAAAGGCAGGCGCGCGTCGATCTTGCGTGGAGGCCGTTTCACAACACGATCGCCGCCACCATCGAGGAGCGGCTGGCCGCGGGACGCGAGACGCGGCTGGTATCCGTCCATTCCTACACGCCGGTCTATTTCGGAGAAAAGCGGCCCTGGCACATCGGAATCATCCACGATGAGGACGAGCGCATTTCAGCGCCATTGCTGCGCGCGCTGAATTCCGTGGCCGGCATCAGGGTGGGGGCGAATGAGCCCTATTCACCCGCTGATCTGGTTTATTTCACGCTGGAGCATCACGCCCGCGCGCGTGGGCTTGCCTGCGCGATGATCGAAATCCGCAATGACGAGATCGCCGACGCGGCCGGCCAGCGCAAATGGGCGGAACTGCTCGGCTCGCTGCTCGCCAACATCCATGTCGGCGGCAACACTGGGGGAGACAAGGGAGGCGTCAATGCCTGAACCCATCAGGCTCTACGTTCGCTGGGTCGATGCGATCGGCTATCGGGTCGGTCGTTTCGCGATGTATCTGATCTTTCCGATGGGCGCGATACTGCTCTACTCGACGGTCATGCGCGTCGTCTTCGGCTACCCGGTCAACTGGGTCATGGAGATGTCGCAGTTCATGCTGTCGGCATATTATCTGCTGGGCGGAGCCTATTCCCTGCAGATCGATGCGCATGTGCGCATGGACCTGTTCTACGGCATGATGTCGCCGCGCCGCCGTGCGATGACCGATGCTTTCACCATTCTTTTCGTCATCTTCTATCTGGCGGTGCTGTTCCGTGCGGGCATGTCGTCCACGGAATATGCCATCACCTACGGCCAGAAGAATTACACGGCCTGGGCGCCGCCTCTGTGGCCGATCAAGACGATCATGACATTCGGCATCTTCCTGATGCTGCTGCAATCCATTTCCACCTTCTTCAAGAACGTGGCTGAAGCGCGTGGGAAGCCGCTGACATGAGTTCGGAACTGATCACCCTTTTCATGTTCGCGTCCATGCTGCTGCTCATGGCGACGGGGCAGCGCGTGTTCGGAGTCATCGGCGCGGTGGGCGCCGGTGCGGCACTGTGGCTGTGGGGCGATGGCGCGGCCGAAATGCCGTTCAATGCGGCTTTCCAGGTGCTCAACTGGTATCCGCTGATCACCGTGCCGTTCTTCGTCTTCATGGGCTACATGCTCTCGGAATCCGGCATCGCCACCAATCTCTACCGCATGTTCCATGTCTGGTTCGGGTCTGTGCGCGGCGGTCTTGCCATTGGCACCATGGGCCTGATGATCATCATTTCGATGGTCAACGGCCTGTCGGTGGCGGGCATGGCCATAGGAGCGACGGTGGCGCTGCCGGAACTGCTGCGCCGCGGCTACGACAAGACGATGATCACGGGCGTCATTCAGGGCGGCTCGTCGCTCGGCATCATGGGGCCGCCTTCGGTGGTGCTCATCCTCTATGCGATGATCGCGCGCCAGCCGGTTCTGCAACTGTGGCTTGCCGGCATCGGGCCGTTCATCCTGATGGCGATCATCTTCACCGCCTACATCTATATACGCTGCCGCCTGCAGCCCGAGATGGGACCAGCGCTCTCGAAGGAGGAACTCAGCCAGATCACCATGCGCGAGAAGCTGGTTCTGCTGCGCGCGGGCCTGCTGCCTTTCGGCCTGTTCGCCACGATCATGGGCCTGTTCCTCACCGGCACCACCAGTCTGGTTGAAACCTCGATGGTCGGTGCGCTTCTGGCGCTGCTGGCCGCGCTGTTCACCGGGCGCCTGACGAAGAGCGTGATGGAGGAGACGACGCGCAACACGCTGTCGGTCTCGGCGATGTTCCTGTGGATCATCCTTGGCGCGTTGTGCTTCAGTGCCGTCTACGACGGTCTGGGGGCCATCAAGGCGATCGAGAACCTGCTGCTTCACACCTGGGAGCTGAGCCCGTGGGGCGTGTTGTCGATGATGCTGTTTTCCTTCATCATCCTTGGCATGTTCCTCGACGACACCGCGATGCTGGTCATCGTCGCGCCGCTCTACATTCCGCTGGTCAAGGCGCTCGGTTTCGATCTGATCTGGTTCGGCATTCTTTATACGATCACCTGTCAGATCGCCTATATCGTGCCGCCCTTCGGCTACAATCTGTTCCTGATGCGCGCCATGGCGCCGCCGGAAATCACCATTGTCGACATCTACAAGTCGATCATTCCGTTCTTCTTCATGATGGTGTTGACGATGATCATTATCATGATCTTCCCGGACATCGCGATGTGGTTGCCTGAGACCTACATGGGCAAGCGCTGAGATGAGCCATATGCGCCTTGTTTCCGGAAGGCGTGGGGCGGGGCGAAACATGCCGGCCCGCCCGAGTGAGTGAAGCGTTGACGGTTCGACATAACAGAGGGAGCAACTCATGACCGACAGCAAGAAGACCATCAGCAAGCGCGATTTCCTGCGCAAATCCGTTCTGACAGGGGCTGGCGCCGTGGGCGCCACGGCACTTGCCACCCCCTATGTGAAGGCGCAGGCGCCGATCAAGTGGCGCCTCCAGACCTATGCCGGCCCGGCGCTTGCCGACCACGTCTGCAAGCCGGCCATCGACGCGTTCAACAAGGCGGCCAATGGCGAGATGGTGATCGAGATGTACACCGCCGACCAGCTCGTGCCGCAGGGCGAACTGTTTCGCGCCGTGCAGACTGGCACCATCGACGCCGCCCAGAGCGACGATGATTCCATGGCGTCGCCCGTGGATGTCGCCGTGTTCGGCGCCTACTTCCCATTCGCCTCGCGTTACAGCCTCGACGTTCCGGTGCTGTGGAACTGGTATGGCCTGAAGGAGATCTGGGAAGAAGCCTATGGCGAGGTCCCCGGCGTGACCTGGCTCAGCGCCGGCGCATGGGATCCGTGCAACTTCGCCACCACCAAGCCGATCCGCTCGGTGGCGGACCTGAAGGGCCTGCGTGTCTACACCTTCCCGACCGGCGGCCAGTTCATCTCGCGCCTTGGCGTGGTGCCGGTTACCCTGCCGTGGGAAGACATCGAAGTCGCGCTCCAGACCGGCGAGATCGACGGTATCGCATGGTGCGGCGCCACCGAAACCTACACGGTGGGCTGGGCGGATGTCACCAAATACTATCTCACCAACAACATCTCGGGCGCATGGTCAGGCTCGTTCTTCGCCAACACCGACAAATGGAACGCGGTGCCCGATCATCTCAAGACGCTGTTCAATCTGGCGATGGATTCCTCGCACTATTATCGCCAGCACTGGTACTGGTGGGGCGAGGCGCACTACCGCACCACCGGCGGCAAGCTCGAACTCACCACCATTCCCGAAGAGGAGTGGAAGGGCGTCGAGGACATGGCGATGGAGTTCTGGGACGAAATCGCCGCCAAGAGCGAGCGCAACGCCAAGGTCGTTGAAATCCTGAAAAAGTATCAGGACACGATGCGCAAGGCCGGCGCACCTTATCGCTACGGCTGATGTATTTCGGTCCGGCCGCTCCGGTGGCCGGACCTCTTTCCAGATTTTGAACTGAATTCGCAATCATGCAGCTGCAGGGGCGGCGGAGAAGAGAATGGCCGGAAAACTTTCGTTCGATCAATTGAAGAGCGCAGTCGCCTCGGGCGAAATCGATACCGTTCTGACGGCATCTGTCGACATGCAGGGGCGTCTCATCGGCAAGCGCTTCGTGGCGCAGTTCTTCGTCGATTCCGCCTATGAAGAGACGCATGGCTGCAACTATCTGATGGCAGACGACATCGATATGGAGCCGGTGCCCGGCTACAAGGCGGCAAGCTGGTCGAAGGGCTATGGCGACTTCGTCATGAAGCCCGACCTGTCGACCATCCGCCCCGTGCCATGGCTGGAAAAGACGGCGCTGGTGATCTGCGACGCGCAGGATCACCATACCCGCGAGGATCTGCCGCATTCGCCGCGCGGCATTCTGCGCCGCCAGCTCAAGAGGTTGGAGGAGCGCGGCTACATCGCCTATTTCGCCTCCGAGCTGGAATTCTTCCTGTTTTCGGAAACCTATGCGACTGCCCGTGACAAGTACTGGCAGAAGCTCGACACGGCCTCTCCCTATATCGGTGACTATCTGATCGATATCACCTCCAAGGAAGAGGGGTATATGCGGCGGCTGCGCAATGAGCTGAGCGCGGCGGGCATCCCGATCGAGTGTTCCAAGGGCGAATGGGGGCCAGGCCAGGAGGAAATCAACGGCCGCTATGCCGAAGCGCTCGAAATGGCCGACCGCCATGTCTTCATGAAGAACGGGGCCAAGGAGATCGCCCATCAGGAAGGCAAGGCCGTGACCTTCATGGCCAAGTACAATTACGATCTTGCCGGCAATTCCAGCCACATCCACAATTCGGTGTGGAGCGCCGACGGCAAGACGCCGCTGTTCTTCGACAAGAACGCACCGTGGACATTGTCCGAACTCGGTCGCCAGTGGTCGGCCGGCCAGATCAAATACGCACGCGAGTATACCTATTTCCTCGCGCCCTACATCAACTCCTACAAGCGTTTTCAGGCCGGCACCTTCGCGCCGACCAAGATCATGTGGTCGGAAGACAACCGCACCGCCGGCTTCCGCCTGTGCGGCGAGGGCAGCAAGGCGATCCGCATGGAATGCCGGATCGGCGGCGCGGACCTCAATCCCTATCTGGCATTCGCTGCGCTCATCGCCGCCGGCCTTGCCGGTCTCGACGAGAAGCTGGAACTGCAGAAGCCGTTCGTGGGCGACGCCTATCAGGCCTCCAGACTTCCCGAAATTCCCAAGACATTGCGCGACGCGACCGAGACCCTGAACAAGTCGAAGCTGCTGCGGCAGGCCTTCGGCGACGATGTGGTGGAGCATTATGTCCATACGGCCCGCTGGGAGCAGATGGAGTATGACCGGCGCATCACCGACTGGGAACTGCATCGCGGTTTCGAGCGCTACTGAGCACAGCCAGATTCCGGAGGGAGCGGCTGCAGGGCAGCGGCTCTTTCCGGAACAGCCGGAACTGCAGGAAATGGGGCGGTGTGTCCGCCCGGACAACTGACGAAGGACGACAACCATGACCGAAACGGTCAAGCTCATCTCTCCGATCGACGGCTCGGTCTACGCCGAACGATCGGTCGCGACCGATCAGGCGCTCAACGCTGCCGTCGAGCGCGCCCGCGCTGCCCAGTCCGGCTGGGCGCAGGTATCAGTCGCCGAGCGCGGCAAATACATGCTCGCCATGCTGGAAGCGCTTTTCTCCATGACCGACGAGGTCGTGCCGGAAATCGCGTGGCAGATGGGCCGTCCGGTTCGCTATGGCGGCGAATTCGGCGGCGTGCGCGAGCGCGCTTCCTATATGATCGAAATTGCCGAACAGGCCCTGAAGCCGGTCGCCGCAGCCAATCCGAAGGACGGTTTCCGCCGCTATGTGAAGAAGGAGCCGCTGGGCGTGGTGATGGTCATCGCGCCGTGGAACTATCCTTATCTCACGGCGGTCAACACCATCGTTCCGGCACTGATGGCCGGCTCGACGGTGATCCTCAAGCACGCGGCCCAGACGCTGCTGGTGGGCGAGCGCTTCGCCAAAGCCTTCGAGATGGCCGGTCTGCCGAAGGGCGTGTTCCAGAACGTCGTGCTCAACCACGGCCAGACCGAGAAGCTGCTCGGTTCCGGCAAGATCGACCATGTCAACTTCACCGGATCGGTGGGGGGAGGGCGTGCCATCGAAAAGGCAGCCGCCGGCACCTTCATGACGCTCGGCCTCGAGCTCGGCGGCAAGGATCCCGCCTATGTGCTGCCGGATGCGAGCATAGAAAATGCGGTCGCCAGCCTTGTCGACGGCGCGTTCTTCAATTCGGGGCAGTGCTGCTGCGGCATCGAGCGCGTCTATGTGCACGAGAAGGTCTATGACCAGTTCGTGGAAGGCTTCATTGCCGAGACGAAGAATTATGTGGTGGGCAATCCGCTGGAGCAGTCCACGACGCTCGGGCCGATGGCGCATGCGCGCTTTGCCGACCTGATCCGCGAGCAGAAGGCCGAAGCCCTGCGCAAGGGCGCGGTTGCGCATATCAACATGAAGGTCGACGGCGACGTCGCCGGTTCGCCCTATATCGGGCCGGAAGTGCTCACCAATGTCGATCACCAGATGAGCGTTATGCGCGAAGAGAGCTTTGGCCCTATCGTCGGCATCATGAAGGTGCGCAATGACGAAGAGGCCATCGCGCTGATGAACGACAGCCCGTATGGTCTCACGGCCTCGATCTGGACCAGCGATACAGAGCACGCGATTTCGATCGGCGACCGGGTCGAAACCGGCACCGTCTTCATGAACCGCTGCGACTATCTCGATCCGGCGCTGGTGTGGACCGGCGTGAAGGACACCGGCAAGGGCGCGGCATTGTCGGCCATCGGCTACGACAACCTGACACGCCCGAAGAGCTACCATCTGAAGGAAAAGATCTGATGTTCGCCGTCATTCCGGATACAGGCTTCGCCGCGTTCCACGGAATGACGGACATCGGCTCCCAATCTGGCTTCCCCATCGAAAGATCATCTACATGACCAATCCCGTCTCCAAATGGAATTATCCGACCACCGTTTTCTTCGGAGTCGGCCGCATCAACGAGTTGCCGGCAGCGCTTGCTTCCACCGGCATCAGCAACCCGCTCTTCGTCACCGATCCGGGTCTGGCGAAGCTGCCCGTGGTTGCCTCGACACTGGCCATTCTCGATGCCGCCAAGGTGCCCTACGGCGTGTTCTCCGACGTCAAGCCGAACCCGGTTGAGTCCAATCTGACGGCCGGCATCGAGGTCTTCAACAAGGGCGGCCATGACGGCGTCATCGCCTTCGGCGGCGGCTCGGCGCTCGATCTCGGCAAGCTGATCGCCTTCCAGGCCGGGCAGAGCCGCCCGGTGTGGGACTTCGAGGACATCGGCGACTGGTGGACGCGCGCCGACGCGGACAAGATCGTGCCGATCGTGGCGGTGCCGACCACGGCCGGAACCGGCTCGGAGGTTGGCCGCGCGGGTGTCATCACGCATGAGGCCTCGCACACCAAGAAGGTCATCTTCCACCCGAAGATGATGCCGGCCATCGTGATTGCCGATCCGGAGCTGACCGCCGGAATGCCGCCCTTCATCACCGCCGGCACCGGAATGGATGCGCTGGCGCACTGCCTCGAAGCCTATTGCGCACCGGGCTATCACCCCATGGCCGACGGCATTGCCGTGGAAGGTGTTCGTCTGGTTCTGGAAAACCTGCCGAAGGCGTTCCATGACGGCTCGGATCTGATCGCCCGCGCCAACATGATGTCGGCGGCGGCCATGGGCGCCACCGCGTTCCAGAAGGGGCTTGGCGCCATCCACTCGCTGTCGCACCCGAGCGGCGCGCTTTACGACACCCACCACGGCATGACCAATGCCGTGTTCATGCCCTATGTGCTGGCCTTCAACCGCGAGGCGATCGAGGAACGCATCGAGCGGCTCGCAGCCTATTGCGGCATTGAGGGCGGGTTCGATGGATTTGCGGCGGCAATCATCAGGCTGCGTGAGGAACTGAAAGTTCCGCATACGCTGCCGGGCCTGATCAAGGACCTCGATATGGATGCCACACGCAAGGACCTCATCGCGGAAATGGCCATCGTCGATCCGACCGCTGGCGGAAATCCGCTCAAGCTGACCAAGGAAGGCGCGCTCAGACTGCTTGAGGGCGCTCTCACCGGAACCGTCTGAGAAGCGGCATAAGCTGCCCGGACCGCAACAGAAACTCCAGAGGGGAAGCAGGAGGGTATTATTTAGCCGGAAAATAATAGGGGCCGATTGCTAGTATCGGTCAAAGTAGTTTAGCCTTTCACTTTGTGGCGGGCGGGTTTCATCTGGCTTTCATCCAAACGTCACATGAACTCGCTACCGCGTCGCAGGCGTCACAAGGCGTCAGCTCAATGGAGATAACGAGATGTTCAAGTTTGCGGGGAAGGTACTGTCCGTAACGGCAACCGCTCTGATGGTCACGTCGGCCATTTCGTCCGCCCAGTCGCTGGATGAAATCGTCGAGGCGGCCAAGAAGGAAGGCATGCTGACCACCATCGCCCTGCCGCACGACTGGTGCGGATGGGAAGGCATTCTGGCCGGTTTCAAGGCCAAGTATCCGGAAATCACCATCAATGAACTGAACCCGGACGCCGGCTCGGCCGACGAGATTGAGGCGATCCGCGCCAACAAGGGCAACACCGGTCCGCAGGCTCCTGACGTGATCGACGTCGGTCTCGCCTTCGGCCCGTCCTCCACCAAGGAAGGACTCCTCCTGCCTTACAAGGTTTCGACCTTCGACGGCATCGAGGTCAAGGATCCGGATGGCCACTGGTACGGCGGCTATTATGGCGTTCTCGCCTTCGAGGTGAACACCGACATCGTCAAGGAAGTGCCGCAGGACTGGGCCGATCTGCTGAAGCCCGAATATGCCAATTCCGTTGCGCTGGCGGGTGATCCGCGCGCGGCGAACCAGGCGATCCTGTCGGTCTATGCTGCGGGTCTTTCGGCTGCCGGCGGCGACGCCTCCAAGGCTTCGGAAGCCGGTCTCGACTTCTTCAAGCAGCTCAACGAGAAGGGCAATTTCGTGCCGGTCATCGGCAAGGCCTCTTCGCTTGCGCAGGGCACCACGCCGATCATCGTGCGCTGGGACTACAACGCCCTTGCGGACCGCGACACGCTGAACGGCAACCCGCCGGTTGAGGTCGTGGTGCCGAAGAGCGGTGTTCTCGCCGGCGTTTACGCGCAGGCGATCAGCGCCCATGCGCCGCATCCGAACGCCGCCAAGCTGTGGCTGGAATACATCTATTCCGACGAGGGCCAGATCGGCTTCCTGAAGGGCTACTGCCACCCGGCCCGTTTCAACCAGCTGGTTTCCGAGGGCAAGGTGCCGCAGGAAATCCTCGACAAGCTGCCGCCGGCGGAGGCCTACACCAAGGCCGTGTTCCCGACGCTTGAGGAACAGGATGCCAACAAGAACGCCGTCACCGGCGGCTGGGACAGCGTCGTCGGCGCCAACGTCCAGTAAGGCGGCCTGAACAATCCGGCGCGGCTCCGCAGGGAACCGCGCCGGAGCGACCGGGCATTGTGCGAAGCCGCACCGGTTTCGCCCATTGCCTCTACAGAGGGGTAAGATCGCCAGAGCGTGGCTGTTAAAGTGCGCGGTGATCGCGGGAAGAAGGCATGTGTCGCGCATGAGCCAATCGATCGCCGCGCCGGCTTCTGCGGTAACACGCCCGCGCATGTCGTTTGCGTGGCTTGGCGTGATGCCGTTTCTGCTGTTCGCGCTTCTGTTTCTTGTCTTGCCGACCATGCAGATCATCGTCGGCTCCTTCCGCAATGCGGCGGGCGAATTCACGCTCGACAACATCATCAACCTGTTTCAGCCGTCGATCATGGCGGCCTACTGGATTTCGATCCGCATCAGCGTGGCTTCCGCGCTGCTCGGCTGCCTTGTCGGCTTCCTCATGGCATGGGCAATGGTGCTGGGCGGGCTGCCCGTATGGTTGCGCTCGCCGATGCTCACCTTCTCGGGCGTCGCTTCCAATTTCGCCGGCATTCCGCTGGCCTTTGCATTTCTCGCCACCTTCGGGCGGCTCGGCCTGGTCACGCTCATCCTGCGCGACTGGTTCGGCATCAATATTTACGGAATGGGCTTCAACATCCTATCCTTCGGCGGGCTGACGCTGACCTATCTGTTCTTCCAGATTCCGCTGACCATCCTGATCATGACGCCGGCGCTGGACGGCATGCGCCGCGAATGGCGCGAGGCTGCCTCCATTCTGGGGGCATCGCCCTTCCAGTACTGGCGCATGGTGGCGCTGCCGATCCTGTGGCCCAGCCTGCTCGGCACCTTCGCGCTGCTGTTCGCCAATGCCTTCGGCGCGGTCGCAACCGCCTATGCGCTGACCGGCAGCTCGCTGTCCATCGTGCCGATCCTGCTGTTCGCGCAGATCCGGGGCGATGTCTTGCAAGACCCGCATCTGGGCTATGCGCTCGCTTTCGGCATGATCGTCATCACCGGCATCGCGAACTTCATCTATATCTGGCTTCGCGCCCGCAGCGAGAGGTGGATGAAATGAAGATCAACCGCATCTGGTCCTGGCTGTTCTTCGGCATTGGCGCGCTTTATTTCATTTTCCCGCTGGTCAGCACGGCCGAATTCTCGCTCAAGATGCGTCGCGGCGCCTACACGCTCGATGCCTACTGGACGGTGCTGGCCGATCCGCGCTTCCAGCAGACCTTCACCTATTCCGTGCTGATGGCGCTCGCCACCATCGCCTTCGGCGTGCTGCTTGTGGTGCCAACCGCCTACTGGGTTCGGCTGAAGCTGCCGCGCTGGCGTCCGGTTCTGGAATTCGTCACGCTTTTGCCGCTGATCATTCCGCCGATCGTCATCGTGTTCGGCTATATCCGCCTCTACAACACCTCGTCATGGCTGCCGCTGACCGGCTCGGCCATGGGCACCAATCTGCTCCTGATGTTCGGCTATGTGATCCTTTCGCTGCCTTACATGTACCGGGCGGTGGATACCGGCCTGCGCGCCATCGACGTCGCCACGCTGACGGAGGCCGCGCAGAGCCTTGGTGCCGGATGGATCACGATCCTTGCGCGGGTGATCCTGCCGAATGTGGCGGTGGCGGTTCTGTCGGGCGCCTTCATCACCTTCGCCATCGTCATCGGCGAGTTCGTCATGGCGGCGCTGCTCAACCGGCCATCCTTCGGCCCGTACATGCAGTTGCTCGGCGCCAACCGCGCCTATGAGCCGGCGGCACTTGCCGTGATCGCCTTTGCCATAACCTGGGGCTGCATGGCCCTGATCCAGTTCGTCTCGAAGTTCGCGCCCAAGGCGCCGGGCGTTCAGCACTGAGAACGGAGACCGCACAGCCAATGCCAGAGCCCTTCCTGTCGATCCAGCACGTGCGCAAATCCTTCGGTGCCACCACCGTCGTGCAGGATTTCAATCTCGACGTCGAAGCGGGTGAATTCGTTTCCTTCCTCGGCCCTTCCGGCTGCGGCAAGACCACGGTTCTGCGCATGGTGGCGGGTTTCGAGGAGCCGAGTGCGGGGCGTATCGTCATTGGCGGCAAGGATGTCACCGCATTGAAGCCGAACCAGCGCAATATCGGCATGGTTTTTCAGGCCTATGCGCTGTTTCCCAACCTCACCGTGGCGCAGAACATCGGCTTCGGCCTGAAAGTGGCCGGGGTGCCGAAAGCCGAAATCGACAGCCGCGTCGCCGAGATGCTCGACATCATCAAGCTGCCGGCCGGCGAGTTCGGCAATCGCTACCCCTATCAGCTCTCCGGCGGCCAGCAGCAGCGCATCGCGCTGGCGCGTGCGCTCGCGCCAAGGCCGAAGGTGCTGCTGCTCGACGAACCGCTGTCGGCGCTGGACGCAAAGGTGCGTGTGTCGCTGCGCGAGGAAATCCGCTCCATCCAGAAGAAGCTCGGCATCACCACCATTTTCGTCACCCATGATCAGGAAGAGGCGCTGTCGATCTCGGATCGCATCGTGGTCATGTATGGCGGCAAGGTGGAGCAGGTCGGCGCTGCCTTCGAGATCTACAACCGCCCCGCCACGCGCTTCGTGGCCGGTTTCGTCGGCACGCTGAACGTGCTCGAAGGCACGCTGGGGCCGGCAGGCAAGGTGCAGCTCGGCAGTGGCGCGTTTTCGCTGCGGCAGGAGCCTGAAGGGGTGAGGGCGGGCGATGCGCTGTCGCTGGCGCTGCGCCCTGAGGCGATTGCCCTCGGCCACCGCGAGGGCAACGACGCGATGCTTTCGGGCGAGATCGCCGACGTGCATTTCCTCGGCTCGGTCATCCGGGTCCGGGTCAGGGTGGGCGACAGCATCGTCTCGCTGGATACGTTCAACAATCCTGCGACGCCACCGCCGCAGATCGGCGATCATGTCGAGATCAGCTTTTCGTCAGGCGATGTTCTGCTGCTGAACTGACGGCAGCGACTGCGGCACAAGCGGCGTGTCTGCCTGCCGCAGATTGCGCTCCGCGCCAACGCGCGACAGGAGCACCACCGGCAACAGGGCGATCAGCACGATGGCGAGCGCCGAAATCGACGCCTCCTCATAGGTGCCGCGCGCGGCCTCGCCATAAAGATGGGTGGCCAGCGTCTCCACATTGAGCGGGCGCAGCAGCAGCGTTGCCGGCAGCTCCTTCACGCAATCGACGAAGACGAGCAGGGCGGCGGCGGCGAGCGCCGTCTTCGACAGGGGCAGATGCACGCGCCGCAGGGTGCCGGATGCGGTTTCGCCGAGCGTGCGCGAAACCTCGTCCAGCGATTGCGGGATGCGGCTGAGGCCGGCAGCCATTCCGCCCGCCGAAATGGCGAGGAAGCGCGCCGTATAGGCGTAGACCAGCGCCGCACCCGAACCTAGGAAGATGAGGCCGGTGGAGATGCCGAACCATGACCCGGCCAGTGCGTTCACCGTGCGGTCGAAGGCTCCCAGCACGATAACGAGCCCGATCGCGATGACGGTTCCGGGCGCGGCATAGCCGATGGTGGAAAGGCGGAAGGCTGAAGCGGAAAAGCCGCCCGGCCGAATGCGCGCCGCATAGGCCGCTGCCGCACCGAGCGCCAGCGTGAGCAGGGTGGCTGCCGCCGAAAGCAATATCGTGCCCGATACGGTCGACAGGAAGCGTGGCGGTACGCCGGCATAGCCGATGCGGGCCCAGGCTTCCGTCGCCAGATAAAGCGCTGGCCCGATGAAGCCGATCAGGACAGGTATCAGGCCGAGCACCAGCAGCAGCGCTCCGGTGGAGACGGACACGCGATGGCGTTCAAAGCTCTTGCCGCCGCGCTGTGCGCCGGCCGCGAAGCGCTGGCGCCGCCGCGCATAGTGTTCAAGCGCTACGACCGCCACCACGACGACCAGCAGCGAAAGTGCGATCTGCGATGCGCCCGGCAGGTCGGAGCGGGTGATCCATGTCGTGTAGATCGATACGGTCAGCGTGCGCACGCCAAGGAATTCGGCGGCGCCGATGTCGTTCAGCGTCTCCATCAGCGCAAGGCTGATGCCGACCGCAACGGCCGGCCGGGCCAGCGGCAGGGCGACACGCCAAAACACAGCCCGGCGCGAGACGCCGAGCGTGCGGGCCGCCTCGATCAGGCTTGCCGGCTGCGTCAGGAACATGGCGCGGGTGGCGATGTAGACGTAAGGGTAGAGCACGAAGGAAAGCAGGATTATGCAGCCCGTCATCGAACGGATGTCGGGCAGGCGGAATTCGCGCGGGCTGGAATAGCCGAGAACGGTGCGAATGGCGCCCTGAACGACGCCGATCGGGTGCAATATGTCGAGATAGGTATAGGCGACGATATAGGTCGGGACCGCCAGCGGCAGCAGCAGCGCCCATTCCAGCGTGCGGCGTCCGGGAAATTCGTAAGCGGTGACCAGCCATGCCGTTCCGGTGCCGAGAACGGCGACCAGAATGCCGACACCGGCAAGCAGGATCAGCGTATCACGCAGGGCAACCGGCAGGATGGTGGAGAAGAGATGCGCCCATAGCCCTTGCGAGCCGTGCAGCGCCTCGAAAAACAGGGCGAGAAAAGGCAGCGCGACGCCAAGGGCGGCAAATCCCGCCACAATGAGCCAGGCGGCGCCGGAGCGCCGCCTTCTGTTCGATCCTGAACCCCTTGCTGCCATGGTCATTAAAAATGGAATGGCATCCGCGAGGATGCCATTCTCCCATGTCAGTTGTCGAAGCCGACCTTGTCGACCAGTTCGCTGGCAGCCTTGCGGTTGGCGACGATTTCGGTGAGCGGCTTGGAGTCGATCTTCAGGTCGCCGAGTTCGGCTATCAGCGGATCGGCGGCGACGCCGGCCTTGACCGGATATTCATAGTTCGCTTCGGCGTAGATCTTCTGCGCCTCGTCCGAAACCAGATATTCCAGCAGCTTGACCGCCTCGTCCTTGTTCGGTGCGTGTTTGGCGACGGCAGCGCCCGAGATGTTCACATGGGTGCCGTCGTCCTTGAAGGTCGGCAGGATGACCTTGATGGCATCGGCCCATTGCTTCTGCTCGTCGCCGCCGGACCCCGAACGCATCAGGCCGACATAGTAGGAGTTGGCGACGGCGATGTCGCAGACACCGCCCAGAATGTCCTTGGCGCCTTCGCGGTCGCCGCCGGCTGCCTTGCGGGCGAGGTTGCCCTTCAGGCCGGTCAGCCACTTCTCGGTTTCTTCAGCACCGTAGTGGGCGATGTAGTCGGCGATCAGGGCGGTGTTGTAGGGGTGCTGGCCCGAGCGGATGCAGACCTTGCCCTTCCATTTCGGATCGGACAGGTCCTCATAGGTGACCGCGTCCAGATCGAGATCCTTGGCGGTGTAGAGCACGCGGGCGCGCATCGACAGGCCGAACCAGTGACCGTTGGCATCGCGAAGCTGGGCCGGAATCGCTTCGCTCAGTACGGCCGATTCCACCGGCTGCGTCACGCCCTTGTCGACCAGATCGACGAGGTTGCCGGCATCGACCGCCATCAGGATGTCGGCCGGCGAGCTTTCGCCCTCAGAGGCCACGCGCTCGGCGAGGCCATCCTTGAGGAAGACGGTGTTGACCTTGATGCCGGTCGAGCTGCTGAAGGAATCCAGCAGCGGCTGGATCAGGCCGGGTTCGCGGGTGGTGTAGATGCTCACCTCCGCTGCCGAGGCCACATTGGCAACGGCAAGCAGTGAGGCGGCGGCGAGAAGCGTCGTCTTGAAATGTGCGTTGCGCATGGAACCTCTCCTCCTGTGTTGGGCTACACAAGCTGAGCACCATTTATGATCCAGATAGTCAAGTTTTCTTGGGCCAGTTTGGCGTCGATCACGGAAAGTTTATTGCCGAAATCGTCAGGAAGCGGCGAAGGCCAGAACCGTGTTCGGATCGATCTGGAAGTGCAGCCTGCCGTCCCGTATCTGCAAGGGCTGCGTGGTGCGCATGGTGAGCGGTGTTTCCAGTCCCTCGACCTCAAGTTCGAGCTGCTCGATCTCGCCGCGGAAGCTGCGGGCGCGGACCGCGCCGAAAAAGGCGTCTTCGGCAAGGCAGGGGCATACGGCCTGCGGGCGGATGAAGGCGAGCGCCTGGCCGCCCTCGGCAAGATCCAGCCTGCACGGAAAGGCGCCGAGCGCCGTGTGCAGCCGGCCATTGCGATAGGTGCCGGGAATCCGGTTGAAGGTGCTGAAGAACTCCGCCGCATAACGATCGACCGGCCGGTCATGCAGATCGCGGCCGGTGCCGCTCTGGACGATGCGGCCCGCCTTCATCAGCACGACGCGATCGCCGGTGGACAGTGCCTCCTCGGGGTCGTGGGTAACGATGATGGCGGTCGTGCCGGTGCGTCGCAGGAGGGCGATGGTGTCATGGCGCACCCGTTCGCGCAGGTCGCGGTCGAGATTTGAGAAGGGTTCGTCCATCAGCACAACCGCGGGCTGCGGCGCCAGCGCGCGCGCCAGTGCCGCCCGCTGCTGTTCTCCGCCGGACAGCATGTGCGGATAGCGGTCTGCCATCGCCGAGAGCGCCGTCATTTCCAGCAGCATGGCAGCGCGCGCTCGGGCGGCTTCACGCGACCATTTGCGCAAGCCGAACATGACATTCTGTTCGATGGTCAGATGCGGAAACAGGGCATAGTCCTGAAAGACAAAGCCGATATTGCGCTTTTCGGGCTCGACGAACACATCTGAACCGGCGAGTTCCCTGCCGTCCAGCCGCAAGGTTCCGCTGTCCGGTTGCTCGATGCCTGCGATCAGGCGCAGCAGCGTGGACTTTCCGCAACCCGAATGGCCGACGAGGCAAACGATCTGCTTCGGCTCGATGGCAAGATCGACCGGGCCGAGCGCAAATCCGGGCCCGAGCCTGCGCGCGAGCCTGTCGATCTCCAGAACCGGTTCCGGAGGATTCCCGCTGCCATGAAGTTGTTCCGCCACGAAACGATCCCCTCCAGCTTCAGCCATCTGAACCGGGCTACATGGCCATGGCGTCCAAATCAAGGATGGCGCGGGTTCAGTGGACCAAAGGATCGCGTGGTTCATGCGCATTGCAAGAGAGGTTGCAGACCTTTACGGCGGGTAACGGATTTAAGCTGGCTCTTTGCAATCCGGAGGCGACAGCAGGTGAAATGACATGAGCCTTGCCGTTTTCAGCGCCGTTCTTGCCGCGGCGCTGATGCATGCTTCGTGGAATGCCCTGATCAAGGTCAGGCTGGACCGTTTCGCCTCGATCTCTTTGACGTCGCTGGGCATGGCCATCACGGCGCTCCCGGTGCTGCCCTTCGTTGCATTTCCGGGCAGGATGGCGTGGATGTGGATCGGCGTTTCGCTGTTCATGCACATCGGCTACCGGCTGTTCCTGATCCGCGCCTATGAGGTTGGCGATCTTGCCCAGACCTATCCGCTGGCGCGGGGAACGGCGCCGCTCATCACCACGGTCGGCGGTATCGTCCTCATTCAGGAGGTGCCCGGCCAGTTTGCCCTGATCGGCATTCTGCTGTTGTCGGCAGGCACATTTCTCATGTGCCTGCGTGGGGGAGGGCGGCTGGCCGCTCTCAACCCGGCCGCCGTCTTCTACGCGCTGACGACCTCGCTGTTCATTGCCGGTTACACGCTGGCGGACGGATTGGGGGCGCGCGCAGCGCGGACCGCGCTCTCCTATGCCGCGTGGCTGTTCGTGTGCGACGGCATCGTCGCCACAACCGTTGCGCTGATCTATCGTGGCCGGCGGCTGGCCAACACGCTGGCGCTGGAATGGCGTATCGGCCTGCTCACGGGGTTTCTCAGCGGTGCGGCCTATGCGATCGCCATGTGGGCGATGACGAAGGCGCCGATCGCCTCCGTGGCGTCGCTGCGCGAGACCTCTATTCTTTTCGCCATGGCGATCTCGGTTTTCGCGCTGGGCGAAAAGATGACCGGCTGGCGCGCCGCTTCCGCCTTGTGCATCGTGGCCGGGGTGGTGGCGCTTCGGCTCAGCTGAGGGCTGCCATCTCGTTGAAAAAGGCGCGGCGCAAGCCGGCGCCCGCAGGCCTTGCGGGGTCGTCTTGACGAACACCGCATCGTTCCGCATTCTCTGCCCTGTGGTTGGGAATGGAGATTGTCCATGGATGACGCAGGCGTAGGCTGGATTGCAGCCATCATCATCGGCGGCCTTGCAGGCTGGATCGCTTCAAGGTTCATGAACAGCGACACCGGCGTGTTCATGAACGTCATACTCGGTATCATCGGCGCGGCTGTCGCCAGCTTCATCTTCGGTTTTCTTGGCGTGTCGTTCGGCGGCTGGCTCGGATACCTCGTCGCAGGCTTCGTTGGCGCATGCATCCTGATATGGGGCGCCCGCGCCGTCAGGAGTTGACGCCGGACGTTTTGGCCGTGCGCTGAGCGCTGCCGGCAAACCGTGGTGAGGAAAGGCGATGGCCCGTAGTGGTCGTCGCCTGTCCGGAGAGCAATTATTCGCTGTGGGCGAGTGGCGATGCGCCTCGTTCCGGGCAGGCCGTGCGTGAAGAGGGCGGGGTCGGCAAGCTGCATGCCGCGCTGGCGCAGGCCGGGTCGACGCTGCTCTGCCGTGAGGTTCGGAGAACCCACGGGGACCTATATGAAACTTTGCTAAGTTATTGAAACGGATGGTGGGCGTGACAGGGATTGAACCTGTGACCCCTACGATGTCAACGTAGTGCTCTCCCGCTGAGCTACACGCCCATCCGATGGCGGGCTTACATCATTTTTGCTGGAGCCCGTCAATAGCGCAAATTGGAAAATTGCGCTCCTTATGCAGCCTGCAGCATCTTTTCCACCTCGTTGACGAGGTCGCGCAGGTGGAAGGGCTTGGACAGCACCTTGGCGTCGCGCGGGGCCTTGGAATCGGGGTTCAGGGCAACGGCCGCGAAGCCGGTGATAAACATGACCTTGAGGTCGGGATCGATCTCCGTGGCCCGGCGGGCAAGCTCGATACCGTCCATTTCCGGCATGACGATATCGGTCAGGAGGAGAGAGAATGGCTCCTCGCGCAGCCGCTCATAGGCGCTGGCGCCATTGTCGAAGTCGCTGACCTGGTAGCCGGCGCGTTCCAGCGCCTTCACCAGAAAGCGGCGCATATCGTCGTCGTCTTCTGCAAGCAGAATGCGTGCCATGATTTCCCGTCCGAATCACTAACCCGGCCGGCGTGTGCCCCAGCCTGATAATCTGATTGTATATGAGCCAGCGCCGGTAAAGATCAAGTGAAGACAGCGCCATACGTGCCGGTTCCTGGCTTCGTGAAGCTGTGGGTGAAGCTATGGACAGGCCCGGCCGCGAATGGCACTTTCCGGGAATGACGTTTCACGGTTCAGAGGTTTACCGACATTGACAAGCGCGGCCGAGGATTTTTCGGTTGTTCCCGCCTTCGAGGTGAGATCGGCCGCCGAGCAGCGGGTGCCGTTCGTTTTCAGCTCGCCGCACAGCGGGCGCCATTACCCGCAGCGCTTTCTGGCGATGAGCCGGCTCGACGAGCACAATGTGCGCCGCTCCGAGGACTGCTATGTCGACGAACTGTTCGGCGGCTGTGTCATGCTTGGCGCTCCCCTGCTGGCGGCCAATTTTCCGCGCGCCTATCTCGACGCCAACCGGGAGCCCTGGGAACTCGATCCGCGTATGTTTTCGGAGCCGGTGCCTCCCTATTGCAACATTCGCTCCGCCCGCGTGGCGGGCGGCCTTGGCACCGTGCCGAAGCTGGTCGGCGACGGCTTCGACATTTATTCCGGCCGCCTGCCGCTGGCCGAGGCGGTGATGCGGATCGAAACCGTCTACAAGCCTTTCCACGAAACCCTGAAAAAGCTGGTAATGCGCACTCATGCGGCCTTCGGTTTTGCCGTGCTGGTCGATTGCCATTCCATGCCCGCCGGTGTGCGTGTTTCCGATACGGGGCTGCGCCCCGATTTCATCGTCGGCGACAGGTTCGGCACCTCCGCCTCAAGCGCGCTGACCGTCACCGCGATCGACCTGCTCTCGGCCATGGGCTACAGCGTGGCCCACAACAAGCCCTATGCCGGCGGCTTCATCACCGAGCACTACGGCCGCCCGACACGAAAGGTCCACGCGTTGCAGATCGAGATCAATCGTGGGCTCTACATGAACGAGGGCACGCTTCAGAAGACTGCCGGATTTGATGCGCTTGTCGAGGATCTGACCCAGTTCTGCGCCGACCTGATGGCGTTGACGGACCATCATTTTCGCATCCCGCCGCTTGCCGCGGAATAAGCCTCTGCAGCCCCGTGACTTTGTCTGCGGCTTTGCTATGACTGGCTGACACCTGCGCTTTCCCGATCAGGAGATACCATTGCACATTTCACCCGATTTTCTTCGGCGCGTCGCCGGAGTTGCCGCGGCCGAGACGTTGCCCCGGTTCCGCGCTCAGGGAGCCGTCGACAACAAGGAGGCGGCTGGTTTCGATCCCGTGACCGAGGCAGACCAGCAGGCCGAGCTGGCGATCCGGCGCCTGATCAATGCCGAGTTTCCCGATCATGGCATTCTGGGTGAGGAGCATGGCAGCGAGAACCTTAGCAGCAGCCATGTGTGGGTGATCGACCCGATCGACGGCACCCGTGCCTTCATTTCCGGCCTGCCGGTATGGGGCACGCTGGTGGGATTGACGATCGATGGCGAAGCGGTCGCCGGAATGATGTCCCAGCCGTTTACCGGCGAGCTGTTCTATGCCGATGGTGCGGGATCGCACTATGAGGGACCGGGCGGGCCGCGAAGGCTTGCCACCCGCAAGACCGAAAATCTTGCCGAGGCCATCTCGTTCACCACCACGCCTTCCCTGTTTAAGGGCGATATGCGCAAACGTTACGACGCATTCGAGAGCAAGGTGCAATTGGCGCGCTACGGCACCGACTGCTACGCCTTCGCCATGCTGGCGGCGGGATGCGTCGATATCGTCATGGATCCCGGCCTGAAGCCCTATGATATCGTGGCGCTGATCCCGATCATCGAGCAGGCCGGCGGCATCGTGACCACCTTCGACGGCGGGCCGGCCGAAAATGGCGGTGACATAGTGGCTGCGGCGACGCCGCAGCTGCACGAAGCAGCGATGGCCGCCCTGCGTAACTGAGGCCGTAATTGCCACTCTGCGCGGCTGATGCCGCGCTCAGCCTTCAGGCGGCCTTGAATATCTCTTCTTCGGTGCCGGGAATGAAGGCATCGAAGGCAGCCAGAAACTGCTCGCGGTAGAAGTCGGCTTCCTGCAGGATTTCGTGGCGGGAGCCGTCTATGGTGAGCAGCGAGCTGAGCCGCAGGCGCCGGGCATAGTCGGATGCGGCACGAGTGGAGACGATGCTGTCGGCCCCGGCGGTTACGATCAGGGTCGGAATGCGCATGGCGGCCAGGAATTGCGGATCGCTGACCCTGAGCACGGCCATGCTGGCCGCGCGCAGCCAGCGCACCGTCAGCCCGCTGAGCGCAAGATGGGGATGCTCTTCATAAACGGACGTATTGCGCCGGTATCGGACGGGATCCGAGGTCAGGTCGTTGATCTCGAAAGGTGCCGCCGCCTTCGCCCGCTTTCTTTTGACGTACATCCGGCCAAGTCCCATGAACATGAGAGCCGTCGTCATGGTGCGGATCGACTTCATCGAGTAGCGCTGCCCCGGCATGCCGATAAGCGGGGTCAGCAGAACCATGCGCTGGACGCGGTTGACCAGCGAGGCTGACGCCAGCAGAGCGACCAGCGCGCCGGTCGAATGGGCGAGGATGTAGTAGGGGCCGCGGCAATCCGGAAGCACGACCTCCCGGAAGAAGATGTCCAGATCGTCCACATATTGGCCGAAGCTTTTGACGTATCCCTTTTGGGGATCCCGGATCAGCCGGTCCGAGCCGCCCTGACCGCGCAAATCGAAGGTGGCGGTGCCCAGCCCTCGCGCCGACAGATCGCGGATGGTCTCGAAATATTTTTCGATGCACTCATTGCGGCCCTGCAGCAGGACGACCGTTCCTTTTTCGGGCCGGCCGCCGGGCGCAAAGCGCGCATAGCGGATCTGCCTGCCGTCGCGGGCTCTGAAAAAGCCGCCGCTGGCATTGTCGGGAACGGGGTTGTCCGTCGTGTGAAAGAAAAGCTCTGTCATACGGCCGCCGGCCTGTGCTGCGGGTCTGGTCACGGTGATAGGAAGGGCACGTTCATATTGCAAAGGAAATCATTGCAGGAACAATCCGGCACGCTTGTGGCGGAGTGGGAGCCGGAAGTCGCCTCAAACGACTTCCGGCCACTGTCGACCCGGATGGAAGGGACGTTACACCCGGATCGGCTCTGGTCTGGCATCGCCGCCGTTCCGTTGCAGAGAAAGGAATAGGGCACACAAGCTGAACGGCTTTTGAGCGAGCCGTTCATCGCGCGTTCATCCCTGCGCGAATGGCATGAGCGACAGGGTCTTGAAACCGTTTTGGCAGGCACCCAAATGTACTGTGCGGTCGCCGATGTCGGGGCCGCTGGCCCGGAAAGCGCCATCAGGGTTTTCAAGTGGTCACAACGCAAACCTTGTTGCTCGACAGGAGAACACACCATGCGTCACGTTGATTTTTCGCCCCTCTATCGCTCGACCGTAGGCTTCGACCGCCTGTTCAATATGATTGACTCGCTCGGTCAGCCCGAAGGCGGCCAGTCCTATCCGCCCTACAACATCGAAAAAACCGGCGAGGATGCCTATCGCATCTCCATGGCCGTGGCCGGCTTCGCGGATGACGAGATTTCCATCGAGGCTCATCGCAATGTGCTGACCATCAAGGGTGAGCGCGGGCAGGAGACCGAAAGCGACGGCGCCGAACTGCTTTATCGCGGCATTGCCTCGCGCTCCTTCGAGCGCCGGTTCCAGCTTGCCGACCATGTCGATGTCGTCGGCGCGGCCCTCAAGAACGGCCTGCTCCACATCGACCTGAAGCGCAACATCCCCGAGGAACTGAAGCCGCGCAGGATCGCCATCACCTCGGTGCCGGCTGACAATTCCCGGCAGATCGAAGCCAAGACCGTCAACTGATCTTCTCTCACTCCTCCCGAGGGAGAGGCGGCGCGGGGAAACCCGCGCCGCTTTTGCGTTCACGCGGGATCAGCGGATCAGGCCGGCCAGCCGCTCTATATCATCGTTCTGCGTGGCGAAGCTGGTGACGAAACGATAGATTTTTTCGTCCTCGCCAAGCTGTCCGCTAAACCCCGCCGGCGCCGGCCATTGGTGGAAAGTCGCGCCGGCGGCCTGCAGTCTGGCGGCCATGTCATCGCCGAATATGGCGAAAACCTCGTTGGCCTGCGGCTGCCATGCGAGGCGCGCGGTGATGGCTGCGTCGATCGCTTCGGCAAGGCGGCTGGCCATGGCATTGGAGTGCCGGGCGTTTTCCAGCCACAGGCCGTCATGGAAATAGGCGTCGAACTGTGCGGCCACGAAGCGCGATTTCGAGAACAGCTGCCCGGCACGCTTGCGCAGGAAGGCCATTTCGCGCGCCAGATCGAGGTCGAACAGCACGATGGCCTCGGCGCACCAGCAGCCATTCTTGGTGCCGCCGAAGGACACCACGTCAATTCCGCGCTTCCACGTCATTTCCGCCGGCGTGGTTTCAAGTGCCACCAGCGCATTGGCGAAGCGCGCGCCGTCCATGTGCAGGGGCAGGCAGCGGCTGCCGGCGATGGTGGAAATCGCCTCGATATCCTGCAGTGAGTAGACAGTGCCGATTTCGGTCGACTGGGTGATCGATATGATGGCCGGACGCCCGGTGTGAACTGATTCGGGGAAGAAATGGCCGAGTGCCTTCTCCAGCGCTGCCGGGTCCATGCGGCCGAGGCTGCCATCGATGCCGAGCAGCCGCCCGCCGCCGGAGAAATATTCGACCGCCCCGCACTCGTCCTCCATGACATGCGCTTCCCGGTGGCAGAATGAAATGCCGCCGGGCTTTCCATAAAGGGCCAGGGAAAGCGAGTTGGCCGCCGTGCCGGTGGACACGAAGAACACCGCCACTTCGCGTTCGAAGACTTCGCTGAATTTTTTATAGACGGCGCGGTCGAGATCACCGTCGCCATAGGCCGTGCTGAAGCCCGCCGCAGCCCCTGACATGCGCGCGGCAACGGCAGGGTGGGCGCCGGCCCAGTTGTCTGACGCGAAGAACATTTCCGGCTCCGATGCTGATGCTTTTCAGGTGCGCAATTGATCCTTTTCAGCAGCGCCTTGCAAGGTAGCGATGGGCATTGTGCCGCTTTGCTGCCCGCAAGTGGCTTCGGAGTGAGCAAGAATCGACGGAAAGTTTCCCTTTGTGTCAGGCTTTCGCAACTTTCTATCCAAAAGACGCAATTTTTTTCATCAATCGGTCTTGTGCGCTTTTTTGATTTCTGCCATAGAAATTTAGGACAGCAATGCTGTCTTATTTATCCGCGCAAAGCAGCCCGGATCGGCGTATAGTGAAATTGTCGATCCGACTGGTGGCGCAAGCGGCTTTTCCCCGCTGACCGGCGGGGCGTGAAGAGTTCTCGCCAGCGGTTACGCATACCCAACCGGGAGCCTGATGCTCCCCAAGGCAACCAGACGCCTCTCCGGCGCGAAAATGGAGGACGACAGCGATGACGCATGTGACGCCATCTGTGACGACGGATTTCAGGCCGGCCGCACAGACCGGGGCGGCCACCACGAAACGCATCGCTAACCGGGGCATCCCTCCCTCCGCGCAAGGCCTTTACGATCCGCGCAACGAACATGATGCCTGCGGCGTGGGCTTCATCGCCAACATGAAGGGCGTGAAGTCGCACCAGATCGTCCGGGATGGCCTGTTCGTTCTGGAAAACCTGACTCATCGCGGCGCGGTGGGCGCCGACCCACTGGTCGGCGACGGCGCGGGCGTGCTCGTGCAGATGCCCGACCGTTTCTTTCGTGAGGAAATGGCGACGCAGGGCGTCGAGTTGCCGCCGTCCGGCCGCTACGGCGTCGGCCACTGGTTCATGCCGCAGGACGAGGCCGCGCGCGCCCATGTGAACGATGTGATCGTGGAATCGGCGCAATCGGAAGGTTTCACCATTCTGGGCTTCCGCGAGGTTCCCGTCGACAATTCGTCGCTTTCCAGCGCACCGGAGATCGTCGCCGCCGAACCGTTCCACACGCAGGTCTTCTTCGACCGGCCCTCCGATGCCGGCGACGATGACGAGTATGAGCGCCGCCTCTATATCCTGCGCAAGGTGATCTCCGGCCGCATCTATGCCGAGAACGACAATCGCGATGTCGGCTCCTACTGCGTGTCGCTGTCGGCCCGCACCATCGTCTACAAGGGCATGTTCCTCGCCAATCAGGTGGGCGCCTATTACACGGACCTTCTCGATCCGCGCTTCGAATCGGCGCTGATCCTCGTGCACCAGCGCTTTTCGACCAACACCTTCCCGTCGTGGAAGCTGGCGCATCCTTACCGCATGGTCGCGCACAATGGCGAGATCAACACGGTGCGCGGCAACAACAACTGGATGGCGGCGCGTCAGGCGTCGGTGGACAGCGAGCTTTTCGGCAACGACATCTCGAAGCTGTGGCCGATTTCCTATGAAGGCCAGTCCGACACGGCCTGCTTCGACAACGCGCTCGAATTCCTGTTCCAGGGCGGCTACAGCCTCGCCCATGCCATGATGATGCTGATCCCGGAAGCCTGGGCCGGCAACAAGCTGATGGGCGACGAACGCAAGGCGTTCTACGAATATCACGCCGCCCTCATGGAGCCGTGGGACGGGCCGGCCGCCGTGGTGTTCACCGACGGGCGCCAGATCGGCGCGACGCTCGACCGCAACGGGCTGCGCCCGGCGCGCTACATCGTCACCGACGACGACCGCGTCATCCTCGCCTCCGAGGCCGGCGTGCTGCCGGTGGCGGAAGAGCACATCGTCACCAAGTGGCGCCTCCAGCCGGGCCGCATGCTGCTGATCGACCTCGAAAAGGGCCGTATCGTCTCCGACGAGGAGATCAAGACCGAGATCGCCACCCGGCACCCCTACGGCAAGTGGCTGGCGAACACGCAGCTCATCCTCGAAGACCTCAATCCGGTCGAGCCACGCGCGCTGCGCAAGGACGTGTCGCTCCTCGATCGCCAGCAGGCCTTCGGCTACAGCCAGGAGGACCTCAAGCTTTTGATGTCGCCCATGGCGACGACGGGGCAGGAGGCCGTCGGCTCGATGGGCACCGACACGCCGATCGCGGCCATGTCGGACAAGCCGAAGCTGCTTTACACCTATTTCAAGCAGAACTTCGCACAGGTCACCAATCCGCCGATCGACCCGATCCGCGAGGAACTGGTGATGAGCCTCGTGTCCTTCATCGGGCCGCGGCCGAACATCTTCGACCTCGTCGGCACCTCGCGCCGCAAGCGGCTGGAAGTGCGCCAGCCCATTCTCACCAATGCGGACCTCGAAAAGATCCGCTCCATCGGCCATACCGAGGAGCGCTTCGACACCAAGACCATCGACATCACCTATTCGGTGACGGAAGGGGCCGAAGGCATGCCGGCGGCCATCGAGCGGCTGTGCGAGCGGGCCGAGGCGGCGGTCGCCGGCGGCTACAACATCATCATCCTGTCCGATCGCCAGATCGGGCCGGACCGCATCGACATTCCGACCCTTTTGGCCACGGCGGCGGTGCATCATCACCTGATCCGCAAGGGGCTGCGCACGTCGGTCGGGCTGGTCGTGGAATCGGGCGAGCCGCGCGAGGTGCATCATTTCTGCTGCCTTGCCGGCTATGGCGCCGAGGCGATCAATCCCTATCTCGCCTTCGACACGCTGGTCGACATGCACGCAAAGGGGCAGTTCCCGCCGGAAGTGGACCCGCAGGAGCTTGTCACCCGCTACATCAAGTCGATCGGCAAGGGCATCCTCAAGGTCATGTCCAAGATGGGCATCTCGACCTACCAGTCCTATTGCGGCGCGCAGATTTTCGACGCGGTCGGGCTGAAGTCCGAATTCGTCGACCGCTATTTCACCGGCACGGCCACGCTCATCGAGGGCGTGGGGCTGGAGCACATCGCTGCCGAGACGGTCGCGCGCCACGCGTCCGCCTTCGGAGACGATCCGGTGCTGCGCCGGGCGCTGGAAGTGGGCGGCGAGTACATGTTCCGCATGCGCGGCGAGGCGCACGCCTGGACGCCGGATGCGGTCGCGACCCTTCAGCATGCGGTGCGGCAGGGGTCGGCCGAAACCTTCAGGCAGTTCTCAGAACAGGTGAACGACGCCACGGCCAATGCCCACGCCATTCGCGGCCTGTTCAGGATCAGGACGGCGGAAGAGGTCGGCCGCAAGAAGGCGCGGTTGGACGACGTGATGCCGGCTGCCGAGATCGTGAAGCGCTTCTCTACCGGGGCCATGTCCTTCGGCTCTATCAGCCGCGAGGCGCACACCACGCTGGCCGTGGCCATGAACCGCATCGGCGGCAAGTCGAACACGGGCGAGGGCGGCGAGGAGCCGGACCGCTACCTGCCGCTGCCGGGCGGCGGGGCCAACCCCGAGCGCTCGGCGATCAAGCAGATCGCTTCCGGCCGATTCGGAGTAACGACGGAATATCTCGTCAATTCCGACATGATGCAGATCAAGGTGGCGCAAGGGGCGAAGCCCGGCGAGGGCGGCCAGCTTCCGGGCCACAAGGTCGATGCCACAATCGCCAAGACGCGGCATTCGACGCCGGGCGTCGGCCTGATCTCGCCGCCGCCGCATCACGACATCTATTCGATCGAGGATCTGGCGCAGCTCATTTATGACCTGAAGAATGTCAATCCGCGCGCCGACGTGTCGGTCAAGCTGGTGTCGGAAGTGGGCGTCGGCACGGTTGCGGCCGGTGTCGCCAAGGCGCGCGCCGATCACATCACCGTCTCCGGCTATGACGGGGGCACGGGTGCCTCGCCGCTCACTTCGCTCAAGCATGCCGGCAGCCCGTGGGAGATCGGCCTTGCCGAGACGCACCAAACGCTGGTGCTGAATGGGTTGCGCAGCCGTGTAGCCCTGCAGGTCGACGGCGGTCTGCGCACTGGGCGCGACGTCATCATCGGCGCGCTGTTGGGCGCCGACGAGTTCGGCTTCGCCACAGCACCGCTGATCGCGGCCGGCTGCATCATGATGCGCAAATGTCACCTCAACACCTGCCCGGTGGGCGTGGCGACGCAGGACCCGGTTCTGCGCAAGCGCTTCAAGGGCACGCCGGAGCACGTCATCAACTACTTCTTCTATGTGGCGGAAGAGGTGCGCGAGCTTCTGGCCGAAATGGGCTTCACCCATCTCGACCAGATCATCGGCAACACCGATCTTCTGGAAAAGCGCGCGCTCATCGACCACTGGAAGGCTCGGGGGCTCGATTTCTCGCGCCTGTTCCACAAGCCGGACGCGCCGGCCGAGCAGACGCACTGGACCGAGCGTCAGAACCATCCGATCGACGATGTGCTGGACCGCAGGCTGATCGAGCTTGCCGCCCCGGCGCTCGATGCCCGACAGGCGGTGAGCATCGAGGTTCCGATCCGCAACGTGGACCGTTCGGCGGGCGCGATGCTGTCGGGCGAGGTGGTGCGCCGCTTCGGCCACAAGGGACTGCGGCCCGATACGATTTCCGTCACGCTGACGGGAACCGCCGGCCAGTCCTTCGCGGCCTTCCTGTCGCGCGGGGTGTCGTTCGAGCTGGTCGGCGACGGCAACGATTATGTCGGCAAGGGCCTTTCGGGCGGCCGCATCGTCATCCGTCCGCCGCATGACACCAAGATCGTGGCCGCGGACTCCATCATCGCCGGCAACACCGTGCTCTACGGGGCCATCGAGGGCGAGGCCTATTTCGCGGGCGTCGCCGGCGAGCGGTTTGCCGTGCGCAATTCGGGGGCCATCGCGGTTGTCGAGGGCGTCGGTGATCATGGTTGCGAATACATGACCGGCGGCGTGGTGGTGGTGCTTGGACGCACGGGTCGCAACTTCGCGGCCGGGATGTCCGGCGGTGTCGCCTATGTGCTCGACGAGGACGGCGATTTCGCGCAGCGCTGCAACATGGCCATGGTCGAGCTGGAGCCGGTGCCGGAAGAGGATGACATCCTCGAAAAGCTGCACCATCATGGCGGCGACATCGCCCACAAGGGCAGGGTAGACGTGTCCGGCGACATGACCAGCCATGACGAGGAGCGCCTTTACCAGCTCATCCTCAACCATGTGCACTATACGGGCTCCAGGCGCGGCCGCGCCATTCTCGACGAATGGGCAAGCTACCGGCCGAAATTCCGTAAGGTCATGCCGGTCGAGTATCGCCGTGCCCTTCTGGAGATGGAGCGCGCCCGCATGAACGTGGCGGCGGAATAGGAATGAGCACGCCGCTCTTCCTCTACGGTGTTCCGCCAGACCTCAAACCGGGGGCGCGTCCGCGCTAGCCTGAGGAGCCTTGCCGCGCAGGGTTCCCGTACCCGTCGGGCGCGGCGTCGCGCCCGGAACCGTCAGCACCCGTACGAACGGCCCGCGCGCCATGCGCCTGCGTGCCGCACGCAAAGGTCAAGGAAGCATAATGGGCAAGGTAACTGGTTTTCTGGAGATCGACCGGCAGGTTCACAAGTATCAGCCGGCATCCGATCGCATACGTCATTTTCGCGAGTTCACGCTGCCCCTGTCGGACAGCGAGGTGGAAAAGCAGGCGGCGCGCTGCATGGATTGCGGCATTCCGTTCTGCCATGGGCCGACCGGCTGCCCGGTGCACAACCAGATCCCCGACTGGAACGATCTCGTCTACAATGGCGAGTGGGAGACGGCGATCCGCAACCTGCACTCCACCAACAATTTTCCCGAGTTCACCGGCCGTATCTGCCCCGCGCCCTGCGAGGAAGCCTGCACGCTGAACCTCGAGGACATTCCGGTTGCCATCAAGACGGTGGAGCAGGCGCTGGCCGACAAGGCCTATGAGATCGGCTATATCCGGCCCTATCCGCCGCTGATGAAGACCGGCAGGCGGGTTGCCATCATCGGTTCCGGCCCGGCCGGAATGGCCGCGGCGCAGCAGCTCGGCCGGGCCGGCCACGAGGTGCATGTCTATGAGCGCGAGAGCCGCCCCGGCGGGCTGATGCGCTACGGCATCCCCGACTTCAAGATCGAGAAGCATTTCATCGACCGCCGCATCGAGCAGATGCAGGGCGAAGGCGTCACCTTCTTCTGCGGAGTGAATATCGGCGTTGACAGGAGCGTGGACAGCCTGCTGGCGGAGTATGACGCGGTGCTTTACTGCGGCGGCTCCGAAACGCCGCGCGCCGCCGGCATTCCCGGTGCCGATCTGGAAGGCGTGCACGACGCCATGCCCTATCTGGTGCAGCAGAACCGCCGCGTCGGCGGAGAAGATATCCAGTCGGTGGCATGGGCGTCGCCGGAAATCCTCGCCAACGGCCAGCATGTCGTGGTGGTCGGCGGCGGCGACACCGCATCCGACTGTGTCGGCACCGCCTTCCGGCAGGGAGCCGTGCGCGTCACCCAACTCGACATCCGGCCGCAGCCGCCCGAGAAGGAGGACAAGCTTTCGGTCTGGCCCTACTGGGCGACTAAGATGCGCACCTCTTCTTCGCAGGCCGAGGGCGCAAATCGCGAATTTCAGGTGGCGACGCTGGAATTCATCGGCGAGGACGGCAGGCTTGTCGGCGTCAAGTGCTGCGAGGTGGACGAGAAGCGCAAGCCTATCGCGGGCAAGGAATTCGTCATTCGTGCCGATCTCGCCTTCATCGCCATCGGCTTTGCCGGGCCGTTCCGGAAGGGCGTGCTGACGGAACTGGACGGGCGCATGAAGACGATAACCGACAATCGCCGCTCCACCAACATCGCCGCCAGCGACCGCGACTATCGCACCAGCATGGACCGCCTGTTCGCTGCCGGCGATGCACGGCGGGGCCAGTCGCTGGTGGTATGGGCGATCCGCGAAGGCCGGCAGGCCGCGCGCGCCATCGACGAGGCGCTGATGGGGGCCTCGCTGCTGCCGCGGTGACGGCGCTCTAAGGCTTGTGGGGGTTCATTGTGAATTGATGACGGCTGCGGCGAGATAGATCATGGCTGAGAAGCTGCGGTCCGTCTTGCAGGCGCGCATGGCGATGCGCTTGAACTCCTTGAGCTTGCAGAAGAAGTTTTCGATGAGATGGCGCCATTTGTAGAGGTCGCGATCGAGCGGGAGCGGCTTTGCGCGGCTCGGATGCTGGGAGATGACGACCTTGGCGCCGCGTGCGTCGAGATCGGCGACGATGGCGTCGCTATCGAAGGCTTTGTCGGCGATCAGGCCCCCAAAGGCGATGCCGTCGAGCAAAGGCGGAACTCCGACTGTGTCGAAGCGATGGCCCGGCATGAGGCGGAAGCGGACCAGATTGCCCAGCGCGTCGGTGAGCGCGAGGATTTTGGTCGTCATACCGCCTTTGGAGCGGCCGATGGCCTGGCTCTGAGTCCCCCTTTTGCGCCCTGACCGTGCCGGTGGACCTTTACGATCGTCGCATCGACCATGGCATATTCCATGTCCGGCTCGTCCGAGCACGCCTCGAAAAGCCGGATGAAGACATCGGCTGCGCGCCAATCTCTAAAACGCCTAAAGGCCGTGCTCCAATTGCCGAAATGCGCCGGAAGGTCACGCCAAGGGCTACCCGTGCGGGCGATCCAGAGCACCGCCTCCACAAACCGACGATTGTCGCTGCCGCTCCGGCCGGGGTCGCTGCGCTTCCCCAGACAGTGCGGTTCCATCCTCGCCCATTGGGCGTCCGTCAAAACATAGCGATCCATCCAAAGCGTGAATCACATCTCACGCTCCTTGTGAATCCCCACAAGCCTTAGAGCATGCCGCCCAAAAGTGGGAACCGGTTTCGGGACAACGACATGCGCAAAAGCAGAAACTTAAAGCGTAAGGAACGAATCTGAAAGATCGCGACACGCTTTAAGGCCAATTCCGGGGGCAAGATTGCCGCCACTTTTGCCGGAAAGGCGTCAGTTCCTGCGGGTCACGGAACCGGTCGTCTCCTGCGGCGCAGCCGTCGCGGTCGTGCGCTGCGGCGGCCATGTGAAATCGTCGGCCCGGCCGGGAGAGACCTTGCCGGCCTCACGCGTATCCTGCTCTTTTTTTGCAGGGGTGTCTTTGGTCGGCAGGGACGCGCCGAGCAGTTCCGTGCCGCCGTCCAGTGCCGGGTCGCTCAGCAGCATCGGCGGCGTGCGGTCGATATTGACCGGCATCTGCGGGCTGTCCGGCGAGCCGGGGATCGGGGCCGGAAGCACCAGATCTGCCGTCGTGGCATTGGGAGAAGCCAGCCCGAGCAGCTTCAGCAACGGCTTTTCGGTGTAGAAAGCGACCTTGCGCTTGCCGGCGCGCGTCATGTTGATGCCGTCCTCGGCGCGCAGGGTCACGGGCTGGCCGTTGATGTCGGGGCCTCTGGTGATGAAGGCGCCGTTTTCGTCGACGAAGCCTTCCCATATGTCGACGAATTCTCCGCCGGCGGTCTCGGCCGCATCGCGGTAAATCTCGTTGAGGGCAAGCATATCGGAGGTCATCGTGCCCGGCCGGAAGGAAGGCATGCCCACCCACAGGAAGGGCAGCTTCGCCTCTGCGATGTGCTTGCCGAAATTCACGGTCCGCTGCTTGTATTCCTGCGTCCAGCCTTCCGTGCGCGGCGCTTCACGGCCCTCGCCGACCTTCATCTGCTGGCGGTCGTTGGACCCCATCATTACCAGAACGACGGCCGGCTTCTCGGTTTCCAGTATGGGGCCGATCTCGCCCGGCCAGTTGTAATAGTCGTCACGCACGAAACCGGACGAGCCGTTGGAGCGGTCCACCACGCGCACGGCCGGGTTCTCCGCGAAGACGGTGGTGAGCCCGTCGGCCAGCCCGCTGGCCAGAAAATCGCCCACCACGAGCACGACGCGCGCGTCGGCTGCCTTTTCCACAACCGGAGCCGGCGGTGGGGCGGGTTCTGCCGGCCTGGCGCGCACCACATTCTTCCTGGCGGCAGGAGCCTGGGTTCTCGGCTGCTGCTTCTGTGGCACGGCGGCGGGAGGTTCGACCCGCTCGGCGCGGCGCGGCGAGAACAGGTTGCGCAGCCACGGCCGCAGCTGCAAATCCTGCCCGTAAGCGGGTGAAGATTGCAATGAGGCGCCGGCGCCCAGAACCAGAACGGCAAAGCCCGCCAGCAGGGCAGGCTTCGCCATTTTTCCGATCCGCTGAGACAATGGCAAAGCCAAGGCGACCCCTCTCCGAGCCTGAAGACTTACACGGGAACCGCGCTCATGCCGCCTTTTCTGGCAACCGGCGGTTCCCGTATGGCTGCTCGCGACCCTTACTGGTTGCGCCGCAGCCGCGACAACACTTCCATGCTCGGATGGCCATCCTGCTGCATGCCGATCTTGGCCTGGTAGGCCATGATCGCGGACCGCGAGCCGGAGCCGATCTTACCATCGAACTTGCCGCTATAGTAGCCATACTGCGACAGGCGCTGCTGCAGTTCCTGCCGCTCGACGAAGCTCAGCTTCGTGAAAGGCCGGTTCCAGTCCTGCACCATCCCGCCATAGCCGGCGATCTCGTCGGCGAGCAGGCCGACCGCCAGCGCGTATTTGTCGGCATTGTTGTAGCGCTTGATCACTGAGAAGTTCTTGATGACGAGGAAAGCCGGACCCTGACGGCCGTCGAGAACCTTCAGTTCCGCCTGATCCGAACCGCTGACGAAAGGTTTGCCGTTGGCGCGCTTGACGCCGATCGAGGCCCATTTGTCGAGCGACATCGAACCGCTGGGGAACTTGCGGCCCGGCGGCAGCACAACCTCGTAACCCCATGTGCGGCCGCTCTGCCAGCCGTTCTTGGCGAGCAGGTTGGCGGCGGTGCCGAGCGCGTCGGGAACGGAGCTCCAGATATCGCGCTTGCCGTTGCCGTCCATGTCAACCGCATAGGCCTGATAGCTGGTGGGGATGAACTGGGTGTGGCCCATGGCCCCGGCCCACGAGCCGGTGAGGTGGCTCTCGTCGATGTCGCCGCTTTGCAGGATCTTCAGCGCTGCGATCAGCTGGGTGCGCGCGAACTTCGCCCGCCGCTTGTCGGCATAGCCGAGCGTGGCCAGCGAACGCACGACGGAGCGCATCACGTCGTCGCGCTTGAGGATTTCGCCATAGTTCGATTCCATCGACCAGATGGCGAGCAGAATGTGCCGGTCGACGCCGAAGCGCTTTTCGATGCGGTCGAGCCATGGCTTCCACTGGCGTGCCATCTGGCGGCCGGTGGCGACGGATTCGTCGTGAACGCGATTGTCGAAATAGTCCCAGGTGGGTGCCACGAATTCCGGCTGGAAGCGGGCTTTCTCCAGAACCACGGGATCGATCTCGGTAATGCCCCGGAAGGCGCGGTCGAAGGTGGCGCCGGAGACGCCGTTCTGCGTCGCCGTGGTGCGGAAGCTTTCCACCCACTGGCGGAAGCCGGCATCGGCAAAGGCCGAGCCTGCCGGAAGCATTAGAGCGAGCGACAGACCTGCCACGGTCAGGGCGCGCAGGAAGGGGCGTGCTTTTCGATCGGACATCTGGTTCTCCTGAGATATGCCGGAAAGCCAATCCATTGCAGGAATTGGGTTAGGATTTAGTTTACCATAGGCCTGACAGAGGAACGAAAACGAGGGCAGGCTGTTTACTCCACGTAACCGCCGGGAGCGGTCGGATTCCGGCTGTTCAGTATTCCTCAATTTCGCCATGCGAATGTTCCGTACGGTGGTGGCAAGAAAAGAGTGAGACGCTGAGATTATGAAGAAAGTAAGAAAGGCAGTCTTCCCGGTCGCGGGACTGGGTACGCGCTTCCTTCCGGCTACGAAGGCCATTCCGAAGGAAATGCTGACGGTGGTGGACCGGCCTGTCATTCAATATGTTGTCGATGAAGCGCGCGAAGCGGGCATCGAGCATTTTATCTTTGTCACCGGACGCAACAAGGCGGTGATCGAGGATCATTTCGATATTCAGTTCGAGCTCTACGACACGCTGGAACAGCGCGGAAAAACCGAGGTGCTGGAGCGCCTGCAGCAGTTGCAGCCGGCTCCGGGCCAGACCAGCTTCACCCGCCAGCAGGTGCCGCTCGGGCTTGGCCATGCGGTATGGTGCGCGCGCGAGTTGGTCGGAAACGAGCCGTTTGCCCTGCTTTTGCCGGACATGATCATGCAGTCGCGCAAGAGTTGCCTCGCCTCCATGGTCGAGCTTTACGAGAACACCGGCTCCAACATCGTGGCCGTTCAGGAATGCGATCCGGCCGAGGCCCATAAATATGGCATCGTCGGGCGGGGAGAAGCGGCACATTCGGGGTTCCGCATCACCGAGATGGTGGAAAAGCCGGCTCCGGGCACCGCACCTTCCAATCTCTACATCAATGGTCGCTATATTCTGCAGCCGGAAATCTTCAGCATTCTGGAAGGGCAGGAGAAGGGTGCGGGCAACGAAATCCAGCTCACGGACGCCATGCTGCGTCTGGGCAAGGAACAGCCCTTCTATGGCTATCGCTACGAAGGGCGCACCTATGATTGCGGCTCGCCTGAAGGATTTGTCGAGGCCAATGTGGCTTTCGCCCTGTGGCGCAGCGACCTGAGCGCTTCGATGGCCGGCTCGATCCGGTCGCTGCTGGACGAGATCAAACCTGCGTGATCGGCAAACGCATGTGACTTAACGGCGGGCGGCAGTGAGCCGCCCGTTTCGTTTTTGAGGCTTCCGTTCAGATGGGGTTTCGGTCTGACGACAGCTTTCAGCGTCTTGCGGTGATACCCAGATAGACACTGTTGGTTTTGGAATCCCGGCCCGTGATATTGCTGTCCAGCGTCTCGTGGCGGGCACGCACGGTAAGACCCATATAGCGGTTCATCCACCATGTCAGGCCGGCTTCGGCGCTGTAGATGAGATCGCGCGCATCCGAGCCGCTGTAGTCGCGCCAGTCGATGCCAAGTGCGGCATTGGCCGTCAGATTGGCGCGGATCTGGCGATCGCCGGTCAGGCGGAGCGCGTAGAGCACCGACCCGCTTTCGCCCGGCGTCGTGCTGCCCTCAAGTGTTGTCGTGCCACGCAGGCCGATATTGGTGCCGCGCTGCGGTGACCATCTGAGCGTCGCATCCAGCGTGGCCGCCGAAAGGGGGCGGAGGCGATCGTCGTCGAAGCTTTCGCGCAGCCAGCCGGCGGCTACTTCGCCGCCCAGCTTCTCGCCGAGATCGAATTCCGTGCCGATGCTGGCGCCGACACGGTCGGCGGAGCGGCGATAGGTGCCCGGATCGACGCGCTCGTCATAAATGCGCCGCCCGCCTTCGATCTGCACGAACGGAGTCAATGCGGGCGAAATCTCGTAACCCGTGCGCAGCCTAGCGGTGTAAAGCGTCGAATCGCGATGTTTTTGCGAAAGCGTTCCACCCGATGAGAGCTTCGCGTCCTCATAGAGGTCGCGCTGAACTTCGCCGGTAAGGCCGAGGCGCAATTTGCCGAGAGACTTCTCCACACCGATGCTGCCGTCGATCCTGTGGCGCGTCGGCTGCGAGGCCGTGCCGGTGATGGCGACCGGCGACGAGGCGGATTCGGGCGAGCTTTCATAGCCGAGCCGTGCAATGGCGCGCCATTCCCGGTCGAGGTCGAGATTGAGCGTGGCATCGATCCGGCCCCGCACCTCGTCCAGATGCTCGCCGGAAACGGATTTGCGCCATGTCGTGTAGCCGGTGATGTCGGCCGAATGCCTGTTCCAGTCCGATACGGCACCGAGGCGCAGCGTCGTGTCGGAAAGCACGGCGGAACCGCCGCCAGCACTGCCGCTGGCGTTCGATGTCGCAGTCAGGCCCTGTTCAAATGAGGGGCGCAACATAAAGCTGCCCATTCTGATGCCGGGCGCCGCAAACGGATCGTCATCGAAGCTGCCGGTTCCGCGTTCTATGGCGCCGGTGCGCTCCTCACGCATGTTGGTTCGCGAAATCTCTTCCGGATTGACGGCACCTGTGCGCGGGTTCGGCGCCTGTCCTTCCTCGCGTTCTTCTGTCACCGTTGCCGGCCGGCGACGGGTGGGCGCGGGTTCGGGAGGCGCATCGAGTGCTGCATCGACCAGCGGGTCGACGCCCTGCGCGATGTTTGCGTCTGGTGGCGGTTCGGAGTCTGCGCCGGAGGTGGCAGGCCGGTAGGCGGGTGCCGGAATGCCCCGCTGACGCTCCTGCTGCCGGGGTGAAGCGGAGGTTCCGCGCAACTCCATATCCTGAGCTGACGATGGCGCGACAGGTATCAGAAAACTCGTCATCAGAAGCAGCGCGCCGAGTTTCCCGGCACGCTGAACGGTTCCGAATCTGGAGTTCAAACGCGGCATCACCACCTCATAGGCGCGGGCGCGCCATGCTTACCGAACCGTAAACGGTGATGGTTAACGGAGGGTTGAATGGAGGTTCGGGTGAGGGCGTCAGGAGCAAATTATTGGACATGAAGCGTATGAAGCGCTAAGCGCACGCCCATGACCGATACCAGCGCTTCCGATCTGCGGCACCCGACCGTGGAATCCGCACTCCGCACCGTCGCGACCGGGCAGGCGGGATTGCTTGCTCTGACCGATGCCCTGCAGAACGGACTGGCCGGGCCTTTCCGGCAGGCCGTCGATACGATTTCGGCCATAAAGGGCCGGGTCATCGTCACCGGCGTGGGCAAGAGCGGGCATATCGGTTCCAAGATCGCCGCCACGCTCGCCTCGACGGGCACGCCGGCTTTCTTCGTGCATCCTTCCGAGGCCAATCATGGCGACCTTGGCATGATCGCCCCCAACGACGCGATCATTGCGCTGTCATGGTCGGGTGAGACGGCGGAACTGAAGGGCATCATCGCCTATTCGCGCCGTTTCTCCATTCCGATGATCGCCATTACTTCCGGTGCGGAATCGGCTTTGGCGCGGGCGTCGGACGTGGTTCTGCTTTTGCCGCGGGTTGCGGAAGCCTGTCCGCATGGGCTGGCGCCTACCACCTCGACCCTGCTGCAACTCGTGCTTGGCGATGCTCTGGCCATCGCGCTTCTGGAAGCGCGGGGTTTCACGCCGGAACACTTCCGCACCTTTCATCCGGGCGGACAGCTTGGCGCGAATCTGACGCGGGTTTCGGAAATCATGCGTGTCGGGGATCAGATTCCCGTGGTCAGGCCGGGCACTGGAATGCCCGAAGCCATCGCGATGCTCGCGCAGAAGCGCGTGGGTTGCGTGTGCGTGGTGGATGATGCCGGCAAGCTGGTGGGTATCATCACCGATGGTGATCTGGCTCGCAATCTGCATCGCGATCTGACCCGCACGACCGTCGACGATGTGATGACGCGCTCGCCGAAGACCATTGAGCCGGATATGTTCGCCGGCTCGGCGGTGGCTCTGCTCAACCAGCATTCGATCAGCGCGCTGGTGGTGGCCGAGGAAGGCCGGCCTGTCGGCATCCTGCATTTCCACGATCTGCTGCGCGTTGGCGCTGCCTGATCCGTCAGGTTGCCGGGCATTCCTTTTAAAAAAGCCCCTTAAAAAGGTCTTGACCTTCCAGCGCTGGAAGGTGGCAGCAAGGTCTGCGCCGATGATTGCGGTGGGATCAGAACCTGCTGAGAAGGGATATCTGCATGAAGGGATTAAGCCGTCGCACCGTAATGGCTCTGGCCGGAGCCGGGATTGGGATGGCGCTTGGCGGCGGGCGCGTATTTGCCGCGCAACAGGTGGTCGAAGTCGCGCGTTCGCCTTCCTGCAATTGCTGCGGAGCCTGGATCGACCATATGAGGGCCGAGGGTTTTGTTGTGCGCGACCGGCTGGTTGAGGACCTCGATCCGCTCAAGACCGCGCTCGGTGTGCCCGCCTCTG
The DNA here is from genome assembly GCF_014201615.1 of Aquamicrobium lusatiense. Taxonomy (NCBI): domain Bacteria; kingdom Pseudomonadati; phylum Pseudomonadota; class Alphaproteobacteria; order Hyphomicrobiales; family Phyllobacteriaceae; genus Aquamicrobium; species Aquamicrobium lusatiense. The sequence goes on along the minus strand of NZ_JACHEU010000002.1, from coordinate 205,507 downwards.
TCCAGTCCTGCCATACGGCGGTCATCGACGGCTACGTCATCGAGGGACATGTGCCGGCGCGCGAAATTCGCCGTCTGCTTGCGGAGCGGCCTCCCGCAATCGGTCTCGCGGTGCCCGGAATGCCGGTCGGCTCGCCCGGCATGGAAACCGGCGGAACGCCGGACACCTATGACGTTCTCATCTTCGGTGCCGAGGGTGCGCGCAGCTTCGCCCGCTACTGACGGGCCAAGAGCTTTTACTCGGCCTTTTCCACTGTCAGTTCGAGATCGGTATCGGCCGCGGCAATGACGCGCACGCGCGTACCGGCCGGCAGGTCTGGGCCGGAGACACGCCACAGAGTATCGCCGAGCTGGATGCGGCCGCGCCCGTCGCGGATCGGCTCGGCCAGCGTGGCGGTGCGTCCGATCATTTGCTCGCTGCGGCGGTTGAGCAGAGGCTGGTCGGTGTCGCCCTGACGTGACACGACGAATTTCTTGCCGAAATAGGCCGACGCCAGCGACAGGATGAGGAACAGCAGAACCTGCACCTGCCAGCCCCAGAAGCCTGCTTCCCACAAGGCCAGAGACGCGGCGCCGACGATGAGCGCGGCAATGCCGATCCACAGCAGGTAGACGCCCGGCGCGAAGATTTCGAGGCCGAGCAGAACGAGGCCGAGAACGACCCAGTTCCACGGTCCGAGTTCTGAGATGATGGGCGCGATCATGGCTTCCGCCTGTTGCTAAATCTCACGAGTCGGTGGACCGAACCACCGGCGGGCGTGCACCGGACTGGCGTGCGCCGGCCGAGCTGCCGCCATTGCCGAACACTTCCTTGGTGATCTCGCCGATGCCGCCCAGCGTGCCGATCAGGGCCGAGGCTTCCATTGGCATCAGCACCACCTTGGAATTGGTGGCAGAACCGATTTTCGCCAGAGCCTCGGTGTATTTCTGCGCGACGAAATAATTGAGCGCCTGCAGGTCGCCCTTGGAAATGGCTTCGGAAACCACCTGCGTGGCGCGGGCTTCCGCCTCTGCCGCGCGCTCACGCGCTTCGGCGTCGCGGAAGGCGGCTTCACGCCGGCCCTCGGCTTCGAGAATCTGCGATTGTTTGAGGCCTTCGGCGGTCAGGATCTGGGCGCGCTTGTCGCGTTCGGCCATCATCTGGCGGGCCATGGAGTCCACCAGATTGGCGGGCGGGTTGATGTCCTTGATCTCGACGCGCGTGACCTTGATGCCCCAAGGATGGGCTGCCTCGTCCACCACGCGCAGAAGGCGCTCGTTGATGGTGTCTCGGTTGGAGAGCAGTTCGTCGAGGTCCATCGAGCCCATGACGGTGCGGATGTTGGTCATGGTCAGGTTGAGGATGGCGTTTTGCAGGCCTGCCACCTGATAGGCGGCCTGCGGGGCGTTCAGCACCTGATAGAAGGCGACGCCGTCCACGGCGACGATGGCGTTGTCGCGGGTGATGATCTCCTGCGTCGGAACATCGAGCACCTGCTCCATCATGTTCATCTTCGCGCCGACGCGGTCCACGAAGGGAACGATCAGGTTGAGGCCCGGGGAGAGGGTGCGCGTGTAGCGCCCGAAGCGCTCAACGGTGAAGTTGAAGCCCTGCGGCACCGTCTTGATGCCCGCGAACAGCACCAGCAGCACAACCACCGCCAGCACCACTATGACAATATCGAACCCTGCGAGCATCGCCCGTTACCTCTCGAAAGCATTTGCTGTCGAAAGACATTTAGAGCATTGCCGGCCGAAGTGGAAACCGCCTGCTGCAAAAACAGCGGCTTCACACAGGTTCAGTGTCCGGAAAGCAGGATAAGGCTGGGATCAGGCCCAGCCGGCCAGTTCGCGGCGCACCAGAGTCTCGATGACGGCCATGCCTTCGGGGCTGTCGTTCAGGCACGGAATATGGCTGAACTTCTCGCCGCCGGCATGAATGAATTCCTCGCAAACCTCGCGGCCGATCTCATCGAGGGTCTCGATGCAGTCCGATACGAAACCGGGATTGAGGACGGCGATGCGCTTTATCCCATCCTTCGCCAGTTTCTCGACCGTGGCGTCCGTGTAGGGTTGCAGCCATTCCTGCGCGCCGAAGCGCGACTGGAAGGTGGTCATGAGCTTGTCTTCGCCCCAGCCCAGCTTCTCGCGCAACAGGCGCGTGGTTTCCAGGCAATGGCGCCGGTAGGGGTCGCCCTTGTCGGAAAAGGCTTTCGGAATGCCGTGATAGGAGGCGAGGATCACCTCCGGCTCGAAATCGAGCGTGGCCAGATGTTTCCGGATCGAGGTGGCGAGCGCGTCGATGTAAACCGGCTCGTCGTAATAGGGCGGTATGCTGCGAACGGCGGGTGCGCGGCGCATCTTCATGAACGCGCGGAAGAGCTGGTCGTTGGCGGTGGCGGTGGTGGTGGCCGAATATTGCGGATAAAGCGGGAACGAGACAATGCGGTCGCAGCCGCGCTCAACCAGCTTCTTCGCCACGCTGCCGGTCGAAGGATTGCCGTATCGCATGGCCCAGTCGACGGTGACATTGGCCAGATCGCGCAGGGAAACCGACAGTTTCTCGCTCTGCGAGCGGGTGAAGGTGTGCAGGGGCGATTCGTTGCGCTCGCGGTTCCAGATGCGGGCGTAGTTCTCGCCGGATTTCTTCGGACGCACGGTCAGCACGATGCCATACAGGATCGGATACCAGATCAGCTTGTTCAGCTCGACGATGCGCGGATCTGACAGGAATTCCCGCAGATAGCGCCACATCGGCTTGAACTCGGTGCCGTCGGGCGTGCCGAGATTGAGCAGCATGACGCCGACCTTGGCGGGGCGGACCGGAACCTGCCGGGAAACAGGCTGGCCGGGCTGGGCCGCCGGCGATTTGACGGCGGCGGCTTCTGTCTGATCGATCTGTGTCATGCGCTCGCTTTCTCCACGAGCCGCAGAACCTAGCGCTGTCCTGTCAGGATGCAATGCAGCGTCTGGCCGCACCCACATGCGGCGGACGATACGCCGCATGTGTGCTCAGATCAGGGAACTCAGGCGCGGCGCGTCAGGACGAAATTCTGGCCGGTGGCGCTGGTGCAGTTGAGCTGGCTGGTCGATACCATCAGGCAGTTGAAGCTGATGGGCGACTGGCGGATCAGCGAGGTGCCGCTGATCTCGACCGAATTCGCGCCGGTCATGCGGTAGCTGCCGTCGGACAGCTTCTGGCCGGTGTCGGTGGCGACCGTCTGGAAGGCGCCTCTGGAGAAGGTGGAAAGACCGGTGCCCTGCGCATCGATCCACGAGCCGTCGACACCGTTGCGCGCCGCAACTGGTCCGCCGGGAGGCGGTGGGGCTGTCGTACAGGCGGCCAGCGCACCGGCCATCAACATGATCAGGCCTGCATTTACAACTTTACGGGCAATGTTCATCCTGGGCATCTCCTCGATCCGCTTCTGTTCAATCGCGCGATTTAGGCTCGATTGCAAGCAGGGCAACCGGGAAGGGCACAAGCCTATCTCACCAATATGTTGCGGAACTGCCACGGATCTTTGGCGTCGATGCTTTCGGGGAACATGCCGGGGCGGTTCTCGAGCGGCGTCCAGTCGGTATAGTAACCGTTCACAGGCCCTAGATAGGGCGACTGGATCTCAAGGCAGCGCCTGAAATCCATTTCGTCTGCCTCGACGATGCCGGCTTGCGGGTTTTCCAGTGCCCAGACCATGCCGGCAAGCACGGCGGAGCTGACCTGAAGGCCGGTGGCATTCTGGTAGGGTGCCAGCTTGCGCGCTTCGGCGAGCGAAAGCTGCGAACCATACCAGTATGCGTTCCTGTCGTGGCCGTAGAGCAGCACGCCCAGTTCATCGACGCCGTCGAGCAGCTCCTTTTCCTCCAGCACATGCTGGGTGGCCTGCGGCTTTCCGGCGGCGCCGAACATTTCGTGCAGCGACAGCACCGCATCGTTGCACGGGTGATAGGCGTAGTTGCAGGTCGGCCGGTAGTGGACCTTGCCCTTCTTGCCGCCCCCCTTCTTGCCGTGGAGCGTGAAGAAATCGGCGATCGAGATGGCTTCGTTATGGGTGACGAGGAAGCCATATTGCGGCCCGGGGGTAGGGCACCAGCTCCGCACCCGGGTGGTGGCGCCGGGCTGGTCCAGATAAATACCCGCTCCGCAGCCTTTCTTGTGGCCACGGGCATTTTTCGGCATCCATTTTTCGTGGGTTCCCCAGCCGAGTTCGGCGGGCTGTAATCCCTCGGCGATGAAACCCTCGACCGACCATGTGTTCCAGAACGTATCCAGTGGTTTGGGCTTCTTCGCGCGCTGCGTGTCGCGCTCGGCGATGTGGATGCCCTTCACGCCGGCATCGCGCATGAGCTTCGCCCAGCCTTCGCGGTCGCCCGGTGCGGGCGGATCATTGGCATCGAGGCCGAGATCGCCGGCGAGATTGACCAGCGCCTGCTTGACCAGCCACGAAACCATGCCGGGATTGGCGCCGCAGGTGGAAACCGCGGTGGTGCCGCCCGGCCGCCTGCGCTTTTCCTTCAGCAAGGTTTCGCGCAGCGCATAGTTGGTGCGCGAGGCATTGTCCGCCTTCTCGTCGAAATAGAAGCCGAGCCATGGCTCGATCACCGTGTCGACATAGAGAACGCCGAGCTCGCGGCAAAGGCGCATGAGATCGACGGAACCCGTGTCGACGGACAGGTTCACGCAAAAGCCCTGGCCCTCGCCGGCCGTGAGCAGCGGGGTGAGCAGCTCTTTGAAATTGTCCTGTGTCACGGCCTCCTGAACGAAGGCGATGCCGCGCTCGTCAAGAAGCTTGCGGTTGGTGTCGCGCGGATCGATCACCGTCAGGCGCGATTTGTCAAAGCTGAAATGGCGCTCGATCAGCGGCAGCGTGCCGCGGCCGATGGAGCCGAAGCCGATCATGACGAGCGGACCGGTAATCTCGCCGTAAACCGGCCATTTCGAGTTTGCCATTCTTCGCATGCTCCCTGTTGGATCGCGTTCGGCAGGCTTGCCGCAGGACGGCGCAACAATCACAGATCTTTGTCACATACCAGTGAAAGGCGGCGCGTTCGACAATTGCGACCCGATCAGGCCGCTAAATCTCGATATATGGTGAAGCGATAGCCGTCTTTCCCTAGGGAAGAAACGTCGCGGGGATCAGGCCACGCAGCGCATTGCCCACATAGAGCGCACTTGCCGATGGAAGCGATGAGGCCGGGATCACGCCTTCCACGGCGCGCCCCTGATCGATGAGTGCGCCGCGCAACACGCCGGCCAGCAGGCCGCAGCGCAGGCGGGGCGTGACGAGAACTCCCTCGCCGAAATCGGCGAACAGGCTGGTGATGGTGCCTTCGCAGACCTCATCGTGCTCGTTCATCAAAAGCACCTCGTCAACTTCAGATAAGGGATATTCCGCACGGGCGCTTTCATAGAGCGTGCGCCGCGTCGTCTTGTGGCGCAGCAGCGGGTCGTTCGAGGCAAGGCGCGCCCGCGCCAGCCCCAAAAGCCAGACCGTGCCTTCCGGCAAGGGCTGGAAAGGCTGGGCGGTGGCCGTGACCGTGCCGTCATGGCTGAGCAGCAATCGCATGCGCAGCGCCGTCGTTGCCCCGGCAGCGGCGTTTTCCAGTGCCTGAACGGCCTTGTCTGTGTCGCAGGAAAAACCAAGTTCGCAGGCCGAGGCGGCAAGCCGCGCCATATGCCGGTCGAGCCGCAGGAAGCCTGTTTCGGGCTCCCGTCGCAGCGTCTCGATCAACTCGAAGCCGGGACCGTTCCGGTCGCGAAGCGGGCCTTCAGCAGGCATTCGCGGTACTCCTCCTCAGCCGTGGAATCGTACACCACACCGCCGCCGACATTGTAGACGGCCTCGCCCTGCGGGTAGAGCGAGATGGTGCGGATGGCGACCGAAAAGCGCATGGCGCCGCCGGGCGCGATCCAGCCGATGGCGCCGCAATAGACGCCGCGCGGACTGGTTTCGAGGTCCCGCAGCACTTCCATGGCCCTGATCTTGGGCGCGCCGGTGATCGAGCCGCAGGGAAACAGGGCCGCAAAAATGTTGCGCAGCGAAAGGTCTGGCAAAAGCTTTGCCCGCACGCGGCTCACCATCTGGTGGACGGTCGGATAGCTTTCGATGCGGAACAGTTCCGGCACATCGAGCGAGCCTACTTCGCTGATGAGGGAAATGTCGTTGCGCAGAAGATCGACGATCATCCGGTTTTCGGCCTGGTTCTTCTCGTCGTTGCGCAGGAATTCCTTCAGCCGCGCGTCTTCTTCCGGCGTGGCACCCCGCGGCGCGGTGCCTTTCATCGGATGGGTCTCGATCCAGCCTTCCCCGTCGATCTCGAAGAACAGTTCGGGCGAGCGCGACAGCACGATGGGACCCGCGCCGAGATTTGACAAGGCGCCGTAGCGAACGGGCTGGCGCTCGGTCAGCGCATCGAAAGCGGCGAGCGGATCGCCGGTCCATTGCGCGTCGATCGGGAAGGTCAGATTGCCCTGATAGCAGTCGCCCTCGCGCAGATGCCGGTGCAGGCGCGAAAACCGCTTCTCGTAATCGGCGAAGGACCAGCGTGCCTGCGCATCATGAATGGGGTCGTTGGTGGCCGGCCGTGCCGGCTCAGGCGCCTGCTGCTCCAGCGGCGCATCGAAGACACCGATGCACAGCAGTGGCGCACGCCTGCCATCGGGCAGGCGCGGCACAAGCTTGGGCTCCAGCAGGTAGCCGGCTTCGTAGGAAAGATAGCCGGCCAGCCATTTCCCGGCCTCGTGAGCTGCCTGCAGCCGCTCCCATGCGGGCTCGAATTCATCGGCTTCAAAGGGCGCTATGATCTCGGAAGGCTGCGAAAACAGCTTTTCGCGGCGCGCGGGATCGTCGCGGAACAGAATGAAGGAAGTGTCCGGCACCTTGCACCCGTTCTCAGGCAGCGCTGTCCAGAGCTTCAAGCTCGTCGATCAGCGCGGAAATGACACCGAGTCCGCCCTGCCAGAAGCCGGGATCGGTGGCATCGAGCCCGAACGGCTTCAGGAGTTCGGAATGGTGCTTCGTGCCGCCGGCGCGCAGCATGTCGAAATACTTCTCCTGAAAGCCGCTTTCGGCGTTCTGGTAGACGGCGTAGAGCGAGTTCACCAGGCAATCGCCGAAGGCATAGGCGTAAACGTAGAAGGGTGAGTGGATGAAGTGAGGGATATAGGCCCAGAAGGTCTCATAGCCTTCGCCGAGCCTGATCGCCGGGCCGAGGCTTTCAGCCTGTACCTCCATCCAGAACTGTCCAAGCTGTTCAGAGGTCAGTTCGCCATTGCGGCGCTCGGTGTGCACCTTGCGCTCGAATTCGTAGAAGGCGATCTGGCGCACGACCGTGTTGATCATGTCCTCCACCTTCTGGGCAAGCATGGCCTTGCGCTCGCGCTTGTCGGTGGTGCGCTCAAGCAGCGAGCGGAAGGTCAGCATCTCGCCGAAAACCGAAGCGGTTTCGGCCAGTGTCAGCGGGGTGGAGGCCATCAGCGCGCCCTGTGCGCCGGCCAGCACCTGATGCACTCCGTGACCCAGTTCGTGGGCCAGCGTCATCACGTCGCGCGGCTTGCCCATGTAGTTGAGCAGCACATAGGGGTGGACGGACGGCACCGTCGGATGCGCGAAGGCGCCCGGCGACTTGCCGGGGCGGGTCGGCGCGTCGATCCAGTTCAGATCGAAGAACTGGCGGGCAATGTCGGCCATCTTCGGCGAAAAGCCGTTATAGGCGTCGAGAACGGTGCTCCTGGCGTCGTTCCAGCCGATTGTCGCCTGCGGGGTCTCGGGCAGGGGCGCGTTGCGGTCCCAGTGGTTCATGGTCTCCATGCCGAGCCAGCGGGCCTTCATGGCATAATAGCGGTGGGACAGGCGCGGATAAGCTTCGCGCACTGCTGACGCCAGCGCGTCGACCACCTCGCGCTCGACGCGATTGGCGAGGTGGCGGGAATCGGCGATGTCCTCGAAGCCACGCCAGCGGTCGGAGATTTCCTTGTCCTTGGCGAGCGTGTTGGTGATCAGGCTGAAGGTGCGGATGTTCTTCGAGAAAGTGGCGGCGAGCGCCTCGGAAGCCTTGCGGCGCACTTCGCCATCGGCATCCTGCAAGCGGTTCAGCGTGGGTTCCAGCGTCAGCTCCTCGCCGTCGATCTGGAAGCGCAGGCCGGTCATGGTCTCGTCAAACAGGCGGTTCCACGCGCCGCGCCCGGTGACGGATTTTTCATGGAAAAGCTGCTCGACGCGGTCTTCGAGCTGATAGGGCTTTTCCTTGCGCAGATCCTCAATCCACGGCCGGTAGTGGCCGAAGCCCGCATCTGCCGACAGCGCTTTTTCAATCAGCGCATCGTCGATCTTGTTCAGCTCAAGCCCGAAGAACAGGAGATGCGAGCCGGCATCGGTCAGCTTCTGCTGCACGTCGCCGTAGAACTTGGCGCGAACCGGGTCGGACGTGTCGCCCGTGTAGAGCAGGCCGGCATAGGAGCCGATGCGGCCGGCCAGTTCGTCCAGTGCTTCATATTCGCGCATGGCTGCGCCCAGCCCCCCCTCGCTGCCGCGTTCGGCCTCGGCGGTGAGCCGGCCTTTCCAGCGGGTTTCGAAGGCGATGGCATCGGCCGCCGCCTTTTCCAGATCGCGCTTCAGTTCCGGTGCGTCGTGGCTGGCATAGAGATCCGAAAGGTTCCACACCGGCAGGTCGCCGAGATCCGCCTTCGCCTGTGCTGCGGAGGACGCGGCAAACTGTCTTTCCGGGAAACTTGGCATGGGAAACCTTTCGATCTGAAATTCTATAGTACAGCGGCCATTTGGCCGGCGGCGAAACAATTCATTCACCGGCTTTCTTGAAACCTTATTTAGAACCCTGTGCCACGTTGATCCATAGGGGAAAATCAAAGGCGGGCTGTTCGGGCGTTCATGTCAGGTTCCGTGCTCATAGTCGATGACGATCCGGTCCAGCGCAGGCTGCTGGAGGCGGCGGTCTCGAAATTCGGCCACAAGGCCGTGGTTGCCGATGGCGGAGAGGCCGGCCTTCGGGCCCTCGACGGGGGAGGCGATATTTCGGTCGCGATCCTCGACCTGTCGATGCCGGGGCTGGATGGGATCGGCGTGCTCAGGGCCATGCGCGAGCGCGATATCCGCGTGCCGGTCATCGTTCAGACCGCGCAGGGCGGCATTGAAACGGTCGTGCAGGCCATGCGCCACGGCGCTTTCGATTTCGTCGTCAAGCCGGCATCGCCCGAGCGCATCCAGTCGGCGATCACCGGTGCGCTGAAGGTCGGTGCGGCCGAGGGGGAGACGCGACGGGTGGCGCGGCGTGCTGCCGGCATACTCACCTTCAGGGACCTGCTGACACGCAGCCCGGCGATGGAACGCGTGCTGCGGCTCGGCCAGAAGGCCGCAGCCTCGCGCATTCCGATCATGATCGAAGGCGAATCCGGCGTCGGCAAGGAGATGGTGGCACGCGCCATACAGGGCAGCAGCGACCGCCGCACGAAACCTTTCGTCACCGTCAATTGCGGCGCCATCCCCGAAAATCTCGTCGAAAGCATCCTGTTCGGCCATGAGAAGGGCGCTTTCACCGGCGCCACGGATCGCCATACCGGCAAATTCGTCGAGGCGCATGAGGGAACGCTGTTCCTGGACGAAGTGGGCGACCTACCTCTGGATGCGCAGGTGAAGCTGTTGCGCGCGGTGCAGGAAGGCGAGGTCGATCCGGTCGGCGGTCGCCAGACGGTGAAGGTCGACATCAGGCTGATCTCGGCCACACACCGCGACCTGATCCAGCAGGTGCGGGACGGCAAATTCCGCGAAGACCTGTTCTACCGGCTCAATGTTTTTCCAATTCTGGTGCCTCCGCTGCGTGAGCGCCGGGAAGACATTCCGCTGCTGGTGAAGCATTTCATGAAGGAGGTGGTCGTCGACCATCCCCCGCGAAACATATCCGATCGAGCTCTCTCGCTGCTTGAGGCCTATGACTGGCCGGGAAACATCAGGCAGCTTGAAAACGCTGTTTTCCGCGCATCTGTGCTCTGCGAAGGGGATATGCTGACGGAAGAGGAGTTCCCGCAGATCCGCGCACAGGTGGAAGGGACGATCGACCTTGACCGCGAGCGCGGAACTGGCAGGGAACCACCTGTTCCAAACCCGGATGAAGCACCTGTCGAGGCGCCTGCGCAACCTTCGGAGCCGGAATTGCGGCCGGGCCTTCTTCCGATGCTGGACGCGCGCGGCCATGTGCGCGCGCTCTCAGCAGCCGAGCTTGAAATGATTCGTTTTGCGATCGAACACTACAACGGCCGCATGAGCGAGGTGGCACGAAGGCTGGGTATCGGTCGCTCGACCCTTTATCGCAAGCTCAGGGAATATGGCATCGACCCGGAAACCGGGCGCGCCGTCCGGGTCGAGACGGCGTAAGTCTGTCACGTTAGCTCTTTGTTAACGCTTTATAAATGGCTTGTTTACCATGCGCGGCCATGTGCGTTTTTGGCCGTGCGGTTGCCACGCTGTCACCGCATTTGGCCTTCAATAAGGGACCATTAACCATTAGGATTGATATTCGGATTTGGTTAATCCATATCCGTTTGCTCAAATCCGGGGACAAACGGCAGCCTGCAAGGCCTTTTGATTTGAACAGAAGCGAGCGACACATCAACGGTCGGCATTCCTGCGGAACCCTCACCAGATGGGTGGCGGCGGCGGTATGCGCTTTCGGTCTTTATTCAGTTTCTTCTACAGCCGCTCATGCGGAGGTGAGGACGCTGAAGCTCCACAATCTCCACACCAAGGAGAAGGCGGAGATCGTGTTCAAGCGCAATGGACGCTACGATCAGGATGGCCTGAAGAAACTCAACGTTTTTCTGCGTGACTGGCGCCGCAACGAGCCCACAAAGATGGATCCCCGCCTGATGGATCTTGTCTGGGAGGCTTACAGGGCCAGCGGATCGCGCGAATATATCCATGTCGTCAGCGCCTATCGCTCGCCCGCGACCAACAACATGCTGCGTGGCCGCTCGAAGGGCGTTGCCCAGAAAAGCCAGCACATGCTCGGCAAGGCGATGGACTTCTTCATTCCCGGTGTGCCGCTGAAGAAGCTGCGCGACATCGGCCTCAAGATGCAGGGCGGCGGCGTCGGCTATTATCCGACATCGGGATCGCCCTTCGTTCACATGGACGTCGGCAATGTTCGTCACTGGCCGGGCATCAGCCGCAAGGAACTGGCGAGCGTGTTCCCCGACGGCAAGACGCTGCATGTCCCGAGCGACGGCAAGCCGCTGCCGGGCTATGAGCAGGCTCTGGCTGCCTACAAGTCGCGAAATGCGGCCGGTGCGCCGGCAATCGCTCTGGCCGGCCCCACCACATCGGGCAAGTCGGGCAAGTCCGGAGGCCTGCTGGCAGCCCTGTTCCGCGGTGGCGGAGCTGATGAGGACGAGGATAACAGCGTGGCCGTTGCGGCAGCGCCTGCGCCGAAGAAGCCGGTTGCCTCGGCACCCGCTTCCGCACAGGCAAAGAAGCCGGCAGAGCCATTGCCCGGCATTGCCGTGATCTCGCCTGATCGGGCCAATCGTGCCGAAATTCCACAGCTTGCGGACGAGCCGGTGCAGGAAACGCCTGAGACGATCATTGCCGCACTGCCGGTCAGGAGCATTCCTGTTCCGGGCGCCGCGCCGCGACCCAGGGCAGAGGTGGGCGTTCAGACGCCGGATCAGGTTCCGTTCGGCATTGCCGACGTCAACCCGATTCAGACGGCGGCTGTGCCACCGGCGAATGTTCCGTTCGCTCAGGCCAGCGCCGAGCCGCCGCCGCAGGTGGCCGCGAATGAAAGCGTGCCGGTGCCGAGTTTCCGGCCGCGTGAAAGCACGGCTTCGCAGAACCTGACCGCACTTGCAGCGCTGGAAGTCGATGAAGCTCTTCCTGCTTCGGACGCCGTGGTTGCTGCCGTGCCGACCGCCCGCCCGAATGACGAGGTCAAGGCATTGCTGGCTGAAGCGGAAAAGAAGACGGAGGACCTTGCCGAATATCAGGTGGCCGCCGTGCCGACGCCGCGCTCGGCTTTTGTCGATCCCGCCGATGTTGATGCTGCACCTGCAGCCTCTCCACGCTCGGCAGCCATCGCAACGCCGGCCGATCCGGCTGGCGCGATCGGCGGCTCGGTCAAGACCACCCGCAAGGCTGCCCGCCCGACGCCCGATGTAGCGAAGCCGGAGCCTAAGGCTGTGGTTGTTTCCGCCGAGCCGAAGCTTGCCCGCTGGGCGCTCAATTCCGGCGAGCATGTGGAAAAGGCCGCCAACGCCACGACCGCACCGCGCTATGCCTATAATCTGGTGCGCACCGCGCCGACCGAGGTCTACACCACCGGTTTCCAGGCCCGTAACGAGATGGGGAAAGCCAATCAGTTCACCGGAACTGCCGTGAACTTCCTGTCCGTGGCCAAATTTGAAACCAAGGTCAACTGAGGTTTCGGCCAATAAAGCATTTCTGCCTTTCTCTGAATCGCAGAAATGCTGTATCTCTTTGTTTTCGCTGCATTTATGCACCGCAAGGTGTTTCAATCTGGCTGCAAAATGCTCTGGCGGCCGGGAACGGTTGGGACTGCAAAACAGGCAGGCCACCCTGCAAATGCGGGTGAACTGAGTTCCCGACGGATGAGTTGGGTTCGGCCTTTAAAGACATCGGCGCGAGGACAATAAAAAAAGGCCACCCCGGAACGGGGTGGCCTTTTTCATATGAAAATCAAGCGGCGCGTGTGCGTTCGTTCCGTTTCCGGCGGCCGGATGCGGTGATGGTGCCGCAGGCACCATCCAGCGCGCCCTGCGTCAGTTCGAGCGCCAGCAGGCGGTGACGCTCATAGGGGCCGGGCATTGCCAGTTCCCCGGTGCGCTCGGCCGAAAAGCCGAAACGGCCATAATAGGGCTCGTCGCCGACAAGCAGGATCGCGCCGTGGCCGAGATCGCGCGCCTCGGCGATCGCCTGCCGCATGAGGGCGGAGCCGATGCCGGCGCTTTTCACGGACGGTTCCACCGCGAGCGGGCCAAGCAGCAGGGCCGGCCGGCCGCCGGCGCCGAGGGTGACATTCCACAGGCGCACGGTTCCGAGAACCGCGCCATCGGCCGAGCGGGCGACGAGCGCAAGACCCTCTGCCGGCAGGCGTCCGCGGCGTAGCGCCTCGGAAGACTTGCGCTTGCGTCCCGGCCCCATGGCGCGGTCGAGCAGAGCCTCGCGCGCAGCCTTGTCGGCTGGACGTTCGGCTTCGATGGCGAAAGCCGGCATGTCCTGAACTGCACCGGCAGTTCCGAACGAGATGTTGAAATCAGCAGAGGCGATGGCGAGGCTGTTCATATCCGCGATCCTTCACAGGCGGAGTTTTTCCACGAGCGAGCCCGCGCGCCGGAGACAATTTCACCGGCGCACGGATGATCTGACGAGCCGGGAGCCCGTCAGATCACGTAGGATCGGAGGGGCTCGAAGCCGTTGAAGGCGACCGCCGAATAGGTGGTCGTGTAGGCGCCCGTGCCCTCGATCAGCACCTCGTCGCCGATGGTCAGCGACAGGGGCAGGGGATAGGGCTTCTTCTCGTACATCACGTCGGCCGAATCGCAGGTCGGGCCGGCCAGTACGCACGGCTCCATCGCATCGCCGTCACGCGGGGTGACGATGGGGTAGCGGATGGACTCGTCCATGGTTTCTGCCAGACCGCCGAACTTGCCGATGTCGAGATAGACCCAGCGCACATTGTCGTTGTCGGCCTTCTTCGAGATCAGGACGACTTCCGACTTGATGACGCCGGCATTGCCGACCATGCCGCGGCCCGGCTCGATGATCGTTTCGGGGATGCGGTTGCCGAAATGCTTCGACAGCGCATCGAAGATCGCTTGTCCGTAGGCCTGAGCGGCGGGAACGTCGGTCAGGTAACGGGTCGGGAAACCGCCGCCCATGTTGACGAGCTTGAGCACGATGCCTTCCGCCGCCAGCTTGCCGAACACATTGGCGGCGTCAGCCAGCGCGCGGTCCCACGAGGTGAGGTCGGTCTGCTGCGAGCCGACATGGAACGACACGCCATAGGCGTCGAGGCCGAGCGCCGCGGCATGGCGCAGCACGTCGACGGCCATCGCCGGGGCGCAGCCGAACTTTCGCGACAGCGGCCATTCGGCGCCTTCGCCATCGGTCAGCACGCGGCAGAACACGCGGGCACCGGGAGCGGCGCGCGCGATCTTCTCCACCTCTTCGACGCAATCCACCGCATAGAGCTGGATGCCCAGCTCATGGGCGCGGGCAATGTCGCGCTCCTTCTTGATGGTGTTGCCGAAGCTGATGCGGTCGGGCGTGGCACCGGCATCGAGCGCCATCTCGATCTCGGCGACCGAGGCGGTGTCGAAGGACGAGCCCATCGAAGCGAGCAGGCGCAGGATCTCGGGCGCAGGGTTAGCCTTCACCGCATAGAAGATGCGCGACTGCGGAAGCGCCTTCTCGAACGCGCGATAGTTCTCCTGCACGACGTCGAGATCGACGACGAGGCAGGGACCGCTCGGGCGGCGGGTGGCGAGGAAATCGAGGATACGCTGAGTGGCCATGGGGTCTTCTCCATCGCGCCGGACAAGGCGCACACAAAGGCTGCGTCGAGCGGGCGCGCAGCCTCGCATGAACGCGGTGGACAAAGGCGGAAGAGAATTTGCGGGGAGCCGGCCGGTGGAGACACCGGAACCCCGAAACGCCTTTCCGCGGCGGTGAGCTGAAGCCTTGCCCGGCTTCGGCTCGCTTTGTCTGCCTTGGCTTGGATGGGAATTCCCAACCGCACTGCCGGCAATGAAGGTGTGCCTCTTCAGTAACCCCGATCTATGGACGATCGGCAGACACCAGAAAGGCCCGCACCGTCGTTGCTTCAAGGCGTCCTCGATCACGTGGTTGGCCACTTGATCGACCGGGCTCGTTATTTCCCGGGTACCGTCCCGATTGTCCTCGCCATTCGAGGAACCGGGGGACGCCCACAGGCACGTGCGACTTTGGGCAAGCGCGATATAGGAACAGCGCATGTCACAATCAACTCAAATCTTTGAGTGCCTTGAAAAAATTCCGGCATCGAACAATCCTGCCATCATCGTTTCACTTTTGGAGACGATGGCTGCGCCTGTTATCCGGCGGAAGGAAGCCTCATGGACACGCTGACACGCATGCGCGCATTCATAGATGTGGTGGAGGCCGAGGGTTTTTCGGCCGCCGCACGCAAGATAGGGCGGTCGAAGGCCCTGCTTTCCAAATATGTGCGCGAACTTGAGGACGAGCTGGGCGCGCTTTTGCTCAACCGCACCACGCGCCAGTTCTCCCTCACCGAGGCCGGCCACACCTACTACCGGCGCGCCTCCGAGATCGTCCGTGAGATCGACAGCCTTGCTGATTCGGTGCGCGAATCATCCGGCGACGTGCGCGGGCGAATCAAACTGTCGGCGCCGCGTACCCTTGCCGACGCGCCCATTGGCCAGTCACTGGTCGATTTTGCAAAGGCTCATCCCGACATCGTGCTGGAGATCAGGCTCGACGACCGCTTTGTCGATCTGGTCGAAGAGGGCTTCGACCTCGCCATTCGCATCTCGCGGCTGGAGAGCTCGTCGCTGATCGCCCGCAAGCTGGCGCCATTCAGGGTGATGATCTGCGGTTCGCCGGAGCTGCTGGCTGCGCATGGCAGGCCCGCCAGGCCGCAGGACCTCGCCGGCATGCCCTGCATCGTTGACACCAACGGAAGGTGGCTGTCGAACTGGCCCTTCAAGGGCGAGGGCGGCGAGACGATCAGCGTGTCCGTGGCCGGCCCCATCGAGGTCAACAGCCCGATCGCCGCGCGCGCTGCCGCCGTTTCCGGCCTCGGCTTCGCCGGTCTGCCGGATTTCATCGCCGAACCGGAGGTTGCCGCCGGCCGGTTGGTGCCGGTTCTGGAAGACCGGATCCTGGAAGGCGGCGGCATCTTCGCGGTCTACCCGCACCGACGCTACCTGCCGGCCAAGGTGCGTGTTTTCGTGGATTATCTCGCCGACTGGTTCAAAACCCGCGCAGCGCCATGACACATCTGTCATGGTTTCGTGCGATTGTCCCATTTTCGCCTGCTTTGTGATAATCCTCGGGCACGCAGCAAGACAGGGAACACGAACCTTCATATGTCCTTCAAACGCACAGTGCTGAAGGCGGGGGCCGCGATTGCCGCCCTGCTTGCATGTACGGTTCCCGCAAGCGTGCATCCGCATGTGTTCGCCGAAGCGCGGCTCGACGTGGTGCTTGGTCCCGATCACCAGACGGTGAAGGCGCTGCGCCATCTGTGGCGCTTCGACGACCTGTTTTCCTCCACCGTCCTGATGGAGTTCGATGCCAATGCCGACCTGAAGCTCGACGCTGCCGAGCTGCAGGAGGTGGCCAACACCATCCATGCCTCGCTGGCCGACTTCAACTATTTCCAGCTCGTCACCGTGGACGGCAAGGATGTAAAGATGAAGCCGCCGGCCGCGATCATGGCCAATTTCGAGAACAACCAGCTCATCATCCTGTTCGAATCCGAGCCCGAGACGCCGATCCAGCTCGCAGGCGACATCCGTCTCGGCGTCTACGATCCCACCTTCTATACCGCCATCGACTTCACCGAAGACGCCAACATGGCGGTGGAGGGCTTGCCTTCTTCCTGCGTCCGCACGGTGATTCGTCCCGATCCAGATGCCGCCCTGGCCGAAAACCAGCAGACCCTGACCGAGGCATTCTTCAATGATCCGGCAGGCACCGACATGAGCAAGATTTTCGCGACCAAGCTCGAACTCAAATGCCATGCGTGAGGACCGTCCCTTGAACAAGATCTTCATACGCACAACGTTCGCCCTGCTGGCGGTCGCCTATATCCTGTCGCATTTCGCCGGCCATGCCCATGCGCAAAGCTCGCTCGGCATCGGCGCCAATGAAGCCGTCATCCCCTCCACCGGCATGTTTTCGGGGCTGATGATCTGGATCAACCAGCATCAGCAGGCGTTCTACCGCTCGCTGTCATCAGCCATGAAGGCGCTGCGCGACGATGGCGGGCAGGTGTGGATGCTGGTTGGCCTGTCCTTCGCCTATGGCGTTTTCCATGCGGCCGGACCCGGCCACGGCAAGGCGGTGATTTCTTCCTACATGCTGGCCAACGAGATAGCACTGCGCCGCGGCGTGGTGCTGTCCTTCATCTCGGCATTCCTGCAGGCGGCAACCGCCATCGTGATCATGCTGCTTGCCTATTTCGTGCTGCGCGGCACGTCCGTGTCGATGACCAATGCCGCGCATTTCCTTGAAATCGCGAGCTATGTCTTCGTTACCGGCTTCGGCGCCTGGCTTCTGTGGAAGAAGGCGGGGCCGGTCGTGAGGCGGATGGTGGGAGTAGCCCCAGCCTACAGCCTTTCAGCAGCCAGCGCAGCGCACGTCAATCACGATGACCATGATGAGGCGCATCACCACCATCATGACGGCCATTGCAGCCACGGCCACCATACCCATGACGACGCGCATCATCACCACGATCATGCCCATCATCATGAAGATGGCATGGTGTGCTCGAGCTGCGGCCATTCGCATGCCGTTGACCCGGCGCTTCTGTCGACGGACCGGTTCGACTGGCGCACCGCATGGTCGGCCATGGCGGCCGTCGGCCTCAGGCCGTGCTCGGGAGCGCTGATCGTGCTGTCCTTTGCCCTGCTGAACGGGCTATGGATGGCGGGCATCCTGTCGGTTCTGGCGATGGCGCTGGGCACCGCCATCACCGTCTCGACGCTGGCCGTTCTGGCGGTGACGGCGAAGAACTGGGCGGTGCTGCTGGCCGGCGGCGGCAGGCTTGGCAACCGCATTCATGCCACGATCGAGATCGGCGCCGCCGCCTTCATCTTCCTTGTCGGCGTGACCCTTCTGTCGGCCAGCCTCAGCGTCTGAGGACTCAACTGTTGCCGTTCTGGCGGCGCGAACGCAGCCAGAAAAACAGGAACGGAGCCACCAGAACGAGCCCGATGACGACGGCGCCCAGAACCGGCGATATGGCGCCGACCGCGATCATGATCTGCGGCACGAAATAAAGGAATGTCCCGAACACGGCCAGAATCAGGAAGGTGGCGATCGCCGTCTGTCTGGTTTCGCGGGTCATGGTCGTTCCTCGGTGGCGTGCGGCTGGCGCCAGCCAGCCATGTCAAACATCATGAACCCTGCTTTGCCACGTTGTGCTGCGAATGACCATGGTGTTCGTCCTCGTTGCCATGGCCGTCTGCGCAGCAACCGAGTTCCGTTTCGACCGTCGCATGGTCTACGCCATGATCTGAAGCCAGCCTTCGCTTGATAGCCGCGACCGTCTCATGGGCGTCGGCTCCTTCGTCCAGCCGGGCGTGAAGCGTGGCCATATGCTTCGAGCCGTCGAGAGACCACAGGTGCACATGATGGACGTCGCGCAAGCCCGCGATATTGGCTGTGAGATCGGCTGCGACCGCGTCGCGGTCCAGCGTTTCGGGCGTGCCCTCCAGGAGGAGATGGGCAGCCTCGCGCATCAGCCGCCAGGCCGTGGACAGGATGATGACAGCCACCAGCACCGACAGGATCGGATCGATCGGGTACCAGCCGGTGGCGATGATGATGAGCGCCGCGGCAATGGCGGCGACCGACCCCAAAAGGTCGCCCAGCACATGAAGGATGGCGCCGCGCATGTTGAGACTTTCGCGGTCGCCGCCATGCAGGATCAGGAAGCCCGCGACATTGACCAACAGCCCGAGCGTCGCGACCA
This sequence comes from Aquamicrobium lusatiense, assembly GCF_014201615.1. Classification (NCBI taxonomy): domain Bacteria; kingdom Pseudomonadati; phylum Pseudomonadota; class Alphaproteobacteria; order Hyphomicrobiales; family Phyllobacteriaceae; genus Aquamicrobium; species Aquamicrobium lusatiense. The sequence goes on along the minus strand of NZ_JACHEU010000002.1, from coordinate 186,800 downwards.
CCAGCATCGGAGCGCCGAGCACCTGCGGCGGCTCCTGAAAACGCTGCCACGCCTCATAGACGATCCATATGGCAATGACGAAGATGGCAATGCCGTTGGTATAGGCAACCAGCGTCTTCACCCGTCCGAAACCGTAGGACATGCGGGCCGTGGCCGGACGTTCGGCCAGATGGAACGCATACCATGCCAGGCTGAGCGCCAGCGTGTCGGTGAGCATGTGGCCGGCATCGGCAAGCAGCGCCAGCGAATTGGTGAAGATGCCGCCCAGCGCCTCGGCGATCATGAAGCCGCCCGTCAGGCAGGCAGCGATCATCACCCGGCGCTTGTCGGTGGCGCCGCCATGGTCATGCGCATGGTTATGGCCGGCATGATTATGTGCCGCGTGACCGTGCGCTGCTTCGCCAGCCTTGTGCGAATGAGCCATGCTCGCCGCCTTTCGAGGCTCAGGTGACGGCGCGGAATTCCTCCAGCCGCCGGATCTGCTGTCCGTCCGAATCGAAATTGGACGGGTCCAGCCAGGAAATATAGGCGCTTTTCAGCGCCGGCCACTCCTTGTCGATGATCGAATACCACGCCGTGTCGCGATTTGCGCCCTTCACCACCATGTGCTGGCGAAAAAGGCCTTCGAACGTGAAGCCGAAACGTTCGGCGGCGCGTTTCGAGGGTTCGTTGGCGTTGTTGCACTTCCATTCATAGCGGCGATAGCCGAGTTCATCGAAGACATAGGAGGCGAACAGGAATTGCGCTTCGGTGGCGGCCGGCTTGCGCGAGACCAGCGGGCCCCAATAGATATTGCCGATCTCGGCTACGCCGTTGTTCGCATCGATGCGCATCAGTGTCTGGCGGCCGGCAACCTTACCGCTCGCCTTGTCGATGACGGCGAAGAACAGCGGATCGGGGCTGGCTTCGGCCTTTTCCAGCCATGGCTGGAAGGCGGCGCGATCCTGAGGCGGCAGTTCCGGCAGCCAGGCGAAGCGCGATCCGGCATCCGCGACGGCAGACGCCGCAAACAGTTCGTCGCCGTGGCGCGCGGCCTCGAGCGGCTCCAGCCGCACGTTACGTCCCTCCAGAACCTTGCGCCCGGGGCGCGGTCTTGGCTGCCAGTCGCTCAGAACGTCTGCCATGCTTGCTTCCCTTCCTCTTTGCGGTGAGGCTCACAGGAAAGAAGCCGGCCGGCAAGAACCAGCGCGATGCGGGACCTGTTCCAGGGCGAGAAGGTCAACCCCTGCCGACGAACGGCATTTTGGTTGCCATCACCGTCATGAACAGCACATTGGCATCGAGCGGCAGGCCGGCCATGTAGACGACCGCTTCCGCCACCCGCTGCACATCCATCACCGCCTCGACCGCCACGCTGCCATTGGCCTGCGGAATGCCTGCCGCCATAGGTGCCGCCATTTCGGTCAGCGCATTGCCGATGTCGATCTGGCCACAGGCAATGTCGAAGGGGCGGCCGTCGAGGGCGAGCGTTTTGGTGAGCCCCGTGATGGCGTGCTTGGTGGTGGTGTAGGGAACCGAGCCCGGACGCGGCGCGTGGGCCGAGATCGAGCCGTTGTTGATGATACGGCCACCCATGGGCTCCTGCCGGCGCATGGCGCCGAAGGCCGCGCGGGCGCACAGGAACGACCCGGTGAGATTGACGCCGAGAACCTCGTGCCAGCTTTCGACCGGGATTTCATCTATGGGGGCCGCCTTGCAGCCCATTCCGGCATTGTTGAACAGAAGATCGATGCGGCCGAAAGCTTCGGCCGCCGTGCGAAACAGGTTTTCAACCTGCTCTGGCGAGCTTACGTCGCAGGAAACGGCAAGGCCTTTTGCCTCGGTGTCCAACGTTTCGGATATAGCCGCTTCCAGCGGTTCGGTGCGGCGGCCACAGAACACCGTGTTCCAGCCGTCACGCAGCAAAGCCTGCGCCACGCATTTGCCGATGCCGGAGCCGGCGCCCGTTACGATTGCTGTTCCCTTGATTGCCATGCTTCCTCCTCAGGACTGGCAGAGGGTTCGCAGAACCGGCGGCGCAAGGCAAGCATACAAAAGGGGCGATCATTCGCGATCGCCCCAATTTGCAGACAGCGTCCGGGAGGAGGAAGACGCGTCCGTCTGTTTCAAATGCTGCGCCCTGAAGGCTAACAACTGGTTAACGGCTGTGTTCTCACCACGGCGAGCCGGGAACGGGGGCCGGTTGCGGCGCACCGGAGGAGGCAACCGTGGCCTCGATGTGATCGACAAGCTGGTCCGCAAGGCCAAGGCGTCCGGCCAGCAGATCGAGATAGCCGCGTTCGGCACGGGTGTCGGCTTCGACGGCAAGGCGCGAGGCCGTATAGAGCTCCACTTTCTGCGCCTCGGTCCGGGCAGCCGCCACCAGCGCGTCGAGGTCGAGCGGCGATTCGAGCTCTGCCCTGAGGAAGCTCTCCGCGTCGGAATCGAGCCCCGAAAGGCTGAGCTTCTCGCCGATGCGGCGGCGCTCTTCATCGTCGATCCTGCCATCGGCCCTGGCGGCGGCGATCATGGCGCGCACCAGCGTCAGGGCGAATTCGGCTTCGCCCTGTGGGGCCTGCGAGGGATGGAATTCGGTATCGGCGGGCGGGGGCAGCAGAACCTGTTCTTCAGCGGGCGCGGCCTCGTCCGGCTTTTTGCCGTTCTGGTAATTCTGGTAGGCCTTGTAGGCGAGGCCGCCAATGGCCGCCAGACCGCCGAGCTTCACCGCAGCACCACCGACCTTGCGGCCGGGACCAGTGCCAAGAAGCACGGCAGCGAGCGCGCCGGCGGCCAGAGGATTGTCCTTGGCCATCTGCACGGCCTGACCGGCCTTGTCCCGGACGGTTCCGGTCGTTCCGGGAATCTGCGAACCGAGCAGATCGTCGAGAAGCTTCTTGGGGTCGAACATCGGCACCTCCGCTAAGGCCCATAGGGCGATTTCTGTCGCAGACAGGTAGGGCGGCAACCTTGTCATTACAATGACACGGAAGGAGCACCGATGCGAAAGGGGGAGGCAGTCAGCTTCCGATATGGTCCCTGCCGCGTCTGGCGGCCAGTTCCACCTGCCGCTGGCGCTCGGCATAGCGGGCGCGATCTTCCTCGGAGCGGCTGTCGTGGCAGTACTCGCAGGAAATGCCGGGGCTGTATTTCGGCGAGGCCCGCTCGGCGGGCGTCAGCGGATGGCGGCAGGCACGGCACAGTTCAGCCTCGCCTTCCACCAGCCCGTGCGCAACCGATACGCGCTCGTCGAAGACGAAGCATTCGCCTTCCCACAGGCTCTGTTCGGCGGGCACTTCCTCCAGATATTTCAGGATGCCGCCCTTGAGGTGGAGCACCTCGTCGAAGCCCAGCGACTTCACGAAGGCGGTGGCCTTCTCGCAGCGGATGCCGCCGGTGCAGAACATGGCAATCTTGCGATTTTCCAGTTCGCCGCGGTGCTCGTCCACCCATTGCGGGAACTCGCGAAAACTGTCGGTCTGCGGATCGAGGGCGCGCCTGAAGGTGCCGAGCGCCACCTCGTAGCCGTTGCGGGTGTCGATGACCACGGTTTCCGGGTCGGAAATAAGCGTGTTCCACTCCGCCGGCTCGACATAGGTTCCGACGCTCTCCAGCGGGTCGATGCCTTCCACGCCCATGGTCACGATCTCGCGCTTCAGCCGCACCTTCATTCGGTGGAACGGCATTTCGGCGGCGTGGCTGTATTTGACGTCGAAGCCGGTCAGCTCAGGCTGCGCATTCAGGTGGCCGACCAGTTCGGCGATCGCTTCCGTGGTGCCGGCAACGGTGCCGTTGATGCCTTCGCGGGCCAGCAGCAGCGTGCCCTTGATGCCGCGCGCGCAGCAGAAGGCGGCCAGCGGCGCGCGCATCTCCTCGAACCGGTCAAGCCGGCAGAAGCGGTAGAGCGCGGCGACCCGGAAGCTTTTGGGATCTGGAGTTTCGTTCATGCGCAGGGCCTAGCGCTTACCGCGCGTGGATTCAAGATGTTCCGGCCGGCTCATGATAAGGCAAAAAGCGCCAATGCTTTCAGGTGTGCGGAAGGGAAACCGGCATTTTCCGGACGCGTTTTTATCCCCACCGTTCCAATCGCGCCGAAACTCGGGCCTGCCAATGGGAACCGACAGGGGAGCGCGCAAGCCAATGTTCAGCCAGGATGTCATCCGCGAAGCACAGGCCGCAGCACGGCAGGCCGGCATCACACCGGCTGCCCTTTTGGCTGTCATGGAAGTGGAAAGCGGCGGACGTCTTTTCGCCGTCGTGCAGGGGCGCAACGAGCCGCTCATCCGCTTTGAAGGCCATTATTTCGACCGCCGCCTAACTGGCAGCAAACAGGCGCGCGCCCGCGAGCTTGGGCTCGCCTCCCCGAAGGCGGGCGCGGTGGCCAATCCCGCCACCCAGAGCGCCCGCTGGGTGCTGCTCGGCAAGGCCACGCAGATCGATGCCAGCGCCGCCTATGAATCCACATCATGGGGGGTCGGGCAGGTGATGGGTTCGCACTGGCTGTGGCTTGGCTATCCCAATGTGCAGGCACTGGTTGCCGAAGTGCGGTCGGGCGCGGCCGGCCAGATCCGGCTGATGGTGCGCTATATCGACAAGGCGGGCCTGATCTCAGTGCTGAATGCGCAGGACTGGCCGGCTTTCGCGCGCGGCTACAACGGTCCCGGCTATGCGAAGAACGGCTATGACAGGAAGCTCGCCGCCGCTTATCGGCGCCATGCGGGAGGCGCGGGCACAACTGATGCCGGCACTGTTCTGAAGGCTGGCTCGAAAGGCGAAGCTGTCCGGGAATTGCAGCAGCATCTGGCCGCGCTCGGCTATGGCATTGCGGCTGACGGGCTTTTCGGGCCGGCGACACAGGCTGCGCTGCGCCGCTTCCAGAAGGAGAATGGTCTCGTCGCCGACGGCATCGCCGGGCCAAAAACGCTTGCGGCGCTGAAGACGGCCATTGCGCGCCCGACGCCGGGCTGGTGGTCCGCCATCAAGGCGGGGTTTTTCCGGCTGTTCGGGCTGTCCTGAGGCGATGGCTTCATAGACTTGACAAATCTGTCGTGCTAAATCGGTTGAATTACTGATTTTGCTGAAAGATCGCCATGCCGAACAAGTCCGACAAGCTGGTTGCCCTGCTCGCTGGCCAACCCGTCATCCCGGTGCTCAGGATCGCGGATGCGAGACGCGCTGTGCCGCTCGCGCGCGCACTGGCACGAGGCGGGCTGCCGGCCATCGAGATCACGCTGCGCACCGACGATGCGGTCGAGGCGATCCGGCGTGTGGCCGGGGAGGTCGGTGAAGCGATCGTCGGCGCCGGCACCATTCTCGATCCCGCCCAGTATGAAGCGGCGGTGTATGCAGGCTCGCGCTTCATCGTCAGCCCCGGCATCACCAAGGAACTGCTGAAGGCATCCGCCGACAGCGACGTACCGTTCCTGCCCGGGGCGATCACGCCGGGCGAGATCATGGCCGCCCGGCAGGCAGGCCTGCACTTCCTGAAATTCTTCCCGGCCGAGCAGGCGGGCGGCGCTGCCTTCCTCAAGGCGCTGGCCGCGCCGATCGCCGATGTGCGCTTCTGCCCGACAGGCGGCGTCAGCCCCGCCAATGCCTCCACCTATCTCGGACTGCCGAATGTCATCTGCGTCGGCGGCTCGTGGGTGGCGCCCGACGATCTGGTCGAAAAGGAAGACTGGGGCCGCATAGAGGAACTGGCGCGCGAGGCCTCCGGTCTGCGCAAGGTAGGCTGAACTGAAAGGCGCGGGCAAACGCCCTGCCATATCGGCTTGAAAGCAAAGAAGGCCCCGGTTGAACGGGGCCTTCTGTTTATCCTCAGCCTGTTGCGGGCCGGGGTGTGTGCCGTGCTGACCGATCAGCCGATGAGCTGGCTGAGCTGCATGGCGATCGACATGTCGCCCTCGATCTTCAGCTTGCCGCTCATGAAAGCCATGGTCGGGTTCAGATCGCCGGCGAGCAGCGATTCCAGATCGTCGAGCGAGAGCTTGATGGTGCAGTCGGCCGGGCCGTCGGTGGTGGAGATGCTGGTGCCGTCGATGAGGATGACGCCATCGCTTCCGGTATCGAACTTCACCGACCGGTTAAAGCCGGCGCTCTCGACCTGAGACTTCAGCTTGTCCGCGATGTCCTGAACGCCCATGATTCTCTTCCCGTGATTTTGCGCCTGTGCGCTGTTGCGTTTGCCCGGACTGTGCCAAGCCTCCATACGGTGCGGAAGACCCGCGCCGTTTGCAGGTTTTATAGGTCAAAATTGACGTTTACGTCAACGTGATTTCGACGGTTTCTCCGCGCCGTATCTTATGGGGCGGCTTCCGGTGCCGGGTTGGTCTGTGCGGCGGGTTTGCGGCGGCGGTTTGGATGGTTGCGGATCTCGTCCTTGGTCAGAAAATCCACCTGTTCCACCAGCACCTCATGAATGAGCTTTTCACCGACGCGGGCATTGATGGCCTCGCGCACGCCGTTGCGGAACTTGTCGATGTTAATTGGAGCCTGGCCCGTGAAATCGAGCTGGGGCGTGGAGTAGAGGTAGGAATAGACCTCATCGGTTATCAGGGCCGGCGCCGGCACGGAAAGCTTGTTCAGACGGGCCGGTTCGGCGGTGAAGACCAGCCGCGCGATGAAATAGCCATCGACCTTCGCGTCGCGCACCACCGGTACGGTGATGATGTCGGTCTTCACATAGTCGAGACCGCCGAACATGGCGGGGGCGGGCGCCGCATCGTCGCTCTTGCCGGAGGCCTGAAACGCGTAGAAGACAGCCCCCACCGTTGCTGCGCTGATCCACAAGGCCGAGACGACGAACTTTATCATGGCAGCACGGCAAGCCCCGTTCGCATGGCAAGCCTCGTCATGATTGCGCCCAGCCGAACTGGCCGGCGGAGTAGGTGCCGTCGGCTTCCGCGTGCTGGATCGCGTCCTTCAACAGGTTCGCCACCTCGGTCACGGCATTGAGATGCGCCAGAATGGCGGCCTCGTTGCGCGCCAGCTTCTGGCGCAATCGCAGGAGACCGTCGCGATGCTCGGCCATGGTTTCGGGCCGGCCGGCTTTCATCGCCCGGTTCAGCTCGTAGAGATAGCGGCTCTTGCGGGCATTGGATGCCTTGATGTCGAATGCGGGATCGGAGCGAATGGCTTGCGTCTCGGCCTCGACCGCTTCCTCGATGCGGCCGATTATGGCGGCGAGGCTGCCGGGTGCGGCGCCCGCGGCAACCATGTCCGACGGGCGGGGAAGGCCGGGGCTAAATTCGGAATACTCGCTCATGACCCTGCCTTACTTGCTGCGGGATTCTGTCTGGGTTGGGCTGGTGTCGCCAAGCGAGCGCATGACCCGCAGCTGAAGCTGGTGGACAAGCGATGACGACATGCTGAGCTGCGCGTCCAGCTCGGCCTTGCGCGGATTGGCCGAAGCCGTGCCCGCCGCATCGGTCTGACCGGCGGCCAGATAGTGGGCCGATGCCAGGGTCTGGGCGATGCCGATGCCGCCGCGCGCGGCCACAACGTCCGCAATATTTTCGGACATGCGCGCCTTCCACATGTCGCCGGCGAGACCTTTGCCGAAAACGCCCTCGGCATCTTTCGGCAGCATGTTCTGGATGAAGGTCTGCAGGACCATGGCCTCGAATCGCCTGAAGCTGTCAGCCCCTTCGGCAGGCCGGGAGGCGCGGGCATCGCGGACGCCTGCGACCTCGAACGGCGCGTCGCTTTCGCCGGCGCGGCTGAGCAGTTCGGCGTGTGCCTTGCGGATGTCGGCCGGGTCTGCCGCCCGCGCCACATCGAGCACTATGTCGCTGGGAGGAGAGATCGCCAAGAAAAGAGCCTTCCACCGGTTTTTCTGTAAAGGATCATGACGCCGAAACCTTGCCGCAGGCTGACGTGCGTTCGTTCAGCCGCGGGTTTGTTGCTGTTCGATGAGATCGAGCAGCGTGCGTTCTTCCATGTGGCGCTCGTCGGCCCGGCGAGCCTGCCGGTAGGCGCGTTCCACGATGTTGGTGCGGGCCGTGGCAGAGGCAAGCTGCGCTGCCTCGGCGCTCGCCTTTCCGTTTTCTTCATCAGCCCGCGCCAGAGCGTCGGAAATCCTGCGGTTGTAGACATCGGGAAAGAGGGCAGAGAGCGAGCCGGGCGCATCGAAGCCGGCGGCAATCTCTTCTGCGTCGCGCTTCGCCGCTGCCGATGCCGCCAGATGCATGGCATGGCGCATCTCGTGCAGGGCGGTGAGCTGTTCCTGCACCTTGACGAGCTTTTTCAGGCGCTGGGTGCGTGGTGCCATGCGCGTTACCTTGCAAGGGTCATGCCGAGGAAACCGTCGGCGAACAGGGACAGCATGGTCGAGAAGGCGAAATAGAACAGGATCAGCCCGCCGGCGACCACGAAGGGCAGGGAGATGAAGTAGATCGGGATCTGCGGCGTCAGCTTGTTGACGAAGCCGATGGTGAGGTTGACCAGAATGGCATAGGCGATGAAGGGGCTGCCCAGCCGCAGCACCAGAAAGAAGCTTTCCGAAACGGTGTCGGCCACGTCGACCAGCGCCGATTGCGGGTTGAAGAAGACGTTCACCGGCGCGATCGAATAGGAGGCGACGAGGGCGCGGACTATTTCCAGATGGAAATCGAACACGAACAGCAGCAGCAGGGCCGACAGCGAGATGAGGGCGGCGAGCGGCCCCTGCGGGTCGGGCTCCTCGATGGCCGTGCCGCCCATGCTGTTGAACCCCATCAGCATGGCGATGGCCGTGCCGATGAAGCGCATTGCTTCCATGTAGAGGCGCGTCAGCGCGCCGATCAGCCCGCCGATGAGCAGTTCGGAGACGATCATCGGCGCCAGCACGGAAGGGCGGGCATCGACAAAGGGATAGATGCGATCCCACAGGAAGGCGAGCAGCGCCATGGTAACGGCGATCGCGGTGAACAGGCGCACCTGCACCGGCACGCGCACGCTGGAAAGGCCGGGCATCAGCATCATGCAGGCGCCGATGCGGCAAAAGGCGAGGAAGCCCGCCAGAATGGTGCTCTCGGCCAGAGCGGTCACGATATGGTTCCAAGCACCCTGATCTCGACGCCTCTGGCGATCTCGACATGGCTGAGCACGGGCAGGGTCGGGAACAGGCGTTCGATGATCATGCGCACATAGGGGCGCGCATCCGGCGCGGTGACGAGAACGAAGCGCTCGCCGGCTTCCAGATGCTTGCGGATCGCCTTGGTGGCATCCTGACCGAACTCTTCGAGCTGGCGCGGATCGATGTCGAATTCGCGGATCTCGCCCTTGGCGTCGCGCTTGAGGCTCTGGTGGAAGGCGAGGTCCCAGCGGTTGCCGAGACGCAGCACCTTCAGCACGCCGCCTTCGGTGAGGTCGCCGCAGATCTGCTGCGCCATGCGGATGCGCACATGCTCGACGATCTGTTCGGTGCGGCGCACATGCGGCGCGATCTCGGCGATGGCCTCGATGATGAGGTGCAGGTTGCGGATCGACACGCGCTCGGCCAGCAGCAGCTTCAGTACTGCCTGCAGGCCCGGATAGGAGATGTGGGTGGTGCAGATCTCGTCGGCAAGCTTGCGGTATTCGGGGTCCTGACGCTCCAGAAGCGCCTTCATGTCCTTGTAGGACAGAAGCTGCGGCAGGTTGTTGCGGATGACTTCGGACAGATGGGTGAGCAGCACCGACATGTTGTCGGCATAGGCGAACTGTTCGCGCTTGAGGTCTTCCGCGAAGGTTTCCAGCACCGAATAGGCGCGCATTCCGAAGGCCGGCTCCTTCACTTCCTCGCCCGGAATTTCGGGAAGGTCGCGATTGCCGAGCAGCACCATGATCTCGCCGACACGGGTCTCGTATTCGGCCACGACAGTGCCGTGGATCTTGATCTGGTAGCTTTTCGGCGGGATGGCGAAGTCATCGGTGAGCCGGATTTCCGGCACCACGAAGCCATACTGGGTGGCGAATTTCTTGCGCATCTTGCCCATGCGGAAGGCGAGTTCCTGATGCGAGGTCAGCAGTCGCGTCGAAAGCTGCTTGCCGACCAGAAGTTCGATCTCGGCGGTGGCCAGTGAGGCTTTGACCGAGTTTTTCTCTTCATCGGCCTTGGCGGCTTCCTCGCTCTTGCGCGCGGCATCTTCGGCGGCCATCTCGCGCTTCTGGCGCATGGGGATCACATAGCCCAGACCAGCCATGGCGCAGGCCAGAACCATGAAGGGAAACAGCGGCAGGCCGGGCATGATGCCGAGAAGGGCAAGCAGCGATGCGGCAACGTAAAGCGCGCGCGGATGTGCGCCCAACTGGCCGAACACGGCCTGGTTGGCCGAGCCGCGCGTGCCGCCCTTGGACACCAGCAGGCCGGCGGCCAGCGAGACGATCAGCGCCGGAATCTGGGTGACGAGACCATCGCCGACCGAGAGCTTGATGAAGACGTCGGCTGCCTCGCCCATGCTCATGCCATGGCGCAGATAGCCGATGGCGATGCCGCCGACGATGTTGATGGCGGTGATGATGAGGCCGGCGATGGCATCGCCGCGCACGAATTTCGAGGCGCCGTCCATGGAGCCGAAGAAGGAGGATTCCTCTTCCAGTTCGCGCCGGCGCAACTGGGCGGTCTTATCGTCGATGGTGCCGGCGGAAAGGTCGGCGTCGATCGACATCTGCTTGCCGGGGATGGCGTCGAGGGTGAAGCGCGCGCCCACTTCGGCGATACGGGTCGCACCCTTGGTGATGACGATGAAGTTCACCACGATCAGGATCAGGAAGACGATCAGGCCGATGACGAAATCGCTCGACATGACGAGTTTCGAGAAGCCGCTGATGACGTGGCCCGCCGCGTTGGTGCCCTCATTGCCGTGCGAGAGGATGACGCGGGTGGTGGCGATGTTGAGCGACAGGCGCAGCATCGTCGCGATCAGCAGGATGGTGGGGAAGGACGAGAAGTCGAGCGGGCGCTGGATCCACAGCGCAACCATGAGGATCAGCACCGACAGGGCAATCGAGAAGGCGAGGCCGATGTCGATGAGGAAGGCCGGGATGGGCAGGAACAGCACTGCCAGAATGATGACGATGCCGAGCGCGAAGAAGACGTCGCGCCCGTTACGGGCCGTGCTCCCCGTCGAAATGCTTTCGCTGATCGCCATGGTCTGCCGTTGCCACCCTTGCGCAAGTTCTCTGCGAAACTAGCCGCTCAAACTTGCGCGAGGGTGGGGTGCAGGGTCAGTGCAGGTCGATCGGGCCCTTCGGCGTGACGATGGCCTGCTGGGCGCTGGTCTGCCGCTCGATCAGGCGGCGCACGCGGGGTCTTTCCGTGCCGCTGTGCAGGGCGCGGATGCGTTCCGAAATCGCGGCATCGGCGAAGGTGGCGCGGGTGTTGTGACGCACATATTCCAGCCATGTCGGCGTATGGTAGCTTTCCATCCAGATGTCGGGATTTTCGAGATCGCGCGCCAGCGTCCAGTTGCGCGCGCCGTCGCGGCGGCGGATGCGCCCGCGCTCGGCCATCAGCTCGATGAACTCCGGCAGGTCCTTCTCCTGAATGACATATTCGATCATGATGGCGATGGGGCCGCTGCGCGGCTTCAGGTCGAGCGACAGCAGCGGTTCGGTCCAGCGGTTGAGCGGGTCGAGGTTCATGGTGGTCAGCTGCGGCAGCGGCACGGCAAAGCCGATGGCACCGCCGGCAAGCATGGTCAGCGATGACGCAATCAGGGCTGCCTCCACGCCATGCGTTTCGGCGACGACGCCCCAGATCCAGCTTCCCAGCGCGATGCCGCCGAAAGTGGCCATCTGGTAGATGGAGAGGGCGCGACCGACCACCCAGCGCGGGGTCGACATCTGCACCGTCACGTTGAAATGCGACAGAGCCAGCACCCAGCAGGCACCGCCGATCAGCAGGCCGGAGGCCGTCAGCCAGGCATAGGAACTGAGTGCTGCGGTGAGCGCGCAGATGGCGAAGCCGACGAAAGCGCAACGCACCATCACCTCGCTCGACAGCATCTGGCGCAGGCGACCGCTGATCAGCGCGCCGCCGACGGCGCCAAGCCCGAATGCGCCCAGCATGATTCCGAAGGTAAGCGGCCCTCCCTGCACCAGATCGCGCGCGACCAGCGGCAGGAGGGCGAGAATGGAACCGCTGGTAAAGCCGAAGGTGGAGGAGCGCAGCAGCACCTTGCCGATATTGGGCGACATGGCGACATAGCGGATGCCCGCTCCCATCGCGGCCCCCAGCGTCTCGCGCGGCAGCTTCGAGGCGGGCAGGTTCGGCTTCCAGCGGGCAAGGACGGTCAGAAGGGCGATGTAGCTGGCGGCATTGACGGCGAAGGCTGCCGCGGCACCGGCCGCGGCGACGATGATGCCGCCGATGGCAGGGCCGACCGAGCGGGTGAGGTTGAAGCCCATGGAGTTCAGGGCCACCGCTGCCGGCAGGTCTTCGCGCGGCACCATATCGCCCACCGAAGCCTGCCATGAAGGGTTGTTCAGCGCGGTACCGCAACCGATCAGGAAGGTGAAGGACAACAACAGCCACGGCGTGATGAGGCCCTTATAGGCGAAGATGGTAAGCAGAACGGAGACGATGAGCATGAAGCTCTGCGCCACCAGCATCACCTTGCGCCGGTCGAAGCTGTCGGCGATCGCACCGCAGGCCAGCGAAAACAGCATGATCGGCAGCGCCGTGGAAGCCTGAACAAGGGCCACCATATCCGACGAGGTGGTGATCGAGGTCATCAGCCACGCCGCGCCCACGCTCTGGATCAGGCCGCCGAAATTGGAGGCGAGGCTTGCTGTCCATACCGCACGGAATATTCCGTGCCTGAAAGGGGCGAGAGTGGAGCTTCGGTGGGTGTCGTGTTCGTCGTCGATCACTCGTTATGTTCCACCGTGAGGCGGACCTTTTCAAAATCCGGGTTGCCCATGGACGAATATATTGGGCGCAAATCGTTTCGGAGAAGTATGTTTCTAACATGGGCGCGTCGCGCCGCCGTGTCCAGTCTCGCCACGCGTGGACCGGTGCCGGAGAGCGAACTGGCACAGAGGGTTCGGACGAGGGACCCGAAGGCAAAGCTGCTTTCGCGTCTTTGCCGGAAAGGCTCTAGAAGCCGTTCTCGACGCGTTCGAAAATGACGTTGGCAAAGGCCGAAATCTGGCTGCCGACGAAGGGCCCCGAGAGCGCCACCACAAGCATGATCGCCACGATCTTGGGCACGAAGGTCAGGGTGATTTCCTGAATCTGGGTCAGGGCCTGCACGAGCGCGATGCCGATGCCGATGACCATGGCGACAAGCACTACGGGGGCGGAGGCGACAAGCACCGTCCACACCGCATATTGCATGATGTCGAGCGCATCGGCTTCGTTCATGGCAAAAGCCCCGTCCTGAGGGCGATCCGTTCAGGTTGTGGCCGGACCGGTGTCACCTGCCGGCGGCGCCGTGATGCTGATGCCGGGACCGACCAGAACCTGCTCTCCGGATTCCAGAACGGCCACCATGCCGTCGCTGAAAACCCGCACTTCCTTGACGATGCCGGAAACCTCACCATCAAGCGAACTGATGGAATGCCCGATCAGGCTGGTCGCCTGCGACAGGCTCGACGCCTGCAGGATCTGGTCCAGCTTGGTGTTGGCTTGCATGGACTGCTCGACCTGCGAGAAGGTGGCGAGCTGGGCCACATACTGGGTGGAATCCATCGGCTGCGTCGGATCCTGATTTTTCATCTGCGCGATGAGCAGCTTCAGGAACGAGTTGTAGTCCACCATGGCCTTGGACTGGGCCGAGGACGACTGGTTGGCGCCGGCAGGAATTGATGTGGTCATATCGACGTTCATGGTCAGCGTGCTCCCATGGCCAGCGGTTCGAAATCCCGCAGTTTTTCCCGGTCATTGCCGCCCTGCAGGGCGGCCTGCTCGGCCGGATAGAGTGAGCGTATGGTTTTCAGCGCGCCGTAGACGTCGCCTTCTGCGACCATACGGTCGACCTGCTTGAGGCTGGCAAGGATGTGCTCGTCCCCGAAACTGGCCAGCAGAAGCGGCAGCGACTTGCGGAACATGTCACGCGCGTCGGGGGCACCTTGCGGGTTCATCAGCATGACCTGAAGGATGAAATAGATCTGGCGCAGGGGCGTGCTGGCGTCTTCCGGCTGAAGCACGTGATTTTCCAGCAGGAACTGAGCGTCGTTCATGATCTCGATGGAGACCTTGCGGTCAGGGCGGATCACCGCGCCATTGATGTAGAGCTTCTCATTCGCCTTCAGGGACAGCTTGAGGGTGCTTTTCATTGAATGCCATCCCGGATGATCTGGGAGATCTCGATGATGCCCTGAAAATCGCTGGTGCGGCCCTGCCTGATGTCCTCGGCCTCGCGCAGCACCCACATGCCGATTGAGATGAGATTTGCGCGCAGCTCCTTCGGCAGGGCATTTTCGCCGGAACCGAGATCCTCAAGCAGCGTCGCCCAGATGCGTGCGGTGAAATGCAGCGCCTCCACGGCTTCGCGCGATTCCGCGCCGGCTGCGGCTGCGGCCGTCAGCATGTCGATCGACCGGCTGAGCAACTGGCGCTCGCGGTCTTTGGCATCGGCCACCGAGTCGGTCTGAATGTCGGCGTAGGAGAATTGATACATCGCGAATTCGCCCCGTCAGGTGAGGTAGTTCAGCAGGCTGAGCTGGTTGATGCGCGCCGTCAGCGCGAAGGATGTCTGGATATGGCTCATCAGATCGTTGACGCGGTTGGCGGCCTCGTACGGGTCTACGCCCTCCAGTGCGATGATGTGCTTCTCGAACAGATCGATCTGGGTGTTGATGCGGGTGCTGGCATCCGACACGCGATTCTGGATGATGCCGGTCTGCGACTGCAATTGTCCGAGATCGGCAATCGCTTCACCGGCCAGGGCCTGCGCGCGCGTGGCGACGGCCATTTTGGCTTCCTGCGACAGGTTGCCCGAGAAAGCCTCGAAGGCGAGCGTCGCGGCCATGGCGACCTTGCGCAGACCCTCGTTGTTTGCGCTCACCGAGGTCTGCGTGGTCTCGTTCAGGGCTATGCGGCTGACGATCGCCTGATCCGTCGCGCTCGACCAGTTCGCTTCCCAGCCCGCACCCATGAACTGCGGTTCCACCACGCTGGTCATGAATGTTTCGATATCGGCGGCGGAAATGCCGGCGGCGGCCGGATCGTCCTTGGTGAATCCGAAATGGCTTAGGAAGGCGGCATCGAATGCTGCTTTGGCCGGCGAGGAGGATGACGTGTAGTCGTCGAGGGGACGGACGTCGGTGTTGGTGCCGGCAAACAGATATTCGCCGTTCATGCTGGCGTTCAGCAATGTGGACAGCGATTGCAGCGTAGTGCTGCCGCTCTTCGATGTTACGCTGTCGGATGCATCGCCGGCGACGGCCACGGTCAGCACGTTCACGAGGTTCTGCGTTGCCGATACGATCTGGCCGAGCGAATCCTGTGTTGATTTGAGGCGGGCGGACACCAGCGCGTTGGAATCGACCAGCGCGTTCAGCCGGTCGAGGTCGCGGTGAAAATTCACCGCCTGCGCGCTTCTGGCCCCCAGCGCCAGCCCGGTATCGGCCACCTTGCCGGTGTCCATCTCCTTCTGGGCTTTTACCAGGTCGACCTGCATGCGCGTCTGCGAATAGCGCATCGCATTGGAGATGGCGGCTGATGAGACGGAAACTGCTTTCATGGTCAGACCGCGTTCAGCAGGGTTTTCAGCATTTCGTCCACCGTGCTGAGCAGACGGGCGGATGCCTGATAGGTGTGCTCAAGATCGAGCATGAGCGACATTTCAGTGTCGATGTTGACGCCGGTGGCGTTGGAGAGCGCTTCGGCCGTCCGGGATGCAAGCGCCTCCTTGGTATCGGCCTGCGCGGTTGCCTGCTGGCGCGCATTGTCGAGCCAGCCTATGGCGCTGGCCGAATAGGCCGTGACGCTCGAAGACGCCGTGATGCCCGCGGCCGGGCTGAACGTCATGGGCTGGTCGAGCTTGTCGCCGAGCGCAATCAGCCGGTCCGCGAAGGATGCCGTTCCTCCCGCGTTCGCCACATAGGCGGCGCCATTGGCCCCGCCATCGCGCAGCAGGGTGACGTCGCCGCCCTGCTCGGGATCGAAGGCCGCGTTGACCGAAATCTGCCCGGCAAGGCCGGTGACGAGGCTGCCGGGGACGGCTGGCGCGCCGTTCCATGTGAACAGTCCAGCGGCATCCGACAAAGGCGGCGCGCTTTCGGCAAAGGCGCTGATGAGTCCGCGCGCGATCTCATCGAGCTGCGCCTGCATCGTCACGCTGGTGCTGTCGCGCAGTTGCAGCAGGCCCGCAAGCTTGCCCGATGCCTCATCGGTGCCGGCGGAAACCGGCACATTGTCGATGTAGACAGTCGAGCCGGCCATGCCCGGCGAATAGGCTGCCGATGGCGCGAAGGAAACGGGGCGCGCCACCGTCTCGAACATGGTGATGCCGTTCGTGGTGGTGATCACCATGTCGTTGTCGGCGCGCATATGCGTCGTCACGGGCACATGCTCGGCAATTCTCTTCAGCAGGGCGTCGCGCTTGTCGAGCGCATCCGACACATCGGCTCCGGTGCGGGTGCCGGAGACGATGGCCTTGTTGACGTCCTCGAACTGCGCCAGCAACTGGTTGAGTTCCGAGACCGAGGCGGCGATCTGGCTGTCGGCTTCGGCGCGGAAGGCCTGTATGGCCTGTGTGCCGTTGTTCAGCGAGCGCACCGCCTGTTTGGCCGCATCAACGACGGTAGCGCCGACATTCGGGTTGGACGGCGTCGTTGCATAAAGCTGCAGGGCATTGTGCAGCTTGCCGATGGCGCTGGAAGCCGACGAGGCGTTGTCCACGCCGTTGACTGCAAGTTGCAGCCGGTCAAGCCCGCTGGCCAGCGTGCTTTGTCCGCTCCAGGCCGAAATGGCGGTGATGTTCTGGCGAAAGAGCTGCTGGTCGACGGCGCGCTGGATGGTGACCATGCGCGCGCCGGGCGCGGTGCTGACAACCACGCCGGTGCGGCGCGCATAGTCGGGGTTCGACGCATCCGCCACATTCCGTGTGACAACGCTGGTCTGGCGCGACGTCGAAAGAAGCGCAGATTGAGCGATGCTGAGTGCGGATGAAAGTGACATGCTGCGGTTTTACGGCTGACGCCGCCTTTATCTCTTGAGGTTGACGAGAACGTCCATGAGTTCCGAACCGGTCTGGAACACCTTGGAATTGGCCGTATAGCTGCGCTGCGCGGCGATCATGTCGGTCAGCTCCTCGGCGATATCGACATTGGAGTTTTCCAGTGCGCCCGAAACGATGGACCCGCGCGTCTTTTCATTGGCAAGGCCGATGCTGACATCCCCGGACTCACTGTTGGCCGCGAACACGTTGCCGGGCAGAACGGTCAGACGGTCGGGGCTCGGAACCTCGGCCAGCGGAATGGAGAACAGCTTTTCGATCGTGCCGTTGCCGTAGATGGCCGACACAACGCCATCCTTGCCGATCTCGATCTTCTCGATGGCGCTGCCGGCGTAGCCATCGGCATTCTGCACGACCGACGGCTGGGTGCCGGTCTCGGTCATCTGGGAAAAATCGAGATCGATTGCCTGTCCGCCCGGCAGGGACAGCGACAGCGTTGTGGCAGCCGGATCGATGGCGCCAGTGACCGGATCGAAGGTCAGGTTCGTGGTTCCCAGCGCGCCGGAGGAATAGGGAAAGCCGCCGCCCGGAGCCGCATCGGCGCGGTCGAAGACTGCGACCTCCCATGTGCCGGCGCCGGTGTTGGTGAAATGCACATCGAGGATGCGCTGGGTGCCCTGCGCATCATAGACGACGAGCGAGGAGCTCACCGTGCTTTGCGCCGATACGCCGTTCGCAGACGGCAGGTTGGCCGGCGGCACCGGAGTGGAGCCGGTGGGTATGCTGCCCTGAAAAGCGCCTTGCGTGGTGGCCTTCGCCGGGATCTCGCCTTGCGGAACGGCGACGGGAACGAGGCTGCCATAGTCGGCCGAACCGGATGCGGGCGTAAAGCCGTAGGGGTAGGCCATGAGCTGGAAGCCGGCCGCATTGACCAGACGGCCCTGACCGTCAGGCACGAAGGCGCCGGCACGGGTCAGGAACTTGGTGCCGCCGGGATCCTGCACGACAAAGAAGCCGTTGCCGTCCACGGCAAGGTCGGAGGCGGAGGTGGTGTATTTGTGGATGCCCTGCTGGCTGATCGAATTGATCACCGTGGTGGTGACGCCGCCCGATGTATAGCTGCGCCCGGTGTTGGGCATGACCATCGACGAGAATTCGGTCGAAGCGCGCTTGTATCCGGTGGTGTCGGAGTTGGCGATGTTGTCGGCGGTCGTGGCCAGCTTGCTCGACTGGGCCGCCATGCCGGAAACGCCGGTACGCATCATTCCGTAGAGGCTCATTGAGACGTCTCCTCAGGTCCACCTTGTGTGGCGGGCAGGATAGACCGTCTGTCTTGCGCGAAGCTGGCGCGGACCTGACCTTGTGTCGCGCCTTCCTGCCTCACAGTACCAGCCGGTAGCCAAGGAAGCGCTTGGACTCGATGGGGTCGTGCCCCAGCCTTTCCCGCAGCTTCTTGCGCAGTTTGGAGATGTGGCTCTCGACCACGTTCTCCTCCACCTCGTCATCGAAGATGCCGTAGATGGCGTTGAACACCTGGGTCTTGGTGACGCGCCGGCCGCTGTTGGCGGCCAGATATTCCAGAATGCGGCGCTCGCGGCGCGGCAGCGGCAGGGGCTGACCGTCGATCTCGGGATCGCGCCCGTCCATGAAGATGCGCATCCGGCCGACCTCGGTGTAATCGGGCTCGGTCTCGGCACGGCGGCGTATGGCGCTGATGCGCGCCAGAATCTCGCGGATGTGGACGGGTTTGCGCACCACATCGTCGACGCCGGATTCAAACAGCTTCAGGGTATTTTCCAGCGAGTTGTGTTCGCTGAGCGCGATCACCGGAGCGCCGGTGCGGCCACGGATCTGGCGCGGCGATACGCTGCCTTCGCGGCAATCGCCGATCAGGAAGGCGCTGACGGAGCGAAGGTCATCCTCCCGCGCACTCGTCACCCACTCGTCGAAGTCGTCCGGCGCGAAGCCCGTGCAGGCAACGCCTTCCCTGTCAAAAAGTGAGTTGAAGCCCGCAGTTACGAGTTCGCGTTCGTCCACGACAACGATCATCGGCCCGCCTTCCGAATCAATTTCAATAACCCCAAAAAAAGGGTTAACGGCCGGTCTGAATCCTGACCAACCTTCAATTTTTGCGACCATAATTTTGGGGAGTGATAAACGCTGAGGTTGTGGCGTTATTTTTGGGATTTTGACCCGTTTCAGCGCAATTTCGACCAGAATGCCCTGATCGGCTACAACTCACTGGCGGCAGAAGCTGCGTGCGTTGTCCGTCCACTTGCCGAAGCCGACCGCCACCATGTTGGTGATGACACGGCAAATATAGGTCTTCTGCGCGGGGTCGTTATCGGGGCCGGCATGGTAACGCGCCACCGCCATCGACCAGGTGGAGTGGCGGGCATGGAGGCTGAGCAGAAAGCGGGCGGCGTAATCCACGTTGCGGCGCGGATCGAGCATGTCCTCGATGCTTCTGAACTGGTTTCCGTGGTAATGATGATTGATCTGCATGCAGCCCAGATCGATCAGCCTGCGCCCCTCGCGTTTGGCTTCATGAAAGGCCGAAACGGCTTCGGTGCGATTTTTCGGAAACAGCGCTTTCCCTTCTATATTCAGGGCGTTGGGTTGCAGGCTGCCCTTTCTTCCGGTCTCCGTCAGCCCGACGGCATAGAGGATGCCGGCGGGAATATCGTAGCGTTGCGAGGCCCGCAATATCTCCTTCTCGCAGGAGTTCGTGGCTGCTTTTGCCGGCGCAGCCGACAGATCATATATAGAGATCGCCAGCATTGCCGCCGCGAGAAGACGCAGCTGGCGTGCCGATTTTCTCATGTCTGTCTGCATTGTTTCCGGATGCATGTCGTTCCCCCCGGGAGCTGTCATGGCCCGATTGTCCGGACTGAAAATCAGAAGTTTGCCGATCCGGCATGTTCATTTCCGCAGGGCGACCGGCAGGTGTCGCTGTTGCGGAAGGCTGCAAGATCGTCACCTTTCCGATGTCGAAGCCGAGATCGCGCATGGCGCGCGTGATGGTTTCACTGTCCGACGAAAGCCGATGCCATCCCTCATGCGTGTCGGGAATGATTTCAACCATGAGTTGATTTCCCGACAGATGCAGGCGGGCGCTGATCATGCCGAGTTCAGCCGGATGCAGCTCGATCCGCAGGCTTTGGGCCGGGCCTGAGGGTTTTGGAGCGGAAAAAGACGCCGCCGATTGCAGGGATTGGGTCTGCCGAACACTTTCTTCGCCCGCCAGCACCTCGACCAGAGCCGCAACCGTTGGGTTTACGTTTACGGAAGCAGGAGCGGCGAAGGTCTGCACGGACGTTACCGTCACGCGCTCGGGACGTGTTTCGTGGAGAGTTTCGTCGGGCAGCTGATCGGGAAGCGATGCGGACAGCTCCGGTACAGGTTTTCCGGCAGAAGTCGGGGCGCTATCGGTCGTGCCGCCATCCATGATCAGCGCGGCGCGTTCAGGTCTGGTGTCCGTGCGGATGCCGGAAACCGCGCGTTCCGGTTGGTCGGGCTTAGGCGCTTGCGTGATCCCGATCCCGTCTTCCGGCACTGTGTCTGCGGGGAGGTTTTCCTCGCCGGTCGCGGCCGCACGTTCGACGTCACGCAGGCTGATCAGCAATGGCAGACAGTCGCCTATTGCTCCGACATGGACCGGATAGCCCTGCGGTCCGGCGGGAGAAACTGTGTCGATGGAGGCTTCGCTGTAGGTGTCTGCGATATCCTCCGCGGCGTCGGATTTTTCCGGACCGGGAATAGCTCTGGCCTTTGCTGGAGAGCCGGTGTCGTTCCGCGCCGAACCATTGCCGGCGTCGATCAGGCCGTCAAAGGAGCCGGTCTCTTTTGCTTCACCCTTTTTGGGTGCCGCGGTGGGGTGAGCGGATGGCGCAACCGTGGTTTGACCTATGCTGGTATTCATAGCGGGGCTGTTCCAAGCAACTGGTCGATCTTTCCAATGGCGCGTCGCGTTCTGGAGATTGCCTCATCCGTCTGGTCTGGTTTCGCAGGCGGCTGCGCGTCCAGTGCGATGGCGGGGGAGGCCGCTTCAGACGGTGCAGGGGCAGGCGTGTTTCCGGCTGATGCCGGTTCGGGCATGATGCCTTCAACGAGCGGCAATTCAGCCTCATCCTGTGCGGTGATCGCATGAGGAGCGGGTGTTGCGGGATTTTGCTTTGCCGCCTTTGCAGGAGGCGAAGCAAAGACACCAGCCGGCGGTGCGATCACTTCGCTGGTGACGGTACGCACGGCATCGAGCAGCATCCGATCGCCGGGGGAAAGCTGGTTTCGATCGATGCCGCGCAGCTTCTTTGCCAGGTCTTCTACCGGTTCGTCCGCCACTTTGGACAATCCGGAATAGAGCTGCGTGCGGGCATCGTTGCTGCCTGCCTCGCCCTTGCCGGATTTCGCTTTTGCGGCGGAGAAGGCCGACAGCTGGGCAAGCCCCTCGATCGCTGCTCCGCGTGCGATCCGCAACCAGATCACATGCCTGCGCTCCGCATCCATCATCGAAACGATTTCGTCGAGCTTGTCGCGGCCGATGACGGCATCGAAAGCGACCGCACCGGTCACAAAGGAATCCGCAAACTGGCTCGCATAGGGCGAATGCAGGAAACGCGCCACATACTGGGTTGAAGCGCGGGTGAAACGCTCCGCATCCGACATGCTCACCGCGATGGCGATGGAGCGGCGCAATGCGGCTTCCTCGACCAAAGTGCCGGGAGCCAGAAGCCGCGCCCGGTCGAGCAGTTCCAGCGCTGTTTCCGGCTGTTCCCGCGCCAGAAGCGATCCTTTGACGAGGCACACGAAGGTGACGATGTCATCGGAAAGCGCGTTCATCTCGATGCTGTCGAATGCTTTCAGGGCGGCGGCCGGGTCGCCTTCCAGATAGGACATTACCGCATCCGCCAGCGCCCGATCAGCCTTGTCGAGAGTGAGGCGGGCAATGGCTTCCTGCAAGGTGGCGGGGTTGCCGCCGCTCATGCCGTAGACCAGAAGCGCGCGAAAATTGCGTGGTTCGGAATATGCATCGGTGCCGGCCTGCCGCAGGCGCGCGTCGGTGAGTTCGAGCAGCTTGGCCTGCATCGGCAGTGCGGCATGGTCGCCGCCGGCGATCCGGTCCTGCACCAGCTGCAATGAGCGCACCAGCTGGAAGGGCTGCAGACCTTCGTTTGCAGGCGCTGCATGGGCAGGCAGGGCAAGACCGATACCCGCCGCGCAGATCAGCCAAAGGGACAGGCGAAACCTTCTCATCCCTCAGGCTCCAGAAGGATGGCGATGCGGCGGTTGACGGCTGCGAAAGGATCGGCGGCGTTTCGCGGCATTCTGTCGGCAAAGCCGGAGACTTCCTTAATGCGCTTTTCGTCGATGCCGCCTCGCAGCAGCATGTAATAGGCGGCGTGGGCGCGTGCCGTCGAGAGGCGCCAGTTGTCATAGGAGCCCCTGCGGAACGGGCGGGCGTCGGTGTGGCCCTGTATCGAAAGTTTGCCTTTCTGTGCGCTGAGGATCTTGCCGATCTTGTCCATGGCGATCACCAGTTCGCGCCGGGGCGTTGCGGCGCCGATCTCGAACATGCCGAAATCGAGCTGGTCGGTTATGGTGAGCACCACGCCGCCCTCGGTGGCTTCCACGGAAATGCCGTCGCCGATCTTGTCGCCCGAGCCGAAAGCCTGTTCGATCTTGCCGCGGATTTCGGCTGCCGCCTGTTCAGCCTGCTGCGCGCGGTCAGCTCCCGCCTCGGCGGCCATGGCCGGAGCTGCCGTTTCCTGCAGAGCTTGCTTTGAGGCTGTTTCTGCGGGACCTTCGTCACTGCTTTTTGGGGCTGCAGCGTCAGTCGGGGCTTCCCGCTGTGCCGTCTCCGCTTTCGGGGCCTCCGCGCTTGCCTCGGCCAGCGGGTCGGTCATTTCCTGAGACCAGAAATCGGGAGCGAAGGGATCGCGGTAGAACTCGCCGCCGGAAGCGCCGGAGGCTGGTCCCGCATTCTGCCTGCCGCCATCGCCTTTTTCGCTGACGTTCTGCATCTGCCCGGTTTCGGCCGCGATTTCGGCCAGCACGGCATACGGGTTGGCAAACAGGGCTTCGTCCGGTGACAGCAGAGCCGACCCCGGGCCTTCCATCTCGTTGCGTTCGGCAGACGAACCGGGATTGCCTACACCTTCGACGCCTGTCGTCGCATGGGCTTCGAGAGGATCGTTTTCCGCCCGTCCCGAAGAACCGGGACCGGTGCCGAGATCTTCAAGGCCCTTGCGGTTGGCGTTGCGGTCGATCAGCTTGATCGGGTTGAAGTAGCTCGCCACCGCTGCCCGCGTCTGTTCATTGGCGGCATTGATCAGCCACATGACCAGAAAGAAACACATCATCGCGGTCATGAAATCGGCGAATGCGATTTTCCAGACGCCGCCGTGATGCGCTTCGTCCTCATCGTGCCTGCGGCGCACGATGATGATTTCCTGCCGTGGTTCGGTGGTTTCGTTGCTGCTCATGACAGCATTCCGGAGAGTGCCGCCGACCATTCGTTCATGCGGGTTTCGATGACGGTTTCATCGATGGAAACGGTCAGGTCGAAGCCGGGGGCTTCGGTGAAGGCCAGCCTGCCGGCGCGTTCTCCCAGCATCTTGCTGAAGGTTTCAAACAGATGGGCGGGGCCGCGCACCTCTATGCGTATGGCCTCTGTGTCGGCAAGCGTGGCGGCGACCGTTCTGGCAAGCTCGGCCAGCGAGCGCTCGCGCAGCGTTTCGGTGAGCACGCCGCCTATGGTGCGGGCAGCAGCAGCGCCCATCGCCTCGCAAAGCTGATCCTGCAACTGGTCCATGCGCGCCGAGACAAGTTCGCCGAGGTCCGTGCCGAGGCTTTGCAGGAGGGCCTGCGCCTCAAGCGCTGCGTTTTCGCGTTCCACTGCCAGCTGGGCCGCATGTTCCTGCGCCATGCGTTCTCCAAGCTCCGCTTCCGCCCGGAAAACTGCCTGAGCGATCAGCGCATCGACGTCCGGCGCGGCCACTCGCGCTTCGGCCGAGGCATGGACAGGTTCATGCCGGGCGTTGTCATTGGACCGGCCGAAATCGGGCAGGAAATCCCAGAGAGCGGCTGCGGACATCAGGCGGCAGCCTCTGAAACGGTGGAAGCTGCTTCAGCGGCAGCCCATTTGCGCAGAATCTGGGCGGTGCGTTCTTCATTGAGGTCGACCATACGGGCAAGGCGCTCCTGCGGGGCGGGGCGAAGCCGGCGGCTGATGTCGTCGATCGGGGCAGGGGAGGTTGCGCCCATATTGGTGAGCGCGGGCGGCTCTTCTGCGCCGGCGGCCATGTCGGGCGTCGGCAGCGAGCGCTGCACGTCCTCGAAGCTTGGGGCTGCAAGGGCTGTCACAGGCTTCGCAGTCAAGGCCGCCGCCATGGGCCGAAGGCCGAAGAAGGCGACGAGGAAGGCAACGGCCACAAACGCCGTCGCATTGATGAGGGTGCCGGTATATTTGCCCATCGCGTCCATGACACCGGGCTGAGGCAGCGCTTCGCCGTCGAGACCATCGATGAACTCCACCGCCGACACGTCGATGACGTCGCCGCGCTTTTCATCAAAGCCGGTGGCCGATGCGACGACCTTGCGGATTTCCGCCACGCGCTCATCAAACTGCTGCGGCGTTGCATTTTCTCCGAGAATCGACAGCAGCCGGTGCTGGTTGACGACCACAGCGACCGACATGCGGTCGACCGTATAGCCGTTCGAGATGGTGGCGACGCGGCGCGAATTGATCTCGTAATTGGTGATTTCCTCGCGCCGGTCGTTCTGCGAGCTGGACTGCGGCCCGTCGGAGCTGACCGCCTGCGTTTCGGGCAGGTTCTGCTCGACGCTGGTGGGCGAAGCGGTCTGGCGCTGGCTGCTCGCTTCGTTATTGCGCACGCTCTGAACCGAACGCTCCACGCGCGAGGCCGGATCGAAGATGGTTTCCTCGATCTGTCGGGTGTCGGTGTTGACGTTGGCTTTCACGCTGGCGCGGAAATTGTCGGTGCCGAGATAGGGGGTCAGCGCGCGGCGGATGTTGTCTTCGATCTGCGCCTCTACGGTCTGCTCCACGCCAAGCGAGCGGACGGCGCTGGTGTTGGAAGGATCGTCGCCGGCAGCCAACAGGTTGCCGGCAGAATCAAGCACGGTCACCTTTTCCGCGCCCAGGCCGGGAACGGCGGCCGCAACCAGATGACGGATCGAGCGCGCTGTCTTGCTGCCGTCGGTTCCGGCGTAGCGGATCACTACCGAGGCCGATGGCTGCTGCTCTTCGCGGCGGAAATTGGCGCGCTCCGACATGACGATATGAACGCGCGCCGCCTTGATGCCGGCCAGCGACTGGATGGAGCGGGCGATTTCACCTTCCAGTGCGCGAACGCGGGTGATCTGCTGCATGAAGGAGGTGAGGCCGAGCGACCCGACATTGTCGAACAGCTCGTAGCCGGCATTGGCGCTGTTGGGCAGGCCCTTTTCGGCCAGCAGCATGCGGGCGCGGGCGGTGTTGCCGGATGCCACCAGAACGCTGGTGCCATCGGAGCCCACATCGAAGGCGATGCCGGCTTCGCCCAGAACCATGCCGATCTGGCTCACGTCCTGCCGCTCCAGCCCGACATAGAGCGTTTCGTAAGCGGGGCGGTTCAGATAGATCGAGCCGACCACGATCGTGGCCATGATCACAGCCGCCATGGCGCCCATCAGCGTCAGGCGCTTCGTGCCAAAACCCTTGAGGTTTTCGATGATTGTCTGGATCTGTTCCGGCACTGCCCCACGGCTCCCGCATATTGGCCCGTTCAGAGCCTAGCTGCCGAAGCTTGTGCGAAAATGAAATCGGGCCGCCTGTGCAGCGGCCCGTTCATGCCGGAGTGGGGGCGCTTACCGTCAGCCCTTGAACAGGGCGAGGATGTTCTGCGAATTGGTGTTGGCGATCGAGAGCGACTGGATGCCGAGCTGCTGCTGAACCTGAAGCGCCTGAAGGCGGGTCGATTCCTTGTTCATGTCGGCATCGACAAGCTGGCCGACGCCCTTTTCGATGGAATCCATCAGCTTGGACACGAAATCCTTCTGCATGTCGATGCGGGCTTTGGCAGCGCCAAGCTCTGCCGCCGCATTGGTCATCTTGCCCAAAGCCGATTCGATGTCGGTGAGCAGATTGTCGAACTTGGTGGATTCGTCGGCACCGGTCACGCCGGCAAGGTTGTTCAGGTCGATGTTGAGGATCGACACACCGGAGGCGGTGCCCGTGGTGTCGAGGATGCCTGTTCCCGCGGCGGGTGGCGTCACGCCGGAATCGATCAGCCTGATATTGGTGAATTCGATGTCGATGGTGGTGGTGGAGACCGCACCGCCGGAATCACGGTTATAGGCCGAGATGATCGAAACCTTGCCGGTGGCGCCGGTCGTCTGGAGAAGATTGGAGCCGGCATAGGAAGCGCCGCCGATGCTGTCACGCAGCTGGGCGACGTAGGTGTCGATCTCGGCCTGGATCTTGGCGCGCTCCTCGACGCCCGAAGCCTTCGCGAGCAGCACCTTCTGCTTGATCTTGTCGACAACCGTATGGGCGGAATTCATTGCTGTATAGGCGGTGTCGACCTTGCCGGCTCCGAGGCCCAGTGCATCCTGAACCACGGAATTGGCCTGATTGTCGGAGCGCATGGTGGTGGCGATCGACCAGTAGGCGGCGTTGTCGCTGGCGTCGGCGACGCGATAGCCCGTCGATATACGGGCTTGTGTCTGCTCGAGAGCCTTGTTCGTCGCGCTCAGGCTTTGCAAAGCCGTCATTGCGGATGCATTCGTCATGATGCTCGACACTGGTGCTACCCCTCGGTCAACAGGCGTTCCGTTCGCCACGTGGCGAAACTTTCGGTTAACCATAATTACGAATTCGTGGTTAACAGACGATTAAAGCGGGCGGCGTGGGGTGGCAGAAAAAGAAAGGCCGCGCTTGCGAAGAAGCGCGGCCCTTCAGTTTTCAGAGTTCCGGCCGTGGCCGGACTGCTTTTAGCGGAACAGCGACAGGATCTGCTGCGAGTTGCCGTTGGCGATCGACAGCGACTGGATACCGAGCTGCTGCTGGACCTGAAGGGCCTGCAGACGGGTCGATTCCTTGTTCATGTCGGCATCGACGAGCTGGCCAACGCCCTTGTCGATCGAGTCGGAAAGGCTCGACACGAAGGAGGACTGCAGGTCGATGCGGGCCTTGGCGGCGCCGAGTTCGGCAGCACCGGTCGACATGGAGCTGAGAGCTTTTTCGATGTCGGTCAGCATGTTGTCGAAGGCTGCCGACTCGGTCGAGACGTCGCCGGCCGTGTAGCCTGTGACACCGGTCAGATCGGAAACGCTCAGGTTGAGGATGCTCTTGGTCGAGGCCGTTCCATCCTTGTCGAGCGTGCCGGTGCGGGCATCGGCAGCGGTCGGGTTGCTGTCGATCAGGCGGGTTTTGCTGAAGTCGACGTCGATCGTGCCGGTGGTGACGGCGCCGGTGTCATCGCGATTGTAGGAGGTGATGACGTTCAGCTGGGTGGCAGTGCCGGCGGAATCGGTCTTCAGCAGGTTGGAGCCGGCGTAGTTGGCGCCGCCGATATTGTCCTTGAGCTGTGCCTGGTAGGTGGCGATCTCGGCCTGGATCTTGGCGCGGTCTTCCGTGCCGGCTGTCTTGGCCAGCAGGACCTTTTCCTTGATCTTGTCGACCACCTCGATGGCCTTGTTCATGGCCGTGTAGGCGGTGTCGATCTTGCCGGCGCCGAGGCCGAGCGAGTCCTGAACGACCGAATTGGCCTTGTTGTCCGAACGCATGGTGGTGGCGATCGACCAGTAGGCGGCGTTGTCGGAAGCGGTGGCGACGCGGTAGCCGGTGGAAATGCGGCTCTGCGTGGTCTCGAGCGCCTTGTTGGTGGCGTTCAGGCTCTGAAGCGCGGTCAAAGCCGAGGAATTGGTCATGATGCTGGCCATGGATACACATACCCTGATTTTACTGGAAATCTGACATACCGGGTCGACCGGTATGACGGTACGGCATCATGCCAATGATCTGCTAAGCGCGATCACCCGCCATTTCCGGAACTATGGCGGAAAGTTGCTTCGAAAAGCATAAGCAACATGGTTAACAGATGGTAAGTGCTGCTTTTTTCGGTTCAGCTGAACGATCGCACCAGCGAGCCGACAAGCAGGTTCCAGCCATCGATCAGCACGAAGAACAGAAGCTTGAACGGCAGGGAAACCACCGTGGGCGGCAGCATCATCATGCCCATGGCCATAGTGATGGTGGCCACGATCAGGTCGATGACGAGGAAGGGCAACACGATCAGGAAACCGATCTCGAAGCCGCGCCTGATCTCGGAAATCATAAAGGCCGGCACCAGAATGCGCAGATCGACCTCTTCGCGCGAAACGGTCTGTCCGCGCTCGCGGGCAAGGTCGGCGAACAGGTCGAAATCCTTGTCGCGCACATTCTCCAGCATGAAGGTTCGGAACGGATCGGCGATCTTGCCCATCGCCTCGGCCTGTTCGATCCGGTTGTCCATCAGTGGCTGGACACCTTCGTTCCAGGCGCGGTCGAAGGTGGGCGCCATGACATAGAAGGTCATGAACAGCGACAGCGAGATCAGGATCAGGTTGGCGGGGGTGGATTGCAGGCCGATGCCTGCGCGCAGGATCGAGAAAGCGATGATGAAGCGGGTGAAGCTCGTCACCATGATGAGCAGGCCGGGCGCCACCGACAGCACGGTAATCAGGCCGAACATCTGGATGATGGTGCCGACCGTGGAGCCGCTCATCTGGCCGATGCCGCCGAGATCGATCTGCTGCGCCAGCGCGCTGCCGGTCATGACAAACAGGCCTGCGACGGCCACAAGAACTGTGCCGGCAAGTGCCGAAGGTTTCACTCGAACAGGCGTTTTCATTCGAACACGAGCGTCCTGATCAGCACGTCGCGGACCCTGCCGTCGGTGCGCAGCATGGCTCTCTCACGCAGGTCCGCCTTGAGGTGCTGGAGTCCGCTCGGGCCTTCCGCCTGATGCATCTTCAGGGTGCGCATGAAGGCCAGAAGATCCTGATGGACTATCGCGGCCGTCTCTGTCGGCAATTCCTTTTCGATCAGCAGTGAAACGTCCATGCGCACCCATATGTCCATGGGGGCGGCCATGTTGGTGGTGATCGGCGGCAGGTCCTGCGTGATCAGCTTCAGGCCGGACGTGGCGATAGCCGGCTGGGATGCCGTCTGCGCGGCGGGTGGTTGCGGCGCCTGTGGCTGCTGGCTCTTCAGATAGACGCCCGCACCCCAGCCGATGCCGAGCGCCGCGACTGTGAGACCGGCCAGCATCGCGATCTGGAGGATGATCGACGGACCCTTCTGCGTCGGTGCGGGTGCGGTATCTGCCATCGCCATGGTGTTTTCCCTAGAACGGCAGGACCTGATCCAGGATCTGCTGGCCATAGGCCGGCTGCTGGATCTCGGAGATGCGCCCGCGTCCGCCGTAGGAGATGCGGGCTTCGGCAATGCGCTCGTAGGAAATGGTGTTCTTCGCGCCGATGTCGGATGGGCGCACAATGCCGGCGATATGCAGGACGCGCAGCTCGGCGTTGACGCGCACTTCCTGCGATCCCTTGATCATCAGATTGCCGTTGGGCAGCACTTCCGTCACCACGGCGGCGACGTTGAGCGTAATGGTCTCCGACCGTTCGGTCGCGCCGTCCGCATTGGTGACGGTCTTCGATTTCAGGCTGCCATCGCCGGAACCGCCGGTCGAGGATCCGTCCCAGCCGACATCGGCCTCGAAACCCAGTGTCCGGCTGGCGGTGCGGCTGCGGTCGTTCTGGTTCTTGAAGCGGGCGCGGTCGTTGATCTTGATGTTGACGGTGAGAATGTCGCCGGCGCGCAGCGCGCGCGGATCGGTGAACAGGCGGCTCTGGCGATCGTCCCACAAGGAGAAGCGCTTGACCGGCTTGGCCGGCGTTTCCGGATACTGGTAGACCGAGACGCTGCCGCCCTCGATGCCGGAACCGACCGGCGACAGCGCCGGTTCCTTGTTGACCTCGCGCAGGTCCGTGGCGCAGCCGGCCAGCGCCGAACAAGCGAGGATGAGTGCGAGCCTTCGCATCATGAGGGGTCCGTCCTGCGTGCTGCGCTGGCCATGACGCTGGTGAGAATGGCCGCGGCCTTCTGGTTCATTTCGTTGAGGATGACGCTGGCCTTGCGGGCATCCAGCTTCATCAGGATCGCTGCGGCCAGATCCGTCTCGACCATGGCGAGACGCTCGGCGGCGGCATCGGGCTTCATGCCGGCATAGATGGAGACGACGCTTTCCTCAGCGCGGGCGAGAAACAGCTCGCGGCGCTTGAGCCATGTCTCATATTCGGCCCGCTTCTCTTCCAGCGCCCTGATGCGCTTGTCGACCTCGCCCTGCAACTGCTTCAATTCTTCGGCCTGCAGCGCGTAGCGGCGGTCGCGCGCGGCATCGGCGATGTTGGAGCAAAAGCGCTGCACCTCGCTGGCGTCCCGGTCGAGGTCAGGGGCAGGAGTCGGTGCGGGGGACAGTGCGGTCGCGGCGGCGGGTGATGGGGCAGCCTCACGCTCCAGTTCCTGAGGTGCGACCGTCTCCGGCGCGCCCGGCAGCACCTGACGGATTTCCGCCGCTGTCGCCGGAACAATCAGTGTTGCGGCGAGCGCTGCATAGAGAAGGAGAGAACGGCGGGGTTTGATCACGGACATGGTCACTGCACCACGAGATCGGCCTGAAGGGCGCCGGCAGTCTTTATGCCTTGCAGGATGGCGATGATGCCGTCGGGCTTCACACCAAGGCGATTGAGCCCTGAAACGAGTGTTTGCAGATCAGGCCCGTCAAGCATGGCGACCCGCGCATCGGGCGTGAAGATGCCGATCGCGGTGTCCGGTTCCACTGCCGTGACACCCTTGGAGAAGGGTTCCGGCTGGACGATGCGCGGCGCTTCGGTGATGCGCACGGTCAGCGTTCCGTGGCTGATGGCGACGCGTGAGATGCGCACCTGATTGCCGATGACGATGGTGCCGGTGCGCTCGTCTATCACCACGCGTGCCGGGGTGTCGGACTGAATGACGAGATTTTCGATCTCCGCGTAGAAGCGGGCGACCGATATGTTCTTCGGCTTGCGGATGGAGACGGTGCGTGCATCCTGCTCGGCGGCGACGCGAACTCCGAAACGCTGGCGCGTATAGGCGTTGATGGCGTCGGCGATGCGCACCGCGGTCGAGAAATCGGGATTGCGCAATTGCAGGGTAAGAATGGCCTGATCCCCGAATTCGGCTGCCACCGAGCGCTCGACGATGGCGCCGTTTGGCACGCGGCCGGCGGTCGGAACGCCCTGCGTCACCTGCTCGGCCTGCCCCTGCGCGTTGAAACCGGAGACGATCACCGGACCCTGACCGACCGCATAGATCTCGCCATCCGCCGCTTTCAGCGGGGTCATGATCAGCGTGCCGCCGGCCAGCGAGGTGGCGTCGCCCATGGATGAGACGGTCACATCGATGCGCGCGCCGGACTGCACGAAGGGCGGCATGTTGGCGGTGACGATGACGGCGGCGACGTTGCGTGCGCGTGCGCTGCCGCCTTCGGTGGCGATGCCGAGATTTTCCAGCATGGCGCGGATCGACTGCTCGGTGAAGGGCGAGTTGCGCAGCGTGTCGCCCGAGCCGGCAAGGCCGATGACGAGGCCGTAGCCGACGAGCTGGTTGTCGCGGGCGCTCTGCAATTGCGCGACGTCCTTGATGCGCGCCGCGATCTGTCCCGGCGGCAGATTGCTGGGAGCGGGCGCGACCTGAAACATGCGGGCGGTCTCGGCCGGATCGTAATCGTCGTCTATCGGCCCGCCTTTCTGGGCGGCGATGGCGCGTTTTTGCTCCCGCGTCAGCCCGTCGGCCATCAGCGGCTGCAACGGCATCAACACTGCCAGGGCAAGGATGACGGCGCGCTTCATGCGTCCACCCTGACGCTGCCGTCTTCCATGACCGTGCCGGTCAGCACCTTGCCGCTGTCGATGTTGCGCACCTTCACCACATCGCCGGGCGAACCGGGTTGCAGGGTCACGGCGGCAATCGAAATGGTGAGCCCGCCCGCGACGAAGCTCACCTGAACCGTCGCCCCTTGCTCAAGCATCCAGGCGGAGCGCACCGCGGAGACGGGAATGTAGCGACCGGGCAGCAGGGTGCGGCGGGCGACCTTGCCATCGAGCTCGGGAAGCGTGGTGGCAACGGCGGCGGGCTTCACCTTGCCCGGAACCAGCGTCACCTCTTTCAGGGTGCCGGCGCTGATCGTCTCGCCCGGATAGATCACGCGGTTCGGGATCAGCACGACCTCCTGCGCCCGTGCCGCCGTCCAAGCAGGCACGCAGGCCGCCGTCGCCATGGCGGCGGCGATGATGGTGCGGCGAAGGGCAGACGAGGATGAGCGCGTGGCAGGCATGGCAGCTTACCTGAGGTTCTTCGAAACGGTCGAGGCCATTTCGTCGGCCGCCTGAATGACCTTGGAGTTCATCTCATAGGCGCGCTGCGCCGAGATCAGTTCCGTGATTTCCTTGACCGGATCGACGTTCGAGCTTTCCAGATGGCCCTGTTCGATGGTGGCGAAGCCCGGATCGCCGGGAACGCCGGTGATGGCCTGCCCCGAAGCGGGGGTTTCCTGAAAGAGGTTTTCACCAAGCGGCGCCAGACCGGCTTCATTGGCGAAATTGGCGATCTGGAGCTGGCCGAGTTCCTGCAGGGCGGCCGCATCCTCGAACCGGGCGAAGACCTGTCCGGTCTTGTTAACGATGATCTCGACCGCATCCGAAGGCACGTTGATGGCCGGGATGACCGCGGCGCCGTCCAGCGTCACGAGCTGTCCCTCGCCATTGGTGTTGAAGGCGCCGGCGCGGGTGTAGAGCGTGCCGCCGTCGCTGCCTTCGATCTGGAACCAGCCCTTGCCGACGAGCGCGAGGTCGAAATTGTTGCCGGTACTGGTGAGCGGCCCCTGTATGTGAACATTGCGTACCGCAGCCGTCTTGACGCCGAGGCCGATAGACACGCCTTCCGGCACGATCGAAGCGTTGGCGCGGTTCGGCACGCCGGGCGCGCGGTCGACCTGATAGAGCAGGTCGGAGAACTCGGCGCGGGCGCGCTTGTAGCCGGTGGTGTTGATGTTGGCGATGTTGTTGGCGATGACTTCCAGATTGGTCTGCTGGGCGTTCATGCCGGTGGCGGCGATGGCGAGTGCTTTCACGGTGCGGCTCCTAGATGCTCATCCGGCTGACTTCGAGATAGGCGCTGACGATCTTGTCGCGGATGGCTACGGCGGCCTGCAGCGTCTGCTGGGCGCTCATCACCGCATCCACCACCTGACGCGTGTCGGCATTGCCCTTCAGTGCCTCGACCGACAGTGCTTCGGCGTTTTCGAGCTTGCCCACGGAACTCGACGCCGCCTTTGCCAGCGCATCGGCGAAGGAAGCGCCGGCGGTTGTGCCGGACTGCGAAAGCGAGGTCGCGGATGTTTCGGAGGTAAGTGCGGGCGTGAGGCGAAGCGCCCCGACAGGACCGATCATCACGGTGTCCTCATCAGGTCGATGGTCATGGAGATCAGGTCGCGGGCCTGACGGATGACCTGAAGATTGGCCTCATAGGAGCGGTTGGCTTCCGTCATGTCGGCCATTTCGATCAGCACGTTAACGTTCGGCAGCTTGACGTAGCCGTTCTCGTCGGCAGCTATGTTGCCGGGCTCGAATTCCAGCCGGAAAGCGCTCGGGTCGCGGTCGATCGCGCCGACGTCGACCAGCGATCCGCCGGATACGCGGTCCAGTTCCGAAACGAAGGTGACGGTCTTGCGCTGATAGGGATCGGCACCGGGAAAATTGCCGGTCGACTGGGCGTTGGCGAGGTTTTCCGAAACCACGCGCAGACGCTCCGACTGGGCACCGAGACCCGATGCGGCGATCCTGAGGGTGGCGGTAAGAGCGTCCATGTTCGTCAACCTTTCGAGACGGACAGGAGCATGCCGTGGAAGGCCTTGACGATCGCCGTGTTCATTTCAAAGGCGCGGCGCACCTCACCGGCTTTCATCAGCTCGTTTTCGACGACGACGGTGTTCTTCGAGGGCAGGAGCGCGCCGTTGTATTCCTGCGCCTGCGTGCGGAAGGAAGCTTCAGTCGCGCCAAAGCCCATATGGCCGGGCTGGGTCGAGCCCAGCGTCATGCCGGTCCGGTCCAGAACCTTCTCAAATGGCTCGACGTCACGCGCCAGATAGCCCGGCGTGTTGACGTTGGCGATGTTGCCGGCGATTGCGGTCTGACGCACGGCCAGCCATTGCGACTGCCTCGTGGCGAGATCGAACAGGTTGACGGGCTCCATGGGGCTCTCCGGTATTCTTGCCCATGGTAAGCATCCAGTCTTGCGCGGGCCTTGCGCCCGGCGGTCAGTTGGAAAGCTCGATCACCTGGTCCCTGCTGGTCAGCAGGACCCATTTGCCACTCCGGTTTTCAATGGAAGCGACGCGGCTGGAATCCGGAAGCCGGGAGCCGGCCTGCACCACCCACAGGCCGGCATCGTCCTCGATCATGGCCCGCCCGTTGGCGACGTGGACCAGCCGGAACTCGGTGGCTGCGCCCGGAAATGGCTGCTCATCAGGGCCGGGCGGGTCCGCGATGGCATCGGAGGCGATGGTGGCAGTGCTAAACATGTCGATATCGCCGGGCAGTTCAACGATGTCGCGCAGGGGCACAACGGGGTCGGCGTCGGCGACCAGCCTGCCGGAATTGCTGCCCTGTCCGCCAAGCCTCATGGCCCGGACGCCAAACTGTTCCTGATTGAAGAAAATGTACCAGGGAAACAGCGCGCAGGTCAGGCCGAGCGCAGCGCCCAGCGCGGCGATGATGAGGTCGCCGCGCCGGTCGGGCCGCTCGATTCTGGGAAAGGCTGCGGGTGGCGGAGCAGGCCAGCTCTCGGGGATTTTGACAGGCGCTTCGGCCGGTTTCCTGCGCCGTGAGAACAGGCCGTTAAGCAGTGAGGCGCGGCTGGCTTCCGCTTCCTCCTCGGCCCTTGCTTTGGCCAGCAGGTTTTGCAGCAGGGCTTCGGTGCGCTGGCGCTCACTGGGCATGGCTGCCTCTCAGATGGCGCGCCAGATCGGAGAAGGCATCGGCGCTGGCCGGATCGGAGGGCGATTGCCGCAGCGCCTCGTAGATCACCGGCACCTGCGTGACGGCGAGGTCCAGTTCCGGATCGGCGCCGGCCTGATAGGCACCCAGCAGGCGGATGTCGCGGGTGTCCTCGAAGCGGGCGATCATCGCCTTCAGCTGCGTCACCAGCACGCGCTGCTCGGGCGTCCATGCCCGTCCGGCAAGCCGCGAGATCGAGGCCAGCGGATCGACGGAGGGCAGCCGGCCCTGTTCGGCGATGGCGCGGTCGAGCACGACATGGCCATCGAGAATGCCGCGCACGGAATCGGCAATGGGGTCGTTGTGATCGTCACCGTCGACCAGCACCGAGATGATGGCGGTGATGGAGCCTGCGCCCTCGGCGCCCGGACCGGCGCGCTCCAGAAGCCGGGGCAGTTCGGTGAACACGGAGGCGGGATAGCCGCGCGCCACGGGCGGCTCGCCGGTGCCGGTTGCAACCTCACGCAAGGCATGGGCGAAACGGGTGATCGAATCCAGAATCAGAAGCACCCGGTCGCCGCGATCGCGGAAATATTCGGCCACGCGCATGGCCGTGTCCGGCGCGCGGCGGCGCATCATGGCGCTTTCGTCGCTGGTGGCTACGACCGCCACGGTCTTGGCCATGTTCGTGGCGCCCAGCGTGTCCTCAAGGAATTCACGCACCTCGCGCCCGCGCTCGCCGATAAGGGCGACGACCACGGTGTCGAAGGCATCCGCGCCGGCCAGCATGGCGAGCAGGGTGGACTTGCCGACGCCGGAACCGGCGAAAACGCCGAGGCGCTGGCCGAAGCAGAGCGGGGTGAAAATGTCGATGACGCGCACGCCGGTGTGGAAGCCGGTGCCGACGCGCTGGCGCTCCATCGCACCCGGAGTGCGTTCGGGGCCGCCGGCGTCTTCGGACCCGCGCAACAGGGGTGCGCCGGCATCGATGGGGCGGGCGAGAGCGTCGATCGCGCGTCCGCGCCACGACGGGTCGGGTACGATGGCGAGCGGCCCGCGCCGGAACACTGCGTCGCCGATGCCGGCATCCGCGTTGCGCTCGAAGGGGGCCACCACCACCTCGCCGCGCGCGATGTGGACGACCTCGCCCAGTGAACCACCTTTCCGGCCACGATGTTCCACCAGATCGCCGAGCCGGGCCAGTTCGCTCAGGCCGCCGACCTTGTAATGAGTGGAGGAAACCTCGCTGATGCGCCCGCCATGGCGGATCAGTTCCGACGGCTCTTCAAAGCGTTTCCAGATGTGTTCGAGCAATGCCAGCTTGTTGACGGGCGAGGGGCCACGTTCGGAAAGCCTGACGAGTGCATGGTCCTGCCTCATATTCGGTGGCCGCTACTTGGGACCGAGGGCCTTGATCGCCTCGTCGACGGAACTGCCCGCCTCGCGGATCATGGCCGACATGTTCTCAAAGGCGCGCTGCACCTGAATGAGACGCATCATTTCCAGCATGGGGTTGACGTTCGACTGTTCCACGAAGCCCTGCGCCACGCCCACATCCTGTCTGTCGACGATGGGCTGCGGTGCAGTATGTGCGAGGATGCCGGAATTTCCGACACGCTGGAAATCGGCCCCCGGCTCGAAGGCAAACAGGCCAAGCGCTGCCACGAGGCGTCCATCCTGCGTGAGGGTGCCGTCGGCACCGGCTTCGGGCGGCCCATCGTTGGGATCGAGCTGGATGGGCGCGCCACCGGCATCGAGCACCGGATGGCCTTCCACCGTGACCAGCGCACCGGAATTGGCAAGGGTGAAGCGTCCGTCGCGGGTCATCACCGTGCCGGCCGGCGTTGCGATGCCGAACCAGGCATCGCCCTGAATGGCGAAATCCAGCGGATTGCCGGTCTCCACCTTGCTGCCATTGGACGTGGACATGAAGGTGGTGCCGGAGGATGCAAAGGAGACAGACCGGGGACCGGTGCCGGAAACGACATCCTCGAACTTCACCCCGCTGGCGCGGAAGCCGACGGTGGAGGCATTGGCGACATTGTCGGCGATGGTGTTGAGCCGCCGCTCCAGCGCAACCTGCGAGGAAAGGGCGACATAGAGGCTGTCCTGCATGGCGTTCTATCTCGACTTCAGCTGTTGCATCGCCATCAGCAGGTCGGTCGAGACGCCGATGGTCGCCGGCTGGGCGAACAGGATGCTGGCGGCACTGACCGCGGTGGAGGGGTTGGCGGCGTCGTGCAGGCTGGTGAAGCGGGTGAGGAACTTCTCCAGCTTGGCCGGGTTGGCGAAGTCCTCGATGTTCATTCTGGACTCGAACAGCTTCACCTGCCGATCGATATCGGCCTTGGCGAAGGATTCCGGCAGGCCGAAAGCCGTGCGCACCACGCTTGCCAGCGCCTTGTCGGCCAGCACCTGATACCAGTCGGTGATGTCGCCGGCCTTGCGCTGGAAATAGAGCGCCAGCCGCACGCCCTCATTGCTGTTGCCGGCGTCTTCCTCCAGCGTCTGGCGCAGATATTTGTCGACGACATTCTCCTGCGTTGGCACCCATGTGGTGGCCTTTTCACCCAAGCCGGCGAAATCGAACGCGCTGGCAAGGGCAGCGTAACGCTTGTCTTCCATGGTGTTGGCAAAGCTCGCCGGATCGGACGCGCCGCCTTCCAGCACCTTGCGGATGGTTTCCGGGCTCTCGGTTTCGGGATCGAGCGCATAGGCGCGCAGGGCATAGTCATAAAGCCTTGCATCGGCGAAGAGATCATCGATCGACTTCACGTCCGCGATCTTGCTCATGTAGTAGTCGGTCTCGGCCTGGACGATCTCCGGATCGACGCTGTCGATGCTGGCCTGAATGGCATAGTTACCGGTCGTTGCCTGCTGCGCCTTGTTGTAGATCATCGCTGCATCGCCGTGCTTGGCGAAGTTGAAGGTCGAGACGAATTCTGCGTAGCGCTTGTCGGTCAGCTTGTTGGCGAAGCTGTCGGGATCGGTGACGCCTTCCTTCAGCGCCTTGACCATGAAGGCGCGGGCGTAGCTCATGTCCTGAAGACCGAACGCCTTCATGGCATATTTGAACAGCCGGTCGTCCTTCACGAACTCGTCGATCGAGCTGACCTTGCCGATGTTTTCAAGATAATATTTCGTTTCGCGGTCGACCGTCGGCTGACGCTCGATGCGGTCGATCGCCTTCGGGATGTCCCGCGCAATCAGCTTGTAACTGACGAAAGTGCTCAACACGACATGCCTCCGGCCGAAGCTGCATGGCATGAAGAGTAGGCGCACTTCCTTGCGCGAAGCTGAATCGGCTTTTTCGCCGGTCTGACAGCCCGTGCGTCACGGATTCAAGCCTCACACAAGGCACGCGCGCTAATCAGTGTGCCTG
This sequence comes from Aquamicrobium lusatiense, assembly GCF_014201615.1. NCBI lineage: Bacteria > Pseudomonadati > Pseudomonadota > Alphaproteobacteria > Hyphomicrobiales > Phyllobacteriaceae > Aquamicrobium > Aquamicrobium lusatiense. The sequence continues at coordinate 148,268 of NZ_JACHEU010000002.1, read as the reverse complement.
ATGTGAGAAGCGGAAGGACGAACCGTGGGCATTCTGATCGGATTTGTGGTCACGCTCGGCTGCGTTCTGGGCGGCTTCATGGCCATGGGCGGTCATCTCCATGTGCTCATGCAGCCGTGGGAGCTGGTCATCATCGGCGGTGCTGCGCTCGGTGCGTTTCTCGTCGCCAATCCCATGAAGACGGTCAAGGACACCGGCCGCGCCATCATGGAAGCCATCCGGCAGTCGGTGCCGAGCGAGCGCGAATATCTGGAGACGCTGGGCGTTCTGCACAGCCTGATGCGCGAGCTGCGCTCGAAGTCGCGCAGCGAGGTCGAGGCTCATATCGACAACCCGGAAGAATCGGCGATCTTCCAGGCATTTCCCACCGTTCTGAAGAACAAGGATCTCACCAACTTCATCTGCGACTACTGCCGCATCATCATCATCGGCAATGCGCGCTCCTACGAAATCGAAGCGCTGATGGACGAGGAAATCCAGACGATCCGCGCCGACAAGCTCAAGGCCTATCACTCCATGGTGGCGGTGGGCGATGCGCTGCCGGCGCTGGGCATCGTCGCGGCCGTTCTGGGCGTGGTGAAGGCGATGGGCGCGCTCGACCAGTCGCCCGAGATTCTGGGCGGGCTGATCGGCGCGGCGCTGGTGGGAACCTTCCTCGGCATCTTCCTCTCCTATGCCGTGGTCGGCCCCGTGGCCTCCAAGATCAAGGTCGTGCGCGAGAAGCAGAACCGCCTCTACATCATCGTCAAGCAGACGCTTCTGGCCTACATGAACGGCTCGCTGCCGCAGGTGGCGATCGAGTTCGGCCGCAAGACGATTTCTTCCTACGACCGTCCCTCCATCGATGCGGTGGAGCAGAGCACCATGAATGCTGTCATTGCCGAGAAGAAGGCAGCCTGATGAACAGCTTTCCGAGCGAGACGGCATCATGAGCAGTCCGGCAAGCCCGGCCGGCACCCGTTCGCTGATCCTTGAGCGGCTGCTCGGCGACAGCGGCGACGCCGGGCAGGTCATCGGCGCAGGCCGCTCGATGGCCGAGCGCGCGCTGCCCTTCGTCATGAAGCGGCTGGCCGAGGAAATCGGCGCGCCGGTGACGGTCGACCTGCAATCGGTAGAAGTGGCGCGGGTGGCGGAAGCGCGGGCGGTATCAGGCTCCTGCTATGCCATGACGACCGTGGCATCGACGATTTCCTCCGATGCCATGACCATGGTGATGGATGCGGTGGCTGTTTCGGTTCTGGTCTGCACCCTGTTCGGCGGCGATCCCGAGCAGCCGGTGGCGACGATCGACAGGGATTTTTCCCCGGTCGAAATCGACGTGGCGACGCTGGTTTTTCAGGAACTGGCCACGGTTCTCAATGGCACCGGACGGCGTTCGCTGGAACTGAAGCTGCCGGTTCCGCGCGCCGTGACGGGGCTGGAAGCGAGCCGGCGGGTGCTGCGCGACGGGCCGGCCGTACGCATCGTGTTTGCGTTGTCGACACCGGCGGAGCGGGGCACGGTTGTCATCACCATTCCGCAGCGCGTGCTGTTGTCGCGCAACCCGGCCGAGGTCGATGCGGAAGACAATTCGCGCTGGCAGGCGCATTTCTCCGAGGAGGTGAAGCGCTCGACCATTTCGCTGGAGGCGACGATGCCTCTGGCGCGCCTGACGCTCGGCCAGCTTGCGGGATGGCGTGTCGGCGATGTCATCGAGCTTGGCGATATGGCGCAGACGCAGGCCCGCCTCGCCACCCGCGACCGCACCCTGTTCGTATGCGAGTTCGGCAAGCTCGGGAACAATTACACGGTGCGCATCAAGCGGCCTCACGACGAGGCGCAGGATTTCATGGATGGGCTCGTGCAGGAGTGATCCGCGCGGGCAGCAGGAGACTATGAGTATGACGAAGGCCAATGCAGAAGCCCTGAACCACGGCCAGAATCCCGGTCAGGACGAGCAGCTCGACCGCGCCATCGAGGAACTGCGCGGCGTGCTTCAGCAGGAGGAGCAGGAACCGCAGGCGGCCTCTTCCACGGCCGCTGCTGCCAGCAGTGTCATCATGGACATTCCGGTGGAGGTGCAGATCGTGCTTGGCAGCACCGAAATGTCCGTGTCCGAGCTGATGACGCTGCAGAAGGGTTCCACGGTGGCCCTGGACCGACGCATCGGTGAGCCGATCGATCTGGTGGTCAACGGTCGCCGCATCGCACGTGGTGAGATCACCGTTCTGGAAAACGACTCCTCGCGTTTCGCCATCCGCCTGACCGAAATCGTCACCACAAAGGGCTCGTGAGGACGGGCATGGGGCATCGCGCCGATAGCAGGCAGGAAGGGACCGCATGACGATGTCGCTGACGCTGACCCGGCCCCAGAAGGCGGCGGCCATACTCGTCGCCATGGGCAAGCCTGCCGCCGGAAAACTGCTGAAATTCTTCAAGCAGGAAGAGCTGAAGTCGCTGATCGATGCAGCGCGCCTTCTGCGCACCATCCCGCAGGCCGACCTCGAAAAAATCGTGGCCGAGTTCGAGGCGGAATTCACCGAAGGGGCCGGCCTGCTCGACTCGGGCGACCAGATGGACACGCTGCTCAACGAGACGCTGTCGCCCGAAGAGGTGAGCGCCATCATGGAAGGCAGGCAGGAGAACAAGCCTGCCGGACCTCTGCCGGTCTGGCCACAGGTGGAGAAACTCGATGCCGCGCGCATCGGCGCCTTCCTTGCGGGCGAACATCCACAGACGGGCGCTCTGGTGCTGTCGCGATTGTCGTCGCCGCTCGCCGCGCAGGTTCTGCTGACACTGGAAAAGCCGCTGCGCTCGGAGATCATGAAGCGCATGGTCACCATGGCCAGCGCCCCGCAGGCGGCGATGCGGATCGTAGAGAACCAGATACGCGCCCGGCTGCTCGACGGCATGTCCGGCAAGGACACGTCGACCGGGCAGGCACGGCTTGCCAGCGTGCTCAACGAGATGGACAAAGCCCAGCTCGACGAGGTGATCCAGGATCTGGAAGCGGCAGGCACGCCCGATCTCGCGGGCGTGAAGGCACGAGTGTTCTCATTCGATGACATGCACCTGCTCACCCAGAAGGCGCGGGTTCTGGTTTTCGACGGATTGTCGAGCGACGTGGTGACGCTGGCTCTGCGCGGCGCGCCGGAAGAGCTGACCGAGGCGGTTCTTTCGTCGATCGGCGCACGCACCCGGCGCATGATCGAATCCGAGCTTTCAATGGGTTCAGAAGGGATCCCGCTGGCCGACATCATGCAGGCGCGCAAGACGATTGCTTCGGCCACGGTGCGTCTGTCCCGCGAAGGGGCTTTCGAGCTTCCGGCAGCACAGATCCCCGGCGAAGAGACATGACTGGCTGAACCATGGCCGAGGGCGTCGACAAGGATTCCAAAACCGAGGAAGCGACCGAAAAGAAGATCCGCGACACCATCGAAAAGGGCAAGCTGCCCCACTCAAAGGAAACGGCGATCTTCGCATCCTTTGTCGCGATCCTTGCCTTTACCGTGTTCTATGCGCGCGATGCGGCGATGGAACTGGGCATGTTCCTGTCCATGTTTCTGGAAAAGCCGGATGCCTGGCCGCTGGCCACGGAAACGGATGTCATCGAGCTCTATCGCTCCGTGATGATGGAAATCGGCCGTGCGGTGGCCGCACTTCTGGTGCTGCTTGTCGTGGCGGGCATCGTCGCTTCCGTCGGCCAGAACATGCCGCGCTTCGTGGGCGAGCGTATCCGGCCGCAAGCCTCGCGCATTTCGCTCGTGCAGGGCTGGAAGCGGATGTTCGGCGTGCAGGGCTTCGTGGAGTTCCTCAAGTCGGTCGCCAAGGTGGGCTTTGCCATTCTGGTTCTTGTGATCGTGCTCTCCGACAGCGTCAGCCGGATCTTGTCCGGCATGCTCACCAATCCTGTCGAGTTCGCCTCGGTGATCCGCGGCTTTGCCGTCGATATTCTGATCGCCATCGTTTTCGTGATGGGGGCGATCGCTGCCGCCGACTTCATCTGGCAGCGCTTCCACTGGAAGCAGGATCTGCGCATGACGCGTCAGGAGGTCAAGGACGAACTGAAGCAGTCCGAAGGCGATCCGATCGTGAAGTCGCGCATCCGCTCGGTGGCGCGCGACCGGGCGCGGCGGCGCATGATGGCGGCCGTGCCGCGCGCCACGCTGATCATCGCCAACCCGACCCACTACGCCATTGCGCTGAAATATGTGCGCGAGGAGGATTCCGCTCCTCTGGTTCTGGCCAAGGGGCAGGATCTGGTTGCGCTGAAGATCCGCGAACTGGCCGAAGCCAACGGTATTCCCGTGTTTGAGGACGTTGCGCTCGCCCGCTCCATGTACAAGCAAGTTTCAGTGGATAGCGTGATCCCGCAGCAATTCTATCAGGCCGTCGCCGAACTGGTGCGGATCGTCTATTCCAACAAGGCCAGACCCCGGCAGGTGACATGATCAGGCAGCCGCACGCAGAAACCCGCGAAAGCATCGTCGCCAGAGCGATCCAGCAGGTCGTCGGCGAACTGCGCCTCGTTGATGTCGCCGACTACATCGCCTTTATCCGGCTGGAACAGTTTGGCTGCGTCTCCGATCTCGTGGATTCGGCTGCCGAACTCTACTTCATGCCCGGAACGCTCAGGCTCGGCCACGGCGGCGAGGCCTTTGTCGACTGGGGCGGCAGTCCGCGCATCGTGCTCGATCTGGAGCTCAGGCCGGCCGGGGTGACCGTGTATTTCCAGCTCACGCTTGAAGAAAACCACGCTTCCGTAGTGGTCAACTACGTCGCGTTCGAGACAGCGGCGGAGGATCCGCAGATCAACACGGAAATGCTGCGCAAGGCGGTGGAGCAGGCGCGTATCAGACCCGCGCTTGCGCTCGATGCAGAAGAAGGCCGATCTATTCGATAAGGCCGAGCCTGAGGGCCTTGGCCACTGCCTGCGTGCGGCTGACGGCATTCAGCTTCTGCGCCGACTGCGTGAGATACTGATTGGTGGTGTGCACCGAAAGCTTGAGAATGCGGGCGATTTCCTCGCTCGTATAGCCGTTGGCGGTGAGCTTCAGGCATTCCAGCTCGCGGCGTGTCATTGCCCGGGTCAGGCTGGCGGAAGCGGGGCGCAGGCGGGTGACTTCCGAAAACAGCGAAAAGCATTTGCTGTGAACTTCGAACAGCAGGTTCTGATCGATATTCGTGCAGGGGCCGGCAAACACCACCAGCCCACACTGGTTCCGCTCGGCGTGGACGGGGAAGGCAATGCCGGAGGTGCCGGCTATGATCGGTTCGATCTGCGTAACCCAGCAAAGCGCGCCGAGACGTTCCGCGGCCGGGCTTTGCGGTCCTTCGCTCCACCACAAGGGCTCCGTCGAGGTGCGGACATGGCGCACCAGATGCTCGATATTGCCGGTTACGCTCTTCGCGAAACCGGCGCCCGGATGATCGGAATCGAGGCAGGGAACCAGCTTTGCCCGCTCCTGCATGAGCGGGGCGAGAAAGACCGCGAATGAGGTGGCGTTGATCTCCTGTGCCATCCATCGGCAGCGCCGCACGGCATCGGAAATCGTCAGCGCATGCTCGCCACCCTGCGGCCAGACGATTGCCTGACGCCCGGGCTGGTCGTTAACAGGGGTTGCGTCGATCGGTGTAAGGGCTGCGTGGATCAAATGATGCCGCTCCTGATCGCGGTTGCGATCGCCATCGCCCGGTTGCTGGCCGAGAATTTCTGAATTGCGTGGGTGATGTAGCTGTTGACCGTGTTGGACGACACGCCAAGAATAACTGCGACTTCATCCGTCGTCTTGCCTTCCGAAACCCAGAACAGGCATTCCCGCTCGCGGTCGGAGAGAGGGTCCTGTGCCGTGTCGCCGGTCACGAGATGGGCCGCGCGCGACAGTGCATAGCAGCATTCCATCTGGGTGCGCGCCAGCGCGGCCAGATCGATCTGCCCCGGCTGCTCGGAGGAAAACAGGATGAAAAGGCGCTGGCTGCCCACATTGAGGGTCAGCGAATAGATTTCCGCATGGCCGAGAACGGTGAGCAGCTTTGCCTCTTCGCCGTTGATCAATGCGCCGGTTCCGGGCGCCGCGGCAGAAATCAGGGCCGAAGGGCGCATTCCGGGCGTTGCGGTCCATGGTCCCTGCGCCAGCGTGGCAATAAGCTGCCGGCCGATCAGTTCGATGACGTCGAATTTCCAGTTCGAGGCGACGATGCGGGCCTGATTGCGCGCTTCGCCATGGGAAATCGCTACAAGCATGTAGCTGTCAGCGCCGGTATTGGCGGCGGCATTCATGAGGAAACCGGTCAGTTCCCCGCGCGAGGTGAGGCGGCCTTTCAGCGTGTCGGCTTCCGAAGATGCAACGGCTTTGTTCATGACAGTCTTCTGGCCAGAATCGGTCGTTCGCCGTGGAGGAAACACGGCGGGCGGATACGCATCACAATCACGTTGGACGCCGGAATTTGGGAACACATGCTGCCGGGAACGCACTGGGCACCGGCAATGCCCGACCGGGCGACTCCGTCGGGGGACGCGAAGGCCATCGCGCCTTGCGGCAGGCATTTCGCCCGCTGCTTCAGACTTCAGATTGCTCGCCCCGCCCCCGCAGGATCGACTGATTCGTGGTTAATCTACCCCCAGTTGAATCCCACATCAAATGGGAATTGACAAAAAGTCGCTTCGGAGTCCTCGCTGCGACTCGCAAGGCCTTCATTTGCGGATTCATACCGTCCGGGAACGTCGGAAAATCGCTTGCCGGGGTGTCTAATGCACCGCCTGACGAGGCCGCTTAACGTCGCCTGGGGAACTTCGTCATTCCAGCCGGTACGGCACTGGTGAGCGCAGATCGTGATCGACGTGCAGGCGCCGTTTGAAGGGCGGGCTGGCGCGCTGGTCGCAACTGGCGCGCTCGCAGATGCGGCAGGAAATGCCGATCGGATCGAAAGCGGCACGGTTGTTCAGATCGAGGCCGTCCGCATAGACAAAGTCGCCGGCATAAGCGACCTCGCAGCCGAGCGCGATGGCGTAGCGCCTTCGCGACGCGTTGAAGCCGCCGCCGGACTTGGCGATTTCGGTCGCCACGCACAGATAACGCACGCCGTCCGGCGTCTCGGCCAGTTGCCTGATGATGCGGCCGGGCAGCTCGAAGGACTGGTGCACGTTCCACAAGGGGCAGGCGGCGCCAAAGCGGGCGAATTGAAGCTTGGCGGCGCTGTGGCGCTTGGTGATGTTGCCGGCCCGGTCGAAGCGGGCGAAGAAGACGGGCACGCCTTTCATGCCGGGGCGTTGCAGCGTGGAAAGGCGGTGCGCCACCTGTTCGAGGCTCGCGCCGAAGCGGGCGGCCAGCAGTTCCAGATCGTGGCGCAACTCGCGCGCGGCGGTGACAAAGCTCTGGTAGGGCAGGGTGACGGCCCCGGCGAAATAGTTGCGCAGGCCGATGCGGCAGATTTCGACTGATTCCGGTGAGCGGAATTCGGCGCGGCGCGCGATGGTGTCGATCTCCGTCTTCAGTTCCAGCGAGGCAATCTGGTAGGCCATCTGGAAATGGCGCGTTGACGCGGGCGAATAGGCGTTCAGGTAGAGAAGCCTGGAAGCGGGATCGTAGCGGCGCAGGACTTCCTCGCCTTCCGCCGCCTTGAGGATGCGCACGCCGTGGCGCATTTCCAGATGGGCGGCGAGTGCCGCACCCGTTTCCGCCTCCGGAATGCCGATTGAGTGGGCCAGCTTCTCGCCGGCCATGTCAATCTCGTGGATGTAGTTGTCCATGAAATGGAAGAAGTCGCGCACTTCCTCGTAAGGCGTGGGGTCGGCCAGTCCGCTGGTGCGCGACATCTGGTCGAAACCGGCAAGCTGTTCGCTGTTGCGGCGATAGGCCTGATGGCAGGCCACCAGCGCGTGGGCGAGGCCCGGCGCATTCTGCACCACAAGCTTGAGTTCCTGCATGCCGGGCGAATAGTTTTCAAACAGCGGATCGGCCAGTGCTTCGGAAAGCGCGGATAAAAGCCGGTCGCTGCTGCCGGCCGAAAGCTCCGACATCTCGATCTGGAATTTCTCGGCCAGCGCCAGCAGCACCGTGGCCGAAACCGGGCGCTGATTGTTCTCGATCTGGTTCAGATAGCTGGTCGAGATGCCCAGCCGTTCGGCGAAGGCGGCTTGCGTGTGGCCGTGGGCGAGGCGGGATTCGCGTACCTTGCGGCCGATATAGAGCTTGCCTGTTGACATGTTCGCATTTTCACAATTCGCAATTTGCAAAATTCTATACTATGCAAATCCACCCGTTCCAGCATTTTCTTGGGGAGCGCCTGGCTCTATCGGAATGGAAACAAAGCCGGCTCAGGCTGCCGGCGAGGGAGAGACCATGCCGACACCGCTTTTCGTGCCTGTTCTCCGCAGCTTTGGGGAGGGCCACTGATGCGCAACGTTCTCGAGCAACTGGAGGCGCGCCGCGCCGAAGCCCGTCTTGGCGGCGGCCAGCGGCGCATCGATGCCCAGCACGCCAAGGGCAAGCTGACGGCGCGCGAGCGCGTCGAGGTTCTGCTGGACGAGGGCTCCTTCGAGGAGTTCGACATGTATGTCACCCACCGCGCCACCGATTTCGGCATGGCGAGCCAGAAGGTGGCGGGCGACGGCGTGGTGACCGGCTGGGGAACCATCAACGGCCGGCTGGTCTATGTGTTTTCGCAGGATTTCACCGTGCTCGGCGGTTCGCTGTCGGAAACCCATGCGCAGAAGATCTGCAAGATCATGGACATGGCCGTGAAGAACGGCGCGCCGGTGATCGGCCTCAACGATTCCGGCGGCGCGCGCATTCAGGAAGGTGTTGCATCGCTCGCCGGCTATGCCGACGTGTTCAAGCGCAATGTCGACGCGTCGGGCGTGGTGCCACAGATTTCGGTGATCATGGGCCCCTGCGCTGGAGGCGCGGTCTACTCGCCGGCGATGACCGATTTCATCTTCATGGTGCGCGACTCGTCCTACATGTTCGTCACAGGGCCGGACGTGGTGAAGACCGTTACCAACGAGATCGTGACGGCCGAGGAACTGGGCGGCGCGCGAACGCACACGCAGAAATCCTCCGTGGCCGACGGCGCGTTCGAGAACGATGTCGAGGCGCTGGAGGGCGTGCGCAAGCTGTTCGACTACCTGCCGCTCAACAGCCGCGAGAAGCCGCCGGTCCGACCCTTCCATGACGATCCGGCGCGCGTCGACATGAAGCTCGACACGCTGGTGCCGGATTCGGCCAACAAGCCCTACGACATGAAGGAGCTGATCGCGGCGATTGCCGACGAGGGCGACTTCTTCGAGGTTCAGGAAGCGTTCGCGAAGAACATCATCACCTGCCTGATGCGCATCGAGGGGCAGACGGTGGGCGTTGTCGCCAACCAGCCCATGGTGCTGGCCGGCTGCCTCGACATCGATTCCTCGCGCAAGGCCGCGCGCTTCGTGCGCTTCTGCGACGCCTTCAACATCCCGCTCCTGACGCTGGTGGACGTGCCCGGCTTCCTGCCCGGCACGGCGCAGGAATATGGCGGCGTCATCAAGCATGGCGCGAAGCTTCTGTTCGCCTATGCGCAGGCGACCGTGCCGATGGTGACGCTGATCACCCGCAAGGCTTATGGCGGGGCCTATGACGTCATGGCCTCCAAGCACATCGGCGCCGACATCAACTATGCCTGGCCGACGGCCGAGATCGCGGTGATGGGCGCCAAGGGCGCGACCGAGATCCTCTACCGCTCGGAACTGGGCGATGCGGAAAAGATCTCCGCGCGCACGGCCGAATATGAAGAGCGTTTCGCCAATCCGTTCGTCGCAGCCGAGCGCGGCTTCATCGACGAGGTGATCATGCCGCATTCCTCGCGCCGCCGCATCGCGCGTGCCTTTGCAGCACTGCGCAACAAGCGCGTGGAAGGTCCGTGGCGCAAGCATGACACGATGCCTCTGTGAGAGCGGGGCCGGAGGAGCGATGAACAAGCCGAAGCTGACGCCGGAGGCGGCCCGAAAGGACCACTGGCAGATGCTGCGCTTCATGGCGCTGAACGCAGCGCTTGGCGCGCTGATCGGGGCGCTGACGGCCATCGCCATCATCTGGCTCGACATTGGCGGCATCGGCGCACGCATAGACCGGGCGGCAAATCCGGTCATCCCGATATTGCTGCTGGTTGCGCCTTTCGCCTTCGTGTTCGGCGGCGTGGTCACCGCTTCCGCACTTCTGACGATGCCTTACGAGAAGAAATTCAAAGACTGATTTGGGGACTGGAGACGGGCTGATGTTCAAGAAGATCCTCATTGCCAATCGCGGCGAAATCGCCTGTCGGGTCATCCGCACCGCGAAGAAGCTGGGTATCAAAACCGTCGCCGTCTATTCGGACGCCGACCGCGATGCGCTGCACGTGCGTCAGGCCGATGAGGCGGTGCATATAGGTCCCGCGCCCTCGTCGCAGTCCTACATCGTCATCGACAAAATCCTCGAAGCCATCCGCAAGACAGGCGCTGATGCCGTCCACCCCGGCTATGGCTTCCTGTCGGAAAACGCGGCTTTCGCCGAGGCGCTGGAGCAGGAAGGCGTCGCCTTCATCGGCCCGCCGGTGAAAGCCATCGAGGCGATGGGCGACAAGATCACCTCCAAGAAGCTGGCGGCGGAAGCGGGCGTTTCCACCGTGCCCGGCCATATGGGGCTCATAGAGGATGCCGATGAGGCGGTGCGCATCGCCTCCCAGATCGGCTATCCGGTGATGATCAAGGCCTCCGCCGGCGGTGGCGGCAAGGGCATGCGCATCGCGTGGAACGATGCCGAGGCGCGCGAGGGCTTCCAGTCGTCGAAGAACGAGGCGAAATCCTCCTTCGGCGACGACCGGATCTTCATCGAGAAATTCGTCACCCAGCCGCGCCATATCGAGATTCAGGTGCTGGGCGACAAGCACGGCACCATTCTCTACCTCGGCGAGCGCGAATGTTCGATCCAGCGCCGCAACCAGAAAGTCATCGAGGAGGCCCCGTCGCCCTTCCTCGATGAGGCGACACGAAAAGCCATGGGTGAGCAGGCCGTGGCACTGTCGCGCGCGGTCGGCTATTTTTCGGCCGGCACGGTCGAGTTCATCGTCGATGGCGACCGCAATTTCTACTTCCTTGAAATGAACACCCGCCTTCAGGTCGAGCATCCGGTGACGGAGCTGATCACCGGTATCGATCTGGTGGAGGAGATGATCCGGGTTGCGGCCGGCGAGAAGCTGCGCATCGCGCAGGGCGACGTGAAGCTGAACGGCTGGGCCATCGAAAGCCGCCTCTATGCCGAAGACCCCTATCGCAACTTCCTGCCCTCCATCGGCCGCCTGACGCGCTATCGCCCGCCGGCGGAAGGCAGAAGCGACGATGACACCATCATCCGCAACGACACCGGCGTGTTCGAGGGCGGCGAGATTTCCATGCATTACGACCCCATGATCGCCAAGCTGTGCGCGTGGGCGCCGGATCGCCTCGGCGCCATCGAGGCCATGGGCCGCGCGCTGGACGATTTCGAGGTCGAGGGCATCGGCCACAATCTGCCGTTCCTGTCGGCGGTGATGGATCAGCAGCGCTTCCGGGACGGGCGGCTGACCACCGCCTACATCGCCGAGGAATTTCCCGACGGTTTTGGCGGCGTCACCGCAGGCGAGCGTCAGGCGCGCCGGCTGGCGGCGGTCGCCACCTTCATCCATCTGCGGCTTGCGCGCCGCGCGGCGCAGATTTCCGGCGTGCTCGCCAACCATCCGCGCAGCATCGGCGCAGACTGGGTGGCGACAGTTGCCGATCATGAATTCGCGCTCGCCGTGACTGAAGGTGCCGCCAGCGACACGATAGCCTTCGCGGATGGTGAGAGTGTCGCTGTTGCGAGCGAGTGGCTGCCCGGCTCCACCCATGCGGTTTTCGTGGTGGATGGCGAGGTGATGGGCGTGAAGATCACGCTCAACGGCTCCTCGATGCACCTGCGCTGGCGCGGCATCGATGCGAAAGCCTATGTGCGCAGCCCCCGCGTCGCGGAACTGGCCAGGCTGATGCCGGTCAAGCTTCCGCCCGATACGTCGAAGATGCTTCTGTGTCCGATGCCGGGCGTGGTCACCTCCATCGCCGTTCACGAAGGTGACGAGGTGCAGGAAGGACAGGCGCTGGCCACCGTCGAGGCGATGAAGATGGAAAACGTGCTGCGCGCCGAAAAGGCCGGCAAGGTCAGCCGCGTTGCCGTCGAGCCGGGTGCCAGCCTTGCCGTCGACGAACTGATCCTCGAATTCGAATAGGCAGGGAATTGTGATGAGCGATCCGAAGCCCGACCCCAATATCGAGAAATGGCGCACCCTGGCCGAAAAGGAGGTCAGGCGCGATCCCGATACGCTGGTTTGGAACACGCCGGAAGGCATTCCCGTCAAGCCGCTCTACACGGCCGACGATCTGGATGGTGTCAATCATCTCGGCAGCCTGCCGGGCTTCGCGCCCTTCGTGCGCGGTCCGCGCGCCACCATGTATGCGGGGCGTCCATGGACGATCCGCCAGTATGCGGGTTTCTCCACGGCGGAGGAATCCAACGCCTTCTACCGCAAGGCGCTGGCGGCGGGCCAGCAGGGCGTGTCGGTCGCCTTCGACCTTGCCACCCATCGCGGCTATGACAGCGACCATCCGCGCGTGGTCGGCGATGTCGGCAAGGCAGGCGTCGCCATCGATTCCGTCGAGGACATGAAGATCCTGTTCGAGGGCATTCCGCTCGACCAGATTTCCGTCTCGATGACCATGAACGGCGCGGTCATTCCCGTGCTCGCTAACTTCATCGTGGCCGGTGAAGAGCAGGGCGTGCCGCGTGAAAAACTGTCGGGCACCATCCAGAACGATATTCTCAAGGAGTTCATGGTCCGCAACACCTACATCTATCCGCCCGAGCCTTCGATGCGGATTATCGCGGACATCATCGAATACACGGCGAAGGAGATGCCGAAGTTCAACTCCATCTCCATTTCCGGCTATCACATGCAGGAAGCCGGCGCGACGCTGGTGCAGGAACTGGCATTCACGCTGGCCGACGGGCGCGAATATGTGCGGGCGGCGCTGAAGAAGGGCCTCGATGTCGATGAGTTTGCCGGGCGGCTCTCCTTCTTCTTCGCCATCGGCATGAACTTCTTCATGGAAGCGGCCAAGCTGCGCGCCGCGCGCCTGTTGTGGACGCGCATCATGCAGGAGTTCGAGCCGAAAAAGCCGTCCTCGCTGATGCTGCGCACCCATTGCCAGACCTCCGGCGTGTCGCTGCAGGAGCAGGACCCCTACAACAATGTCGTGCGCACCGCCTATGAGGCGCTGGCGGCGGCACTCGGCGGCACGCAGTCGCTGCACACCAACTCCTTCGACGAGGCGATCGCGCTGCCGACTGAATTTTCGGCGCGCATTGCCCGCAACACCCAGCTCATCCTCCAGCACGAGACGGGCGTGACGAAGGTGGTCGATCCGCTGGCCGGCTCCTACTATGTCGAGAGCCTGACCAATGAGCTTGCCGATGCAGCGTGGAAGCTGATCGAAGAGGTCGAGGCGATGGGCGGCATGACCAAGGCGGTCAATGACGGCCTGCCGAAGCGCCTGATCGAGGAGGCGGCGACCCGCAAGCAGGCGGCCATCGACCGCGGCGACGAGGTGATCGTCGGCGTCAACAAGTACCGCCTCGAAACCGAGGACGAGATCGACATTCTCGACATCGACAACAAGGCGGTGCGCGAGGCGCAGATCGCCCGCATCGAGCGCACCAGACGCCAGCGCGACCCGAAGAAGGCCGAGGCAACGCTGGACCGGCTGCGCGAGGTGGCGCGCTCGGGGCAGGGCAACATCCTCGAAGCCGCCGTGGAGGCGGCGCGGGCGCGCGCCACGCTCGGCGAAATTTCCGATGCCCTGCGCGATGCCTTCGGCGATCACTCGGCCGTGCCGAAAGTGGTGAGCAAGGTCTACGGCCCCGCCTATGAGGGCGAGCCGGAATATGAGAATCTGGTCGACCGGCTGGATCAGTTCTCGAAGGCGCTGGGCGCTTCACCCCGCATCATGGTCGCCAAGCTCGGGCAGGACGGGCACGATCGCGGCGCCAAGGTCATCGCCTCGGCCTTCGGCGATCTCGGCTTCGAGGTCATCGCCGGCCCGCTGTTCCAGACGCCGGAGGAGGCGGCCGATCTCGCGGTGAAGTCGAAGGTGCAGGTGGTCGGCATGTCGTCGCTGGCGGCAGGGCACAAGACGCTGGCCCCGCAACTGGTGGAGGCGCTGAAGGCGCGGGGTGCAAGCGAGGTCATCGTCGTGGTCGGGGGCGTCATCCCGCGTCAGGACTACCAGTATCTGCTCGACCATGGCGTGGCCGCCGTGTTCGGCCCCGGCACCAATGTGCTGGATGCCGCGCGCGCCGTGCTCGACCTCATGGAAGGCAAGCGCCGCAACATCTGACCCGGCGGGGAGGCGGCCGGCGTCAGCTCTTGCCGGCGCGCAGGCGCTTCACCTGTCTGAAGCCGCGGCGAAGGGCGGTGAGCGCGGCCCCTGCGGCGATGATCCACAGCGCTGCCACCAGCACCTCGTTGCGGCCGTCCCACAGGAACCCGAACACCGAAAGCAGGGCCGCGCCTGTCACCACTGCCATGCGGTGCTGCTTGGCCATGGGGCCGCAGAAGTCGCTTGCCACGCCATTGGCGCGGCCAAGCTCGCGCACATAGGCGGTGAGCACGGCGAATGCGGCAGCCGCCCAGCCGAGCCCAGGCTCGCCGATCCCGTAGCCGATGCCGGCGAAGATCATGATGTCGGCGGCGCGGTCGGGGAATTCATTCCAGAACGGCCCGTCCGCTTCTGCCTTGCCGCCTTCCACCGCGACCATGCCGTCAAACAGGTTGCACAACAGGCGCAACTGGCAAAACAGGGCCGCCGCAATCAGCAACACGATGCGGGCTGCGCCTTCATTCGCGCCGGAGAAGAAAAAGGCGATGCCGGCCAGCGCGGCCATGACCATGCTGGCCTGCGAGATCGCGTTGGGCGTGATCGACATGTGAACCATGCGCTTTGCCATGGTCTGGGCCCAGCGCGTGTCGCGGCTGGCCAGCGGCCTGCGGTGGCCTTTTTCCATGATCGTCAGTCCTTGCCGGTTGTGATGTTCAGCGCCGCCTTCATGACAGCGACCACCAGTAGCGCGTGAGGTGGAAGAAGACGGGCGCCGAGAAGACGACCGAATCCAGCCGGTCGATCAGCCCGCCATGCCCGTCGATCAGATGGCCCCAGTCCTTGACGCCGCGATCACGCTTGATCGCCGACATCACCAGCCCGCCGAAGAAGCCCATCATGGCAATGACGAAGGCCATGATGCCGGCCTGAACGGGCGTGAACGGCGTGATCCACCACAGGCCCGCCCCAATTAGAGTTGCCGAGGCGACGCCGCCGACAAACCCCTCGACTGTTTTTGAAGGCGAAAGGTTGGGCGCGATCTTCGTGCGGCCGAAGAGCTTGCCCCACACATATTGCAGCACGTCGCTCAATTGCACGACGATGACGAGGAAGGCGATCAGCAGGACGTTGCGGCCCTCGAAGCCCGGAATGTTCAGGGTCAGCAGCGCCGGCACATGCGAGGCGCAGAACACGCAGATCATCAGCGCCCATTGCAGCTCGGCGATGCGGACGAGGAAGTTGTGGGTGTCGCCACGGATCACCGCGATGATCGGCATCAAAAGGAACGCATAGACCGGGATGAACACGCTGAAGATGCCGTACTCCTCTTTCCACAACAGGAAATACTGAAGCGGCACGACGACGAAGAAGGCCGTCGCCAGTGCCCAGTGGTCGGCGCGGCGGGTGTTGGTCAGCGTCACGAATTCGCGCAGGGCGGCGAAGGAGCAGAAGGCGAACAGTACCAGCACCCCGACGCGTCCGGCGATGAAGGCGATGGCGATGAGGATCGCCATGATCCACCAGGCGTTGATGCGTGCGTTCAGGTTTTCGATGGTGCTGTTGGAGCCGTCCGGGGAAAGCCGCCATTGCAGGATGCGCCCGACGAGCGAGGCCAGCACCAGCACGCCGCCGATACCGAGCAGCAGCAGAAACATGTCATGCCAGGTGGTGCTCATTGGGCATTACCCTCCACTTTTGGGCCCTCCGCTTTGGGCGCCAGCGCGAGCAGGGCGGCCTGCGCGCGTTCGATGAAGGCTTCCTTGTCCTCGCCGGCCTGAAGGCGAAGCGGCGGGCCGAAGGTGGTGGTGCAGATCAGCGGAACCGGCACGAATTCGCCCTTCGGCATGACCCGGTTGAGATTGGCGATCCACACCGGCACGAGGTCGACGTCGGGGCGGGCGCTCGCCAGATGAAACAGCCCTGTCTTGAACGGCAGCAGGGGCAGGTCCGTCTGGTTGCGGGTGCCTTCGGGAAAGAAGATCAGCGAGGCGTGTTCGTCCAGCGCTTCTGCCATCATTTCGATGGGGTCGTTGTCGCGTTCCTCGCGCACGCGCTGAATGAGCACGGCGTTGAAGACATCCTGACCGATGAAGCGCCTCAGTGGCGACTTCAGCCAGTAGTCGGCGCCGGCGACAGGGCGCACGCGCCGCCGCAGGCGCGGCGGCAGCACCGCCCATATCAGAATGAAGTCGCCGTGACTGGCGTGGTTGGCGAAGTAGACCGATTGCCGGCGTGGCGGGCCGTTCTCATCCCAGATCGCCCTGACGGCCGTGACTGCCCGCGCAAACAGCAGAACAACCCCGGCAAAGAGGTCCGCCATGAATGCTTTCATTCTGTTTCCTGCTCGTCGTCCAGGGAAGCATCTGATGGCGCGGGGGCAACGCCGAAGGAGCCAAACCGGGATCAGCTTCGAATCCGGGTTCGCAACCTATTGCAGAACCCTGCGCTATGCCAAGCGCAGGGGAGGCGTCCTGCACCGGTTTTACGGTTCTTGATACTAATGCAGTGGAGTTGCAGGCGCGGCTGTGTAATGGCCATCCATTTTCGCGAGGGTCGGGCTCCGAAACTACGATTGGATTGCACGATAGTGGATGCGGCACAGTCGGCAACGATCAATGCAAAGCCTGAACACAATGTCCCATACCGCCGCTGCCGAAAACCACAAGCTGAGGCTGCGCCGCGATCCGCGCTGGAAGAGCGCGATCATACTGGCGGCGAGCGGTCTTGCCGCCATCTTGACGGGCCTGCATCTGCCGCCGGAAATGGCCGTCGCGGCGGGCCTGGGCGTGTTCTGCATCGGTATGTGGGCGACGGCGGCGGTGCCGGAATATCTGCCTGCGCTTGTCTTCTTCGTGGTCGCGATCGTCCTGCAGGTGGCATCGCCGCAGGTGGTGCTGGGCGCGTTCCAGTCATCCACGCTGTGGCTTTTGTTCGGCGGCATGGTGATGGGCAGTTCCATCCGCTTCACCGGGCTCGGGCAGCGCATGGCGTCGCTGCTTGCCGGCGTGCTGGGGCGCCGGTACGGCAGCGTGATCGCTGGCGTCGTCGCCTTCAGCCTCGCGCTTGCGTTCTTCCTGCCATCCTCGATGGGGCGCATCGTGCTGCTGGTGCCGATCATCCTGTCGCTGGCAGACCATATGGGTTACGGCGAAGGATCGGCGGGGCGCACCGGCATGCTGATGGCAGGGGCTTTCGGAACCTGCATCCCAGCCTATGCCATCTTGCCGGCCAATACGCCCAACATGATCCTCGCCGGCACGGCGGAAAGCCTCTACGGGTTCCGCATCGGCTATTTCGACTATCTGGTGCTGCATTTCCCGGTGCTGGGTGCCGGCAAGGCGGCAGCGCTCGTCGGCCTCATCCTGTGGATGTTTCCCGATCGCGCGCCGCTGCGTGCTGCCTCCGATGTCGGGGCCGCCCAGCCGCTGAGCCGGCGCGAACGGCATCTTGCCGTCCTTCTCGTCGTTTCGCTGCTCCTGTGGTTGACCGATGCCTTGCATCATGTGTCGCCGGGCTGGATCGCGCTGGCGGGCGCCATCTGGTGCCTGTGGCCCGGCAGCGGCCTGACGTCGCCCAAATGCCTCAACGAAGAGATCAATTATGCGACCCTGTTCTTCGTTGCCGGCATCATGGGGCTGGGGGCGGTCATCGCCTCCACCGGGCTTGGCGAAACCATCGTGGCGGCGCTCGGCGAACATGCCGGCTTCGCTCCGGACCAAGCATTCCACAACGTCGCCGCCCTTCTGGCGATCTCGTCGCTGGTGGCTGCCGTCACCAATCTGCCGGGCGTGCCGGCGGTGCTCACGCCGGGTGCCGGGCATCTCGCCGCCGTCACCGGCCTGCCGCTCGCAACCATCCTGATGACGCAGGTGCTGGCTTTCTCCAGCGTGCTCCTGCCCTATCAGGCGCCGCCGCTGGTCACGGCCACCCAGATCGCCGATCTGGCCCCGCGCGCGGTGACGCGGCTGTGTCTGGCGCTTTTTGCGGTAACGGTGCTGGTGCTGCTGCCGCTCGATCTGGCATGGTGGCATGTGCTGGGCATGTTCCGGCAGGGCTGAACAGCGGTTACGGCGAGGCAGGCAGATATGGAGATCCATCAGCTCAAAACTTTCATAGCCGTGGCGTGCGAGGGCAGCATAACCCGCGCGTCGGAACGGCTTTATCTGAGCCAGCCTGCCGTCAGTGCTCACATCAAGGCCATCGAGGACACGCTCGGCCTGACGCTCTTCGCCCGCACGCCGCGCGGAATGACGCTGACGCCCGATGGCGAGCGGCTGCTTGCCAGAGCGGAGCAGACCCTGCAGGCACACCGGGAACTGATCGAGGAAGCGACACGCATAAGGGGGCAGCTGAGCGGCAGGCTGCGCATAGGCGGCGGTAGCAATTCGGGCACTGACGCCGTCGGGCGGTTGTTGATGCGGCTATCGGAGCGATACCCCGAAGTCGAGGTGGATCTGGAGCATGGCCATTCCCTCGACGTGCTGGACGGCATTCGAAGCGGCAGGCTGGACGCCGGGTTCTACAACGAGCCGGCAGACCCGCCTGAAGATATGAAAACGATCCAGGTCGGCGGCTTCGCCATTTATCTGGCTGCGCCGGCGGGGCTGTTGCCGGTTTCGGACGAGCCGGACTGGCAGGCCATGGCGGAACTGCCGTGGATATACCCCACCGTCGGCGCATCCTGCTGCGGCCACGCGGCGGAAAGCCTGTTTCGCCGCTATCAGTTCCGGCCGCGCAGGACGATCGGCATCGACAGGGAAAAGGTGACGCGATCTCTGATCGCCGGAGGTGTCGGCATCGGGCTCCTGCATGCCGATACAGCCAGGCAGGCGAGGCAGGACGGCGAGGTCGACGTGATCTGTCAGGTGGGTGACGAGGTCAGGGTGATGTTCGCTTTCCTGCAATCACGCGCGCAGGACCCGTTGCTGATCGCCGCGGCAAACCTTCTCGAAGCAGCATGATGGCTTGCGCCGCAGCACAAGGGCACCGGGATCGCGTCGGTGCTGATTTTCGAAGAAGGGTGATCGTCAGACGTAATCCTGCCCCTGACAAGCGCTGCCTGCCAGATGCGCATGGTGAGAAAAACACTCGCCGGATCGGCGTCTAATTAGATGCCTGTTCCTTAATCGGGCGCGCGCGCCGGCTATCCTGAGCATGTCACGGAGACGGTCTCCCGCCGCTCCGTCCACGGACCGAACCGCTCAGGAGACGACAACATGACATCCATTCTCGCTTCCGGCCTGCGCTGGACGAAGCTGGTGACGGCGACCGCGGCACTGGCCACGGCGCTGGTTTCCACCTCCGCCATCGCCGGTCCGACGCTCGACCGCATCAACCAGCGCGGGGCCATCAAGGTCGGCGTCGGCACGACGCCGGGCTTCTTCGCACCGGATTCCAACGGCCGCTGGCAGGGCTTCTTCATCGACTACGGGCGGGCGCTTTCCATCGCCGTATTCGGCGATCCGGAAAAGGTCGAGTTCACCTCGTCCTCGCCGCAGCAGCGTCTGCCGGCACTTCAGGCCGGTGAGTTCGACATCCTGCTTTCGGGCGTCACCGTGACCATCACGCGCGCCTTCCAGCTCGGCTTCCATTTCGGCCCGACCATCTTCTATGACGGGCAGGGGTTGCTGGTGCGCAAGGATCTGGGCGTCGAAAAGGCGGCCGACCTCGACGGCGCCACCATCGGCATCCAGAGCGGCACGACCGGAGAGCTGAACATCGCAGATTTCTTCCGCAAGACCGGCCATAGCTTCACCCCCGTGACCATCGAGGATACCGGCGAATTCATCGCCGCGCTCGAATCCGGCCGCGTCGACGCGATCACGCAGGACAGTTCCGACCTTGTCGGCAAGCTGACGCAGCTCAAGAAGCCGGATGACTATGTCGTTCTGCCCGAGCGCCTGTCGAAGGAACCGCTGGCCCCGGCAATCGCGGGTGGAGACGACCGCTGGCTGGAAATCGTCAACTGGACGGTCAATGCAACCATTCAGGCTGAAGAATGGGGCATCACCAGCCAGAATGTCGACGAGTTTCTCAAGAGCGAGGACCCGGCGATCCAGCGCTTCCTGGGCGTTGACAAGTCGCTGGGCGAGGCGATCGGCCTCGATCCGAAATGGGCCTACAACATCATCAAGACGGTGGGCAATTACGGCGAGATCTTCGACCGCCATCTGAAGCCGCTCGGCTGGGAGCGGGGCTATAACAGCCTGTGGACCGACGGCGGCCTGCTCTATTCGCCGCCGTTCCGCTGAGAGCGGCCGAACAGGCGCTCATGACCACGCATTTCGACATCGCACCGGGCCGTCGGCCCGGTGCTTTCAGCAGGCTGGCGGGCTGGTGGGGTCCCCGGCCTCTGGCGCAGGTCGCCGTCATCGTCGCGGTGATTGCGCTGTTCTACGGGCTCGGATCGACCATCGCCGCCTCCATGGCGCGCATCGGCATCAGCCCCGGCTTCGATTTCCTGTGGCGCTCGGCCAATTTCGAGATCGGCGAGCAGGCCATTTCCTTCAAGGCGGGCGACACCTATGCGCGCGCCATGCTGGTGGGCGTTCTCAACACGCTGAAAGTAGCGCTGCTCGGCTGCGTGCTGGCCACCGTGCTCGGCGTCTTTCTCGGCGTCGCCGGTCTTTCCGGCAATCTGCTGCTTGCCGGCATCGTGCGCTGGTACATCGAGATCGTGCGCAACACGCCGCTGCTGCTCCAGCTCTTCTTCTGGATTTCAGTCGCCAAGGCGCTGCCCGCGCCGCGACAGGCGCTGACGCTGTTCGATGCCGTTTTCCTGAGCGGACGTGGCATTTACGTGCCCGGTCCCGTGGTCGAAGGCGCTTCGGTTTCGACATGGCTCGGCCTTGCCGCCGTGGTGACTGCTTTTGTGGGATCGCTTGTCGTTTCCGCGCGGCGTTCGCAACTCGGTTTGAAACGTGCGCTGCTTGTCATTCCTGGCGCCTTTATCGCGGCAGCGCTCGTCTTCCGGCTCGGCGGTGCGTCCGTGCAGTTCGAGGTGCCGAGGCTGGCCGGCTTCAATATTCGCGGGGGCTGGAGCCTGTCGCCCGAATTCGCTGCATTGCTGACGGGGCTTACCGTGAAGTTCTCCGCTTCAATCGCCGAGATCGTGCGGGCCGGCATCGAATCGGTGAAGCAGGGGCAGTGGGAAGCCGCCCGTGCGCTCGGCCTGCATGAGGGGCAGATCATGCGTCTGGTGGTGCTGCCGCAGGCGCTCCGGGTCATCACGCCGCTGACGACCTCGAACTATCTGGACCTCACCAAGGATTCCAGCCTCGCGGTCGCCATCGGCTATCCCGACCTCGTCAGCGTGGTCAACACCACCGCCAACACCACGGGCCAGGCGTTCGAGGCGCTGATCATCATGATCGCGGTCTATCTGGCGCTCAACCTCGTCCTGTCGGCGCTCATGAACATCTACAACAACCGCGTGGCGCTGCGCGGGGGAGGGCCGGCATGAGCGTGATCGAGGCCGAAACGCAATTCGGTGCCGGTCCCGGAACGGTCAGGCCGCCCCTGCGCGCAAGGCTGGCGGACGGGCTGTTCGGCACGAAGCTCAATACGGCGATCACCATCGTGACCACCGCCTTTCTGGTGTGGACGGTTCCGTCCCTGCTGCGCTGGGCGCTGATCGACGCGACATGGAGCGGTACTTCGGCGGACTGTGCCGCACGCGCCGGGGCCTGCTGGGCCTTCATCGGTACCAAGTTGCGCTTCATCTTCTTCGCCTTCTATCCGCCCGACCTGCACTGGCGGCCGCTGTTCGTCATTCTGCTGCTTCTGGCGCTGGTGACGGCCAGCGTGCTGCCGCGCTTCTGGAACCGGGGTCTGCTGATCGCATGGTTCGGCGCCATCGGCGGCTCGTGGCTTTTGATGAGCGGCTGGCCGGGCGGGCGCATCGTTCCGTCCAACCAGTGGGGCGGCCTGCCCGTCACGCTTCTGGTGTGGACCGTGTGTTTTGCAGTGGCGATGCCGCTCGCCGTGCTTCTGGCGCTGGCGCGGCGCTCGAAGATGGGCGGCCTGCGCACGCTGGCGATCGGCTATATCGAGCTGATGCGCGGCACGCCGATGGTGGCCATCCTCTATGTCGCCATGCTGATCGTGCCGATGGCGCTGCCGGAAGGCATCACCCTCGACAAGACTTTCCGCGCCATGATCATGATCGCGCTGTTCTGGGCCGCCTATCTGGCGGAAGTGGTCCGCGGTGGCTTGCAGACCATTCCGCCCGGCCAGTACGAGGCCGCCACCGCGCTTGGTCTCGGTTACTGGCGCTCGATGCAGCTCGTCATCCTGCCGCAGGCGCTTCGGGTGGTCATTCCCGGCATCGTCAACCTCGCCATCGGCTTCCTGCTCGCAACCTCGCTGCTGGCGGTGATCGGCATCTTCGATCTGCTCAACGCCGCCAAGGCATCCGCCACCGACCCGAAATGGCTGGGCTTCTACGACGAGGCCTATCTGCTGGTGGCGGCAATCTACTTCACCTTCTGCTTCGTCGGGTCCCGTTACAGCCGCAGGCTGGAGCGCCGCCTTTCCGGCCGGCCGCAGCATGGCCGTGGGTGATGCGCAGCTACACCATCGAATTCATGCCAAGGAGACGAGAATGACCGTTCACACCACCGTTCCAAACCTTCCGGTCGTCGACATCGGGCGCTTTCATGAGGGGCCGGAAGAGCGGGCGAAGTTCATCGACGAGCTGCGCGATATCCTGCATGACCACGGCTTCTTCTATCTCACCGGACATGGCGTCGATCCGGACCTGATTTCCGAGGTGGTCGCCACGGCCAAGAAGTTCTTCGCGCTGCCGCTGGATGAGAAGCTGAAGATCGAGATGATCCGGTCGCCGCATTTCCGCGGCTACAACCGCGCCGGCAGCGAGCATACGCGCGGCGAGAAGGACTGGCGCGAGCAGCTCGACATCAACACCGAGGGCGAGGCTGTGGCCAACGTGCCGGAGGACCAGCCATGGCTGCATCTGCGCGGCCCCAACCAGTGGCCGGACCAGGCGCTGCCCGAACTGAAGCCGCTTCTTCTCGCCTATCAGGCGGAGGTCACGCGCATCGGCATCGACGTGCTCAAGGCCATCGCGGTGACGCTCGGCCAGCCGGAGGACGTGTTTGCGCCGATCTACGAGCCGTCGCCGTCGCAGCTTCTGAAGATCATCCGCTATCCCGGCCGGGATGCGGCCGACAGCGATCAGGGCGTCGGCGCGCACAAGGATGGCGGCTTCGTCACCGTTCTGCTGCAGGATACGGTTCCGGGCCTGCGGGTGCGCACCGAGGAAGGCGAGTGGATCGAGGCGCCGCCTGTGCCGGGCACCTTCGTCATCAATACGGGCGAACTGCTGGAACTGGCGACCAACGGCTTCGTGCGCGCCGACGTGCATGACGTGGTGGTGCCGCCGGCCGGCGTGGAGCGCTTCTCGGTCGCCTTCTTCCTCGGCGCGCGCTACGACGCCACCATTCCCGTCATTGATCTCCCCGAAGAACTGCAACGCAAGGAGCGCGGCATCAGCGTCGATCCGCTGAACCCGATCTTCCGCGAGGTTGGCATCAACCACCTGAAAAGCCGCCTGCGCTCCCATCCGGATGTGGCTGAGGCGCATCATGCGCCGCTGGTGGAAAAGCTGTTCGGCAAGGCAGGCTGATCGGCACGGCAAGAAAACGGCTTCCACGACAGGGGCTGCGATTAGCAGCTCTTGTCATTGGAGGAGACGATAGGGGGATGGCTGTTCTTTTCCCGGTTCCGGCCGTCCCCGATGATACCAAAATCCAAGGCTCGCGGCGCGACGCCTGTTTCATCGACAACATTGCGGAAGGAGGCATAAATTGGCCCGTCTTTTCCCCATCCTCGATCTTTCCCTCTTCGAATCCGGCCCGGCGGACCGCACGGCCTTCCTGAGGGATCTGCGCTATGCTGCCCGCGATGTCGGCTTCTTCTATCTCGATGGCCACGGCATAACGCTGGATGAGATCGACCGGCTGTTCGAGCTGTCGCGGCGTTTTTTCGATCTGCCGGAACAGGACAAGCTCGGTATCGAGATGGTGAACTCGTCACAGTTCCGCGGCTATACGCGCGTTGCCGGCGAGCGCACCCGCGGGCAGGCCGACTGGCGCGAGCAGCTGGATTTCGGCATCGAACGCGAGCCGGTGAAGCAGAATGGCGGCCAGCCGGCCTGGACGCGGCTGCACGGGCCGAACCAGTGGCCGCAGGCGCTGCCCGAACTGCGGCCGGCCATTCTCGAATGGCAGTCGAAGGTGGCCGAGGTGGCGATCCGCCTGCTCAAGGCCTTTGCCGTTTCCCTGGAACAGCCGCAAGACGTTTTCGAGCCGATCTATGGCGAGGGTGCCAACCACCGCATGAAGATCGTGCGCTATCCGGGGCGCGAGCAGACCGGAGACGATCAGGGCGTGGGCGCGCACAAGGACGGCGGCTTCCTCACGCTGCTGCTGCAGGACAATGTCGGAGGGCTGCAGGTCGAGTATGACGGCAAATGGGTTGAGGTCGAGCCCGTTCCGGGAACGCTGGTGGTCAATATAGGCGAGCTTCTGGAACTGGCCTCCAACGGCTATCTGCGCGCGACGCTGCACCGCGTGGTAACGCCGCCGCGCGGCGCGGAGCGCTATTCGGTGCCGTTCTTCTTCGGCGCCAGGCTCGACGCCACCATTCCCCTTCTCGACCTTCCCGAGGATCTGGCCGCCGAAGCGAAAGGGCCTGCCAGCGATCCCGAAAATCCGCTGTTTCGCGATGTCGGGGTGAATGTGCTGAAAAGCCGGCTGCGCTCACATCCCGATGTCGCCCGGCGGCATTATTCCGATCTTCTGAAAGCTTCCTGAAGCAAAGGGCAAATCAGCGCTTCTCTCCGCGCGGCCATCGGAAGCGGTGCGCCTTTAACCTCCGATGCCCGGCAGGCCGTTTCAGTTCGAGCCGCGACTGATCCGGCTATGATGGGAAATGGTTGGGAGTTTTACCCGGCAATGCCTCGGAATTTCCGATCCATTGCCCCCAAACATACGATTTTTTCTCTTTCGTTGGCGGACCTAATCTGAAGCAGTCCAGTTACAGGCTGCTGACCGATGATGTCGCCGGTTGTTTCCACCTTCGCCTCGCGCAAAGCGGGTGCTCTGCCCGAAATCGTCACGGAAAGCCTCGCCGGCGATCATCCGCTTCGGGGGTCCGTTCTCATTCTCGGCAATTTCGATGGCCTGCATGTGGGACATCAGCAACTCGTCCACATGGCGCATGGCCTCGCCGGAAAACATCCGGTTTCGGTCATGTCCTGCGAACCCCATCCGCGCAGCTTCTTTGCGACGCAGGATGAGCCCTTCCGGCTGGCGACACCGTCCGCCAAGCGATTGCTGATGGCGCCATATGGGGTGGATTTCATCTACTCGCCCCGTTTCAACCGGTCGTTCGCCGGCATGTCGCCTGCCGAATTCGTGGATGATATTCTCGTGGAGGCTCTGGGCGTGCGGCACGTGATTGCCGGCCCCGATTTCCGGTTCGGCAACAAGCGATCCGGGGACATGCGCATGCTGTCGGAGTTGGGCGCGTTGCGCGGGTTCGGTGTCAGCATCGCGCCGGAGGTCGCACATGCCGGCATCCGGGTCTCTTCCACCCTCATTCGCACGGCGATCCGTTCAGGCGACCTGCGGGGCGCCGCGCGGTTTCTGGGAGGGGGATGGCTGGTCGAAACGAGGCGTCGCGCCGACGGCAGCCTTGAGATGCATCCCGATCTTTGCAAACCCAGAGCCGGTCGATATGCGGGATTTCCGGAGAGGGCCGGGTACCAGCCGGACAGGATTCGCATTGACATAACGCCGGAGGGCGGCTTCATCCCCCTCAGCCCATACCCTCTCCAAAGTGCGCCCGAGATGTGGCGTCTTGAAACACAGGACTGATCAGCCCCGCCATGACAATGCATTCCAGTGCCGAATTGCGGACCGAGAGAGACATGCTCGGCGCCCGCACCCTTCCTGCCGAGTCGCTGTTTGGAATTCATACGCAACGTGCGGTCGAGAATTTCCCGATATCCGGCATCCGCGTCGGTGATTTTCCGGATCTGGTGCGCGCTCTTGCCATGGTGAAGCTGGCTGCTGCGCGGGCCAATCATGATCTCGGTGTTCTGGAAGCTGACAAACTCGATGCGATTGAAGGGGCCTGCCGGCTGCTGATCGGCGGGCAGCATCACGACGCATTCGTCGTCGACATGATCCAGGGTGGGGCGGGCACGTCCACCAACATGAATGCCAATGAGGTGATTGCCAATCTTGGGCTGGACAGGCTGGGCCGCGCCCGTGGCGACTACGCTGCCCTGCATCCGAACGATCATGTGAATAGGTCGCAGT
Organism: Aquamicrobium lusatiense; assembly: GCF_014201615.1. Taxonomy (NCBI): domain Bacteria; kingdom Pseudomonadati; phylum Pseudomonadota; class Alphaproteobacteria; order Hyphomicrobiales; family Phyllobacteriaceae; genus Aquamicrobium; species Aquamicrobium lusatiense. The sequence continues at coordinate 121,541 of NZ_JACHEU010000002.1, read as the reverse complement.
CCACCAATGACGTCTATCCGACAGCGCTGCGCCTTGCCCTCATACTTGCCGCCAATCCGCTGAAGAGCGAGCTTGACCGCCTTATTTCGGCATTGCGTGACAGGGCAACTGCGTTTTCCACTGTGCTCAAGCTTGGCCGCACGCAGCTTCAGGATGCGGTGCCGATGTCGCTGGGCGCGGAATTTTCCGCCTTCGCGACCGGACTTGAGCAGGAAGCGCGGCAGGTGTCGGCAGCGCTTGAAGAGCTGCATGTCGTCAATCTGGGCGGTACGGCGATCGGTACCGGCATCAACACGCCGGCCGGATATTCTCCGGCGGCAATCAGCCATCTTGCAGCGATTTCCGGCTTGCCGGTCACGGCTGCGGCAGATTTCATCGATGCATCGTCCGACATGGGGGCGCTTGTTTCCCTTTCGGGCGCGCTGCGCCGTCTTGCGGTCAGGCTGTCGAAGATGTGCAACGATCTGCGCCTGCTGTCGAGCGGGCCGCGCGCGGGCATTGGCGAGATCGAACTGCCGGCGGTGCAGGCGGGGTCCTCGATCATGCCGGGCAAGGTCAATCCGGTGATCCCGGAGGTGGTGAGCCAGATCGCCTACAGGGTCATCGGCCATGACGTCACGGTCAGCTTCGCGGCCGAGGCCGGTCAGTTGCAGCTCAACGCAATGGAGCCGGTGATCGGCCACAGCCTGCTGGACGCGCTGAAGCTGCTCGCCGCCGGCATGCGTACGCTGACCGATCAGTGCGTGAGCGGGATCAAGGCGCGGCCCGAGCGATGCCGCGCGCTGCTCGACGCCAGCACGGCGATGTGCACGCCCATGGTGCCGGTCATCGGTTATGAACGGGCGGCGGAGCTGGCCGGCGCGACGCTGGCGCAGGGACGCGCTCTGGCGGATCTGGCGGTGGAAGCCGGCTATCTGTCGGTGGAGGACTTCAGCGCGCTCGAAAGGGCAGCCTGTGCCTTGCCGGATGCGGGAAAGGCAAGCCTGTGAGCATTCGCCACCTGCCCGCCAGCGATTACGTGACGCTGCCCTGGAAGAACGGAACCGGATCGACCGATGAAGTGTGCCTGCTTCCCGAAGAGGCGACACGCGACGCGTTCGAGGTGAGGGTCAGCCGGGCGACCATTGCAGAACCCGGGCTGTTTTCCGCGTTTGCGGGGGTGGAGCGCACCATCACCCTGATCGAGGGAGCTGCGCTGTCGCTCGATTTCGGCACGCACAGGGCGGAGCTGGCGCCCCTGCAGCCCTACACTTTCGATTCCGGCCTCACGCCGCACGGGAATCCGACATCCGGCCCGGTGCGGGTTCTCAACGTCATGGCTGCTCGGAATGCGTGGAAGCTGGGGCCGGCGCGCATCCTGACGCGGGGCGAGCATATCGAGACCGCGCAGGAGGAGATGATCGTTCTGTTCGCGGTCAGGGGTGGATGCGAGATCGCGGGATCGTCACAAACGGTCTCTTTGCAAGAAGGCGATAGCGCGCTTCTCGACGAACATGCTTTCGTCGGTCTTTTAGCGGACGCGGCCGTTCTGGCCGTTCCCCTGAAACGCGGACAGGTTCGTGATTGAGGTCAGAGCATCGGGCCGAAAAGTGGACTCCGGTTTTCGGTGATTTCAATGCTTTATTTATCGTTTAGACCGCCTGCATCCGAATGGACGCAGGCGGTCTAAAGGGCATCAATCCAAAGGTCGGGTCTGAAGCGGACCACGAATTTCATTCGGCCCCGGCGCCCTCAGGCGACCGAGGCTTTTTTCATGAAAACCTCGCGGCAACAGTCGATGAAGCGGCGGGCAGGTGCCGACAGCGTTTCCTGCCTGCGATGGGCGATCACGATGGAACTCGGCGCGTTCTGGCCCACCAGCGGCCTGACCACCAGTTTCAGCCCGTCATAGGTCATGTCGGAAGCTGGCTTGGTCACCAGCAGCGCGTAGCCGAGCCCATGCCCGACCATGCCCCGCACCATTTCAAACGAGGCCGAGCGATGGGCGATCAGCGGATTGACGCCGGCCGCGCGCATGATCCCGGCGAAGTAATCGGCGCTCGGTGGCGCGTCGAGCAGCACCATCGGTTCCTCGGCCAGTTCCGTGGGTTCGATTTCCGATTGCGCCGCCAGACGGTGTCCGTCGGGAAGCAGCACATAGGGATGCAGCTCGTCCACCGGGATCTTCACGAGATCGTCGTCCAGATCCATGTCGTAGAGCAGGGCGATCTCGCTCTCGCCGGCCCGCAGGCTTTCGCTGAGGCGGCGCTGGTCGCCCTCGATCAGGCGGATGCCGATACCCTCCATCTTCTCGATCAGCCGCGGCATGATGAAGGGACCGAATGTGTGAAAGCATCCGACGGAGAGCTTTGCCCCGGCGTTCATGCGGGCGGCCGCGAGGGATCTTGCACCGTCGATGCGCGTGGAAGCTCCATAGGCGCGGTTGGCGTAGATCAGCGGCGAACCCGAGCGGGCAATATGCAGGTCACGCACCTCGCATAGGAAAATGTAGTGGGTTCCGACTTTTTCCGAAGAGATCAGCCGACAGTCGAAGGCAACGAGCGGATCGGCAATGCGCGGAGCGCCCGAGGGCATGTTCACCCACTCGGTGCATTCGAACTTGTCGCTGACTTCGTCCCGGAAACGGCCGGCGAATGTGTCCGAGATATAGGACTGGTCGTCCCTGAGGACGTTGACGCACAACACGCCGTTCTCGACGATCTTTGCCGCTGCTGGGCTCAGGTGATGCACGCATACGAGCAAGGTCGGCCAGTCGCTGTCGGCGGATACCGAGGCCATGGCCGAGACGGTAACGCCTGCGCGCCCGACCGCCCCGTCGGTGGTGACGATGTTCACCGTGCAGGCCGCATGGCTCATGCCCTCAAGGAACTTGTTGCGGATGGCCTGTTCAATCTTCGCGTCCAACCCGGCACTCCGTATTTCCAACTGGTTGAATATCCGCCCGGCGGCGGTACTGCTCCAGTATTGTTCCAGTGCGGGGCCAAACACGAAAGAAGGCTTTTCTGGTGTTCTGCCTTTGAAAAAGCGAGGAAGCTCGTTCAGGTGGCAGATTGTGGTGCCGGAATGGGCACCATGCCGGGCAGGGTGCCGCCGTGAATGAGTTCCCGGCAAAACTCCTCGAAGGCTTCCGCAACCCGCGACCGCTTGAGTTCCTTCAGGCTGGCGAGGCCCAGTTTCATCGGCGGGCAATCATCGTCAAGCTCGACATAGGCCAGCGGGCAGCCGTTCTCCGCGCTCATGTTGCGGGGGCGCACCGTCATCATCGAAAAGCCTATTCCCGCCCCGACATAGGAACGCAGGGCAGCCGGCAGGCTGGTTTCGGTGACGATCCTGGGCGCGACGCCGGCGCGTTCGAACAGGGACAGGAAATATTGCCGCGTGAGGGGAAGATCGAGCAGGATGAAAGGCTCGTCCGCCAGTTCCGTCAGCCGCAATCTGGGGCGCGTGGCAAAAGGATGATCCGCCGCCAGCAGCACATAGGTCGGAAGCTCGGCCAATGGCACGAAATCCATGTCGGCGGTCACGCTGAATTCGTAGGTCATCGCCACGTCGATCCGCGCGGTTCTGAGGCCGTCGAGCAACTCGGCCTCGCTGCCTTCGGTGACGTGCATGCGCACGTCCGGATATCTGGCGATGAAGCTCTGCCAGAGCTCCGGTATGATCAGCGGCGTGAAGGTTCGGAAGGAGCCGACATTGATCGGACCCGTGACCGCGCTCATCGTCGCGTTGACGACTTCGTAGAGCCCGTTCGTCGTGCGCAATGCGTTCTTGGCGGCGACAAGCAGCCTTTGTCCGGCAGGCGTCAGCGAAAGGCCCTGTGCATGATGGCGCACGAAGAGCTGCACGCCAAACTCGACTTCCAGATGCGAGATCGCCGCCGAAATCGACGGCTGGGAGATGTTGACCTGTTCGGCTGCGCGCGTGACGCTGCCGGTTTCTCCGGCGGCGACGAAATAGCTCAACTGTCGAAGCGTGAAGCGCATGCTTTTCCCATATGGAGCCGCCGCCCTGGCCAGCACGATTCCGGCGTCAGGTGGCGGGGTGATGATCCAATATTTTGGCTGGCATCCGATAATCCCCTGCATCCATGCAAAAGTCCACCTCCGTGGAAGTGGCCATCATGTTCAAGCCGGGTGGCGGCACACTTGCTGGCGATGTCGAAGCGGAAAGTCCGCAGAACCGTTCATTGCGAAGGATGTCTCCGGTGGGTTTCAAAGTCCGGTTTCCAGCTCGTCAACCAGCCTGCCCAGCAGGGCGTCACAGGCGGCGAGCTGATCCAGTTCGATGAATTCGTCGGGCTTGTGGCCCTGATCCATATGGCCGGGCCCGCAGATCGCCGCCGGAATGCCGAGACGATTGTGGAACAGGCCCGCTTCCGTGCCGAACGCGACCTTGCAGGTGTCTTGATCATGCCCGGCGATGCGGCGCAGCAGCGTAACGATTGCCGAGCCATTGGCCGTGTCGAGGCCCGGATAGGCGTTCACTTCGTCGATGGAGATCGCCGCCTGTGGAAAGGACGGCCTCAGGGGGGCGACGATCCCTTCCGCGCCGTCGCGGATGCCGTCGAGGATCGCCTGCGGATCGTCGCCCGCCAGATTGCGGATCTCGAAATCGATCCGGCAGTGGTCGGGAACGATGTTCAGAACCTGCCCGCCGCTCATCACGCCGGCATGAATGGTGCTGTAGGGGATGTCGTAAGCCGCATCGCGCGCGCCGGTTCGTGCGAGGCGGTCCTGTTCCCGGCGCAGCACGTCCAGAAAATCCGCCCCGATGTGCAGCGCGTTCAGCGCGGTGGGCGCAAGCGCGGAATGGGCGGCATGCCCTGTGCAACAGGCCCGCAAGGCCAGCTTGCCCTTGTGGCCGGTGGCAATGCGCAACCCGGTCGGCTCGCCGACAAGGCAAAGGGCAGGGCGCGGGCTTGCTGTTTCCAGATGATCCAGCAGCCCCCGAACGCCGACGCAGCCAATTTCCTCATCGTAGGAAAAAGCAAGATGAAGCGGCGTTTGCAGATTTCTGCCGGCTGCATCCAGCGCCGTGGCCAGCGCCGAAGCCACGAAGCCCTTCATGTCGGTCGTGCCGCGCCCGTAGGCCCGCCCGTCGGCAATGGAGAGGCGGAACGGATCGCGCGTCCATGCCTGTCCCTCGACGGGCACCACATCGGTGTGGCCTGACAGGATGACGCCGCCACGGTCGCGGGGACCTATGGTGGCGAACAGGTTGGCGCGGGTGCCGTCCGTACTCGTGACCAGTTGCGAAGCGATACCCGCGCCATCCAGAAGGCTGCGCACATAGTCGATGAGGGCAAGGTTCGACTGGCGGCTGACGGTCGGAAAGGCAATCAGCCTGTCGAGAATGTCCAGAGTACGCATCTTGCCGTGTCCGGTAAAGACGGTGCCGCATGCTGAAATGCGGCACCTGCTTCAGTCAGGGAGTTGCACAGCCTGCTGTGCGGTGTGCCGGGCCTCAGAGGTCGCCCGGCACGCCATAGCTCGGTGCGACGGAGGGGTTGAGGGCGCGCGAGACATAGGCTTCCATTTCGCCCTTCCAGCGCTCCCACAATTCGGAAAGCTCGCCGATCGGGTCATGATCGGCCCAGTCGACGCGCAGGTCCGCGATCGCCCATGCTTCCTTGCGGACGAGGAGCATGCCGACGGAATGCACGGGACCTTCTTCGCCGCCTGCTTCTTCTGCCGCACGCATCGCGGCCAGCAGGCGATCGCCGATTCCCTGTCCGGCACTGTCGGAAAAGGCCGCCACCATGGCATCAGGCACGCCCGGATCGGACAGGAGGTTGCCTGCCGCGATGACGCCCGGTGCGGTCGCCACCCGATGGGTCCCGAGCGTGCGCTCGCCGGAAAACGACGCGGTGCTGCCCTGCGCGTCCACCAGCGCAAGCTGGCGATAGTCCAGATGCGGGGCATCGCGCTTCAGCGCTTCCAGCGCATCCGTTGCCGAAAGACCGGAAGCCATGAGGTCCAGCCCTTTCGGCCCCAGCCGCGGGTCGGTGATGTTCTGCGTCGCCACCGTTCCCACGCCGGCCCGGGCATGGGCGCAGCGCGCGGCCACGCAGGGAGAGGAGGAGGACACGGCGATGCCGAACATGCCGGTATCGGGACAGTGGGCGGAAATGGAAAAGGTCATTGCGGCATCCCCTTATGCGGCGTCGGGAATGACGGCGGTTACTTCGATCTCGACGACCCATTCCGGCCGCGCCAGAGCGGGAACCACAATGCCGGTGGAGCAGGGATGCACGCCCTTCATCCACTTGCCCATCTCCTGATAGACGGCCTCGCGGTAACGGATGTCGGTGACATAGACGACGATGCGGCAGATATGCGCCATCTCGCTGCCGGCTTCCTCAAGCAGCATCTTGATGTTTTCCATCGTCTTGGCCGTCTGCTTGCCGGCATCGCCGACATGGAGGCACTCGCGCGTATCCAGATCCTGCGAGACCTGACCGCGCAGAAAAACCATGGTGCCGCGGGCAACGACGCCCTGGCTCAGATCGTTGTCGAGGTTCTGCTCGGGATAGGTCTTCTTGGTGTTGAAGGGACGAAGCCGCTTGTGGATCATGTCGTGGTTTCCGTGTCGCTTGAGGCCCGGATGATCCGGGCGATGGGGCTGGGGTCAGGGGAGGACGGCATCCCTGCGGATGCCGTCCGGAGAGGATCATTCCGCGGCTGCGCGCTTTGCGTGGGTGCCGATGTCGGTCGAGAACCAGCTTGAAATCGCGCTGTCGCCGGCGGAGAGGGTGCGTCCGCCCATGACCCGGTCGGACAGGCCTGCGGCATCCTTGACGAAAGCCAGCGGACCATCCCAGTCGAAGTTCCGGTAGACGGCGGCGAGATGGGCGAAGGGCGGAGACTGCGCGAACAACTGGAAGGTGAGCCGGTGGCCGGCATAATCGGAGTTCAGAAGGTCGCGGGCGAAGGCAAGCAGCTTGCGCCGGTCGTCTGCCACCCATTCCTCATTGATGCTGTAATATTTCTCCAGCCATGGCTTGGTGTCGGGATGCTCGAAGGAGGCAGCATCCGGCGTGACGCAGATCTGGCCGCCGCAGAGCTCGCGGGCGATGTGCATCATTTCGTGCAGTTGCGAGCAGGCCAGCACGCGGCCCGTATAGAGCAGGGACTGGTTGGGCATCATCAGGCCGGCGGGCGAACGTTCGCCAAGCGCGATCGCTGCCGTCAGGTGGGCGTTGATCCCTTCACGGTAGACGGCAAGCTGGGCCAGCTTTTCCTGTACGGCCTGCTGCTTGTCGAGGCCGGTCTGACGCGCATTGAAGAGCGCCGCGCCGATCATCATGTCGGCTACCTTGAGGTTGCGCTGGACGAAGGCGAAGGCCGAATAGCGGTGCAGGGTGGCGCGTATGAATGTCGCCGCCTTGGTGTGGCGATAGAACAGCACGTTCTCCCACGGGATCAGCACGTTGTCGAAAATGACGATCGTGTCGACCTCATCGAACTTGTTGGCCAGCGGGTAGTCCTTTTCCGGAGCACGGCCGGCGAAGCCGGTGCGGCAGATGAACTTCAGGTTCTCGCTGCCGAGATCGCAGATGAAGCCCACGGCGTAGTCGCTGAGGGCATTGTTGCCCCAATTGGCAATCGTCGGCTTCGTGAAGGCCTGATTGGCATAGGCGGCCGCCGTCTCGTATTTCGCGCCGCGAACGATGATGCCCGCATCAGTTTCCTTCACCACATGCAGGAGCATGTCGGGGTCCTGATCCTGAGGCGCTTTCGAGCGGTCGCCCTTCGGGTCGGTGTTTGCCGAAACGTGGAAGGGGTCCTCCCGCAGGACGCGATGGATGTGGGTCTCGATATTCTTCGAGAACTGCGGGTCGACCTCGTTCAGCACGTCCTGACCGTCGAAGAGGGACCACATCTCGCCCACGGTTTCGTCGCCGACACGGGTGACGACGCCGCCGATCTCGTTGAGCATATGATCGGTGGCGCGGCGCTTGGCCCACCAGTCGTCCTGCGTGCGGGGCAGGGCGCTGCCGAGCGCGTTGCGCTCGCCGTCCTGTTCCTCCGTCATGATGTCGCGATGCGCTTCCTCGTGCTGCATGTCGAAGATGCGGGCGCGGATATCCACCAGCGGTTTGAACTGGGGATGGGTGGTGACGTCGTTGACGCGTTCGCCGTTGACCCAGATCCGCCGGCCGTCGCGGATCGAATCCCTGTATTCCTGACCTGTCCTGATCATCAGTTGTCCTTTGCATTGCTGGGAAGTCGTGGCTGGGAAGGCCCAAGGGGGCCTTCGTTCCCGGCCGCTTGCGGGGCGGGGTTCCAGACAGTGGTAACAAGCCGGCGCAGACACCGAAAATAAGGGTTTCCGCAGCCCTGCGGCAGTTTTTCCGATGCCGGAGAAGGCGCTCCGGCATCGGAAGGAGCGGGTTACTTCTTGTGGTCCGTCCAGGCGCCGTCGCGCACTTCCTTGATCTCGATCGAGACCTCTATCCGGGTCTGGCCGTTCTCATCGAAAGTGGTCGTGCCGAGCACGCCGTCATAGCTGATCGCCCGGATGGCCTCGGCCAGCGCCACCTTGTCGTCGATGCCTTTTTCCCGGATCACCGTCAGCAGTATGTTGGTCGCGTCATAGGCGTATTTGGTGTAGGGGCTCGTCGGCTCCGAAAACGCCCTTGCTGCGTAGTCGGCATTCATCTTTTCAAGCTTCGGATTTGACTGCGAGGCCGGATAGCTCACCATGGTGCCTTCCGCGGCCGGTCCGGCCAGGGCAATGAAGTCCGGATCGTAGAAGCCGGAAATGCCGATCATCGGTATGTTCAGCCCCACCTCGGCCATCTGCTTGCGCAGGATGCCCGCCTCGGCGATGACGCCGCCGAAATAGATCGCGTCGGGCGATGCATCGCGCAGCTTGGTCAGCGCCGTGCGGAAATCGACCGTTCCGACAGGGAAGAGCTCCTTGGCGACGATCTCGCCGCCGGCCTCGGTGAAGAAGCCGTCGAATGCCTGCGAGTTGGCGGTGCCGTAGTCGCTGGTGTCGGCAAAAATCGCTATTTTCTTTGCGCCGAGCCCGGTCGCTGCCCAGTCCGCCAGCGGATGGTTTTCGGCAACAAGGGTAGGCGTAACGCGCGTGATCTCGGGGAGATTCTGCTGGGTGATCTGCGGGCTGATGGCGCCCCAGACGATCATCGGCATCTGGGACCGGTGAAAGACCGGCATGGTGGCGAGCGCGACGGGGCTGTTCCAGTGACCAATGGCGGCCACGACATCGGGATCGTTGACCAGCTTGAGGGCGGCGCCGACACCCGTTTGCGGGTCCGAGGCATCGTCAAGCGCCACAGGCTCGACCTGATAGGGGTAATCGGCCGCGTTCGCCTGCTCTATCGCGAGCAGGAAGCCGTTGCGGGCGCCCAGACCCTGCTGGGCATTGCCGCCGCTGACGGGGCCGATGAAACCCAGCTTGATATGCGGCTTGTCCTGCGCGGCGGCAGGCATGATGGCCATGGCCGTCGACAGCATCATTAGTCCCGCCAGCACAGTGCGCCGGCGCATAAGTGATGTTCTCATTATTATTCTCCCGTTCGTTCCCTTGTTCCGGCCGTGCCGATCGCTCGGGCATCCGGGCCCGGAACATGTTCATGCGTCAGCCGATGATGCAGGCTGCGGGATCGCCCCTGCGATAGAAAGTCGTAATTTCCGATGGCCTGCTTCGGAAAACCCTAGTCAAAATCTCAGGCTTTTGCTTTGCGCTGGAACAGAAGGCGCTCATAAGCTGGACCATTAGCGCCACATGAAGAGGGAGGATCTTGATGGACGCTCTGCTTATGCAGCATTTGCTCAACTGGCTGGTGCTTGGCAGCATCTACACATTGATCGCGCTTGGCTTCAGCCTGCTTTTCGGCGTCCTGAATGTGATTCACTTTTCGCACGGCGACGTGGCGATGGTCGGTCCCTTCATCGCACTGGCCATTGTTCAGGCGGTTACGGCCATGGCCATGCCGCTCGGGGCGTCGGCAGCACTGCTGGTGGCGATATTGGCGGCCATGGCCGCCATTGGCTTGCTCGGCGTGTTGCTCGACTGGCTTGTGATCCGGCGCTTTCGCACCTCTCCGGCCATGATGGCGCTCGTCGCAACGGTCGCCCTCGGCACCGTCATCCGCGAAATGATCCGCACCCTCTACCCGCAAGGCTCCAATCCCAAGCCGTTTCCGGCAATCGCCACCGGCGTGATCCAGATCGGCGACGTGGTCATTCCCGTGTTCAGCCTGATCGTGATCGGCGTCAGCGTTGCCATGGTCGCGGCCCTGTTCGCGCTGATCAGCCACACGCCCGTCGGTGTGCGCATCCGTGCGGTCGCCGAAGATCTGAGCATTGCGCGCCTGATGGCTGTCCGGCCGGATCGCATTTTTGCCGTCACCTTCTTCATCGCCTCGGCGGTGGGTGCGATCGGTGCGGTGTTCTTCGTCAGCCATGCGGGCGTCGTCCGCTTCGATTTCGGCATCCAGCTCGGGCTGATCGGGTTTTCTGCGGCGGTGATCGGCGGCCTCGGTTCGATGAACGGAGCCATTCTGGGCAGTCTGCTGATCGCGGGCGTGGACGTTCTGGTTCAGGTGCTGGTTCCCGATGGCGCGTCCTACAGGCTGGTTTTCATCTTCATGCTGACCATCCTCGTCCTGGTGTTCAAACCATCGGGAATGCTCGGCAAACCCGTTTTCGAGAAGGTGTGATCCATGTCGCAAACCGGTATTCAAGTGGAGGCTCCGGCGGAGCGCTCCGGCACGAGCCTTGATGCCTCCATCGTCGTGGCGGTGGAGCTTGGCAGCGCGGTCCTGCTGGGCGCCTTCCTGCTCAGCGAACAGACTGCAATCGTGGTGCTGCTGCTGGCCGTCATGGGCGCCGTCTTCGGCCTCCTGCAATGGCGCCCGGCGTTCGAGGAGCGGATCGTCGCTGCCTTTCATGATCAGCAGCAACTGGCGATCGCGCTGGGAGCCGTGATCGTGATGGTCTATCCCTTCTTCATGCAGGGCAGCAGCTATGCATTGCATCTGCTTATCGTCGCGCAGCTCTATGCCGTGCTGGCGCTGGCGCTGAACTTCCAGCTCGGCAGCGCCAACATTCCCAATTTCGCGACGGGTGCCTCCTACGGCATCGGCGCCTATACCTCGGCGCTTCTGGCCATCAATTTCGGGGTGTCGTTCTGGCTGACCCTGCCGGTTGCGGCGGTCGTCGCCACCATATTCGGCTTCCTGCTGGGCTTTCCGTCGATGCGGACCAAGGACAGCTATCTGGCGCTCGTCACCATCGCTTTCGGCATCGTCGTGCATCAGCTTCTCAACAATTTCAGCTGGACAGGCGGCGCGAACGGGCTGGTCGGCATTCCCGCGCCGAGCCTTTTCGGCCACTCGTTTACCCGCCCGATCGAGGTGTTTGGATTCCGCTTGCCGAGCCAGGCGAACTTCTACTACCTGTCGGCAGCGCTCGTCGGCCTGTCGATCATCGCCGCCCGCCGCCTGCACAACAGCCGGGTCGGGCTTGCCTGGAACGCCCTGCGGGCCGACCCGCTGGCGGCGCGCTGCCAGGGCATCGACATCGTCTGGTACAAGATGCTGGCCTTCGGCGTGGATGCATTTTTGGCGGCGTTCGCGGGCACCATCTACGCCTTCTATGTCAGCTACATCTCGCCGGACAATTTTACCTTCCTCGTCTCCGTGACCATCATGACCATGGTGATCGTGGGAGGCATGGACAACACGCTGGGCGTCATCATCGGAGCCTTCCTGCTGACCATGCTGCCCGAGAAGTTGCGCATTTTCTCCGACTACAGGCTGCTGTTTGTCGGCGTGGTGGTGATCCTGTTCCTCATCCTGCGTCCGCAGGGACTGTTCCCGCAGCGCGCGCGAAACTATGGAGCCCATCGATGAGCCATCCGCTGCTTGAAGTCCGCGGCCTGTCGATCCGCTTCGGAGGTCTGGTCGCGGTCGCAGAGGTCGACCTTACGTTGAACCATTCCGAGGTGGTCTGCATCATCGGCCCGAACGGGGCGGGAAAGTCGACCCTCTTCAACCTGATCTCCGGCATCTACCGGCCAACCCACGGCAGCATGAAGCTGGAGGGTAAGGACATTACGGGCTGGCCTGCGCATCGCATCGCGGCGGCCGGTATTGCCCGCACCTTCCAGTCCAGCCGCCTGTTCAATGACCTGACCCTTCTGGACAACGTGCTGATCGGCATGCACACCCGCACCAGATCCGGTGTCTTCGACGCCTTGCTGCGTCCCGCCACCGCGCGGGCCGAGCTTGAAGCGGCGGCCGTGCGGGCAGGCGAATTGCTTCATGCGGTCTCGCCGCAACTGCATGCCCGCCGGCACACGCTTGCCGGCGCGCTGCCGCAGGCCGATCGTCGCCGTCTTGAGATCGTGCGGGCACTGGCCTCGGAGCCCAGGGTCATCATGCTGGACGAGCCGTCTTCGGGAATGGACGACCGCGACACGGACGGGCTGATGGCCGATGTGCGCAGGGTGATGGCCGAGCGACCGGGCCTCTCCTTCCTGATCATCGAACATGACATGCGCCTCGTCGCGGCGCTGCCCGACCGGGTGGCGGTGATCGACTATGGCCGCAAGATCGCCGATGGCGATTTCTCGCAGGTGCGGCTCATGCCGCGCGTACAGGAAGCCTATCTCGGACAGAAGGCAGCGCATCATGCTTGAGATGAATTCCGTCAGCACGAGTTATGGTTCGGTGCCGATGCTGCGGGATGTCTCGCTGCAGGTGGGGCCGAGCGAGATGGTGTGCCTGCTCGGGCCGAACGGCGCCGGCAAGAGCACCACCTTCAATGCCATCTGCGGCCTGCTGCGCAGCGACAGCGGTTCCATCCGGATCGCCGGACAGGACGTGAAGGAATGCGGCACGGAGCGGCTGGCCAGTCTTGGCGCGGGCTTCGTTCCGGAGGGGCGGCGGCTGTTTCCGACGCTGACCGTTCGCGAGAACCTGCGGCTTGCCTTCGATGCGGCGCGCAATCCCGCGCTTGACTTCGAGACGCAACTCGAACGCATGGCCGATCTCTTCCCGCGCATCCGTGAGCGGCTGGGCCAGAAAGCTGGCACCATGTCCGGTGGCGAGCAGGCCATGGTGGCGCTGGCGCGCGCGCTGATCGGCGATCCCAGGCTGGTGGTGATGGATGAGCCGTCGCTCGGACTGTCGCCGAAGCTCATCGACGAATATTTCCAGATCGTTTCCCGTATCCGCGACGAGGGAAAGGCCGTGCTGCTGATCGAGCAGAATGCGGAAACAGCCCTTTCGATCGCCGAGAGGGGGTATCTGCTGATCCGCGGCAAGATCGCGCTGAGCGGCAAGAGCTCGGACCTGCTGCAGGACGATACCATCCGCCACCTTTATCTCTGAGGCCGGAGCCTTCACGCGCGGGATACGGTAGCGCTTCCGGGGAGCAGGCATATGCCGGTGTTCCCGGTGGCGCTTTTCGGGAAGCAGTGCCCCTGCGGCAATCGCATTGGCCATCCTTGATGGAACCGGTGCGATCTGTTTTTTTAAACTTGACTCGTGATGTTATATAATTACAAAACGCGAACTCCAACCATCCGGTTTTCAGGAGAGTTCCGTGGCCATTGTTCCGCTGCGCAGCGAGAAGCTGCTTGTCGCCACCGCTTTGTCGACGGGTGTCGCGCTTCTATGCGCGATGACCCATGCATCGGCGCAGCAAACTGCGGACGACGGGAGCTCCACCCTGCTCGACACCATCGTGGTGCCTGCCGGAAAGCGGGCACGGCTGGGTGCCGAGGACGCCAGGGCGCTGCGCGAGGCGGATTTCCGTGCGTCGTCATCCGTTCGCACCGTGACACGCGAAGAGATAAAGCAGATCGGACCCGGCCGGCCGGACAACATCCTGCAAACGGTTCCCGGCGTGTTCACGCAAGGGCAGGCGCGGATGCCCGGCGTTTCTGTAAACGTACGCGGCATGCAGGATTTCGGCCGCACCAATGTTTCGATCGACGGTGCGCGCCAGACTTTCCAGTACACGACGGCGGGGCCGATGGGCATGGCATTCATCGACCCCGCCCTTGTTCGCGGCGTGTCCATCGCGAAGGGAACGGTCGCGACCGAGGGCGGTGCTGGCTCGCTCGGTGGAATCGTCAATTTTCGGACGCTCGAACTGGACGACATTCTTACCGGCGGCAAGAATTGGGGTGCTGAAGCCACCACGACCTATGGCACGAACGGCTACAACTGGTCGGGCACGCTGGCCGCAGGTGCGCGCAACGACCGCATCTCCGGGATTGGCGCGCTCAGCTTTCGCGATTCAGGGCGCTACAGGGACGGCAACGGGAAGTACGCCAACCAGACCGGACAGGACCTCGTCTCAGGGCTGGCAAAGGTCGGCCTTCAGTTGAGCGATGACCAGACGCTCGATCTCGGCTTCATCCGCTATCACAACGAATTCGCGCTCAACTCCACCGAGTTCGACGCCAATGTCACCACGCTGACGGCGAAGCATCGTTACGATCCCGACAGCGATCTGGTCGATCTGCGCACCAATGCCTACTACAACAAGACGAAGGTCAACCAGTACTGGTTCACCGGCAACCTGATTGCCGGCGAGGACATCGACTACAACAATGACAGCTTCGGCTTCGATGTCAGCAATGTCTCGCGCTTTTCAGCTGGCGATGTCGCTCTGGCCCTGAAATACGGGATGGAGGGCACATGGGACCGGGTTCGCACCGAAGAAACCGGCCCGGACACACATCAGACCTCATCCGGCTGGACGCCGTCCGGCAATCGCAGCATCGTTTCCGGTTTTGCCGAGATGACGGCGACGAAGGGCATGTTCGACCTGACGGCGGCCGCGCGCATCGATCACTTCTCGCTGTCGGGCTCGGGCAACAATCCGACCACCGGAACGGGAGGCATGCCAGCTGTGCCGGCCGGCCCGTTCTCGGTCGACAAATCCGAGACGGCTGTGAGCCCGAAGGTAACGCTGGCCGCGCGGCCGGCACCGTGGCTTTCCGTCTACGGAAGCTATGGGCTCGGCTTCCGCCCGCCGGCGATCACGGAAACACTGATGGCCAACCGCCATCCCGGTTTTGTCGGGAATTTCGTGCGCTTCTATCCCAATCCCTTCCTCGAACCCGAGCGCTCGAAGGGATGGGAGGCCGGTGCCAATCTGGTTTTCGACAATGTGCTGCGGGCGGGCGACGGCCTGCGCCTCAAGGGCAGCTACTATTCCAGCGAGATCGACGATTACATCGTCTCCATGCAGGGAAGCTGCGTGGCCGCGACCTGCTTCTATTTCGACAATGTGGCTGGCACCAGCAAGGTGAAGGGGTTTGAGCTGGACGCAGCCTATGATGCCGGTTTCGCCTTCGCAGGCCTCGGCTATCACCGCATCAACGCGGACCTGCCGGTGCCGTCTGCTGGTCTCGGCGTCTTCGCCGGGCCGCCGAAACAGGTCTGGACGCTGACCGCCGGGGTCCGGCTGTTCGAGGACCGGCTGACACTTGGCGGGCGCGTGCGCAGCGTTTCTGAGAGCGTCTATGGCGGGCAGGCCTCGACGGGAACACCGCCTTCCGGCGTCGAACCCTACCGGCTTTACGATGCGTTCGCCTCATACAAGGTCAGCGAAAATCTCGATCTCAATTTCACCGCAGAAAACCTGACTGATAAGGTATACAAGCCGGGCATGACCGCGGATTCGATGAACGGTCCGGGCCGCACGCTGAAATTCAGCATCGCGGCGCGGTTCTGACCGCAAAGACAGGAGATCGATGATGGACCAGCCCGCAACATCCAGAACGATCGACACGCAATGCGTGGTCGCCGGCTCCGGCCCCGGCGGGCTCATGCTCGGCCTGCTTCTGGCGCGGGCAGGGGTCGACGTCACCGTGGTGGAGAAGCACGCCGATTTCCTGCGCGACTTCAGGGGCGACACGGTGCATCCCTCGACGCTCGACATCATCGACCAGCTTGGGCTGCTGGAAGAGCTGCTCAAGGTGCCGCACACGCAGGCACCGCGGCTGCATGCCGAGATCGGCGGCAGGGACGTCACCATCGCCGATTTCTCGCGCCTGCCGACGAAATGCCGCTTCATCGCCTTCATGCCGCAGTGGGATTTCCTAGATTTTCTGGCGCGCGAGGCGAGGAAATTGCCGAATTTCCACATCGTCATGTCGGCCGAGGTCACCGACCTGATCGAGGACGGCGGACGCATTGCCGGGCTTGTCGCCCGCACGCCGGACGGTTCGGTCGAAATCAGGGCGCCGCTCGTCGTCGGTGCGGATGGCCGCAATTCCGTCGTGCGGGCAAAGGCCGGGCTGGAAGTCGAAAGCTTCGGCGCGCCGAGCGACGTCTTGTGGATGAAGCTCTCCCATCAGCCGGACGATCCGCCCTACACGATGGGGCATGGCGGACCGCGCCAGGGCTTCGTGATGGTGGATCGCGGCGATTACTGGCAGTGCGGCTATGTGGTGCGCAAGGGCAGCTTCGCCGAGGTGAAGGAAAAGGGCATCGAGGCGTTCCGCGAAGCGGTGGCGGCCGTCTCGCCGCTTCCGGCCGACCGTGTCGGGGAAATCAGGTCATGGGATGAAGTTCACCTGCTTTCCATCCGCATCGACCGGCTGAAAAGCTGGTGGCGGCCGGGGCTGCTGTGCATTGGAGACGCCGCGCACGCGATGTCGCCCATCGGCGGCTTCGGCGTGAACCTCGCCATTCAGGATGCCGTGGCGGCAGCCAACATATTGTCCGTTCCTCTGCGCGAGGACAGGCTGGCCGACCGCTATCTTGCGGCGGTGGAAAAGCGCCGGGCCTTCCCGACCAAAGCCACGCAGAAACTTCAGCTTATGATGCAGTCGAGCAGCAAGAAGCGTCAGGAAAGCGCAACGAAGCGCAGCGGCCCGCCTTCCTTCGTGAGGGGCATTGCCCGCTGGCCATTTCTCGCCCATCTGACCGGACGCCTTGTCGGACTGGGGATCCGTTCGGAGAAGGTGAACATGGCGGCGCTGAAAGCGCGCTGACCTACCTTTGCCGGCGGCCTACAGTTCCGCGCTTCCGGGCAGGGCTGCCGCCAGAGCATCGATGGCAAGGCGCACCCGCAATGGAAGATGCGGGGTTTCGGGCCACAGCGCGTGAGTGCGAAACACCAGCCGCGGCACGTCCTGCAGGAGCGGAAGCAGGCGTCCGTTGTGAACACGCTCGCGGATGAGCCAGCAGGGCAGCCATGCCAGCCCGTGGCCGGCCTCTGCGGCATCGGCGATGGCTTCCAGATCGTCGAACCGCATCCGGCTGGCGGGCGTAACCTCCAGCATGCCATTTTCGGAGGTCGGGAACTGCCATGTCCGGATGCGGCCGGCGCGGCCATAGGTGATGGCGTGATGCGCCATCAGATCGTCGAGCGTTTCGGGCCTGCCATGTCTGGCGACGTAGTCGGGCGAGCCGCACACGGTCATGCGCTGAAGGCTGATCGTGCGTGTCATCAGTCCGGCGCCATCTCCCGTATCGCCATTGCGGATGGCGAGGTCGAAGCCGTCCTCGATGAGATCCACCGGGCGGTCGCTGAAGGAGAGATCGATTTCCAGCCTTCGATGGCTGGCCGCCAGACCGGCGAGAACCGGCGCCACGCAGCGCCGCCCGAACAGCACAGGCATTGATACGCGCAGCCTGCCTGAGGCCTCGCGGCGGCCGGTTTCCAGCGCTGATTCCCCCATGCGCAGTTCTTCGAGCGCTCTTGAGCAGCGCTCGTAATAGACCTGTCCGTCCTCGGTGAGGCTCTGGCTGCGGGTGGTGCGATGGAAAAGGCGCACCTCCAGCCGTGCCTCGATGCGGGCGATGGTCTTGGCCACCGCCGAGCGCGTGAGGTGAAGCCGCTCGGCCGCAGCGGCGAAGCTGCCACATTCCACCGTTGCCACAAAAACATCCACGCCATTGAGATGATCGCTCATCTATTGTCATCCTGAACTATCCAATCAATGGAACAAATATCACCACTGGATAGGATATGGAAACGGTATGGTCGCCGTTCCAAACATCGGAACAAGGACCGTATGATGAAAGAGACAATGAAGCGCTGGGAAATGGATGCCATCGGCCGCGACAGGCTTGAGCTGCGAGAGGTTCCGGTGCCCTGCCCGCAGGCTGGTGAAGTTCTCGTGAAGGTAAACGCAGCCTCTCTCAACTACCGCGACAGGCTGGTGATCGATGGCGGCATGGGCCTGCCGCTTGCCTTTCCTTTCACGCCCGGTTCCGACCTCGCGGGAGAGGTGGCTGCTGTCGGAGAAGGCACCAGTCGCTTCGGCATCGGCGACAGGGTGATCTCTAACTTCGCGCCGGACTGGATAGACGGAGCGCCCAAGGGCGACGCGCGCACGCCTCCCTACCGCACGCTCGGCGGGGTCTATCCCGGCGTGCTGGCGGAATATGTGGCATTTCCGGAGGAATGGCTGGTGCGGGCGCCCGCAACGCTTTCCGATGCGCAAGCGAGCACTTTGCCGTGCGCCGGCCTGACCGCATGGTTCTCGCTTGTCGAAAAGGGGAAGGTCCGCGCCGGCGAGACGGTGATCGTCGAGGGAACCGGGGGCGTTGCCCTTTTCGGGCTTCAGATCGCCAAGGCACATGGGGCCCGTGTGATCGTGATTTCAGGCAGCGCGGAAAAGCTGGAACGGGCACGGCTGCTCGGGGCCGATCACGGCATCGACCGCACGGCGCAGGACTGGCCAGAGGCCGTACTGCGCATCACGCACGATCATGGTGCCGATCATGTTCTGGAACTGGTGGGAGGGCCGCACCTCGGCAGGGCGGTGCAGGCCGCGGCCATAGACGGGCGCGTCTATCAGATCGGGGTCATGGAGGGTTTCGACATTGCCGCTTCCGCCGGGCCGCTGATGCTGAAGAACGTGGTCGTTCACGGCATCGGCGTGGGACATCGCAGAGCGCTGGAAGATCTTGTCGCCGCGGTCGACCAGACAGGCATCAAACCCGTCATCGACACGCGCTATCCCTTCGCCGATCTGCCTGCCGCCCTCGACCGGCTGGATCGCGGCGCGTTCGGCAAGCTCGTCATCGACGTGGGGTGACGCCGGCGCGCGTATGCGCTTTCATGTGTTGACCTTAGGGACCAAAGGCATGACTGCTTGTCTCTGTCTGCAACCAAGGCCGGGACAAGCAGATATTTCTACGCTGCGGCACTTGCCGTTTGCGTTAGATGGCACATGCGGCATGTTTTGAGGTCGCAATCCAGCTGCCTGTCGTTTTTCGCACTCTGGTAATCGGAACCATCACAGGAGACTGCTCTTCACTTTCTTGCGCGCGGCGTTGCCAAAACGGCTTTTTCAGTCTTGCTATTTGGTGTGTGATGCATCATGTTTTTTGATGTGCCGATATCTGTTTCGGTCAAAGTGTTGATGACAGGATGGAAGCGGCATGCAGCCAGACTTCAGCCTCGCGGCGCTGGAAAAGGAAAACCTTGGCGAGACGGTTTACAACCGGCTGGCAGAGGCCCTGATGAAAGGCCGCTTCGCGCCGGATGCACGTCTCACCATCCGTGATCTGGCGCAGTCGCTCGGCACCAGCGTCACGCCGGTGCGTGATGCCATTCTGCGGCTTATTCAGGATGATGCCCTTGTGCAGAAATCGGCGCGCGAGGTGCGCGTGCCGGTGATCACGCCGGACCGCTACCGCGAAATCCGCATGATCCGGCTGAAACTTGAAGGACTGGCGGCACGGGAGACGGCGCTGCGTGCCGGACCGGAAGATGTTGCGCGGTTGCGCAATCTTGTCGAGCGCAATGAGCAGGCTCTGGCTGCTTGCGACTGGGCGGCGGCGCTTGAATTGAACCAGACCTTCCATTTTGCGCTCGCGGACATTGCCGGACTGCCACTGCTGCGCGGCATTCTTCATCGTCTGTGGCTTCAGATGGGGCCTCTGATAGCGGAGGCCTATCAGCCGGGCGGGCGGGTGATGATCGATCATCACCATGAGCTTGTGAAGGCCGTGGAGGCAGGCGATCCGGATGCCGCGGAGCGCGCAATCGAAAGCGATATAGGCGACGCGGGCAGCATCATTCTGGACAGGCTGACGGCGCGTTCCAAATCCAATGCGGGCGAACTTTGATGGATGAAGTCGATTGCATCGTTGCCGGTGCTGGTGTCGTTGGTCTTGCCGTGGCGCGGGAACTGGCTTTGAGCGGACGAGACGTCCTCATCCTCGAAGCTGCCGATGCGATTGGCACGGCCACGAGTTCCCGAAATTCCGAGGTCATCCATGCCGGGCTATACTATGCGCCCGGATCGCTGAAGGCCGGGCTTTGTGTGTCCGGTCGTGACAGCCTTTATGAGTATTGTGCAGAGCGTGGCATTCCGCATCAGCGCTGCGGCAAGCTGATCGTGGCCACCGGTGCGGGGCAGGAGGCGGCGCTGGATGCCATTGCCGACAATGCCGGAAAAAGCGGGGCCGGTGCCTTGCAGAAACTGACTGCGGCCGAGGTGAAGGAACTGGAGCCGGCGCTTGCCTGCACCGCCGCCTTGCTATCGCCCGACACCGGCATCGTCGACAGCCATGCGCTGATGCTGTCTCTGCTGGGCGATGCCGAAGCGGCCGGAGCCATGCTCGGCCTCAACACCGAAATCTCCGGCGGCCGTGTGGAGGCTGGACGGGTCGTTCTGACGACGCGCGACACCCAAAGCGGCGACACGTTCGAGATCGCCACCCGCCATTTCGTCAATGCGGCCGGGCTTGGGGCAACGGCTCTGGCCGGTGCGCTCGAAGGGCTTGATCCGCGTTTCGTTCCGCAGCAGCGCCTCGCCAAGGGCAACTACTTCTCGGTCACCGGCCGCGCTCCCTTCTCGCGCCTCATCTATCCGGTGCCGGAGCCCGGCGGGCTCGGCATCCACCTGACGCTGGACCTGAACGGCATCGCACGTTTCGGCCCCGATGTGGAATGGGTGGAAGGGCTCGATTATCGGGTCGATCCGGCCCGCGCACAGCGCTTCTACGGTGCGATCCGCACCTATTGGCCCGAGCTGGCAGATGACAGCCTGCAACCGGCCTATAGCGGCATCCGTCCCAAGCTTTCGGGCCCCGGCGAAGCCAACGCCGATTTCGTCATTCATGGGCCTGATGCCCACGGCATTGCAGGTCTCGTGAACCTGTTCGGCATCGAAAGCCCCGGCCTCACCTCATGTCTCGCCATCGCCCGGCACGTCGCGCAGGCGCTCACCCGCTCCGATGGCTGATACCCGGAAACAGAATATGCGCGACAGGAATTGTGCCTTCGACCTCGCCATGAAGGAGTGTCTCGGCGAACGAGGATGGCTGACACGTCCTGAAGACAAAGCCGCTCATGCGCGCGACTGGCTGGACCGCTATGGCGAAGTCCCGCTTGGCATTGCCCGGCCTGCAAGCACTGCGGAGGTGTCGGCCATCGTCCGGCTTTGCGCTGAGCATGGGATCTCCATTGTTCCACAGGGTGGAAACACCAGCCTCAACGGGGGCAGCGTCGCAATCAGCCCGGCCAGCGTGATCCTCTCGATGGCGCGGATGAACCGCATCCACACGATCGATGCTGCGGACTTTACCGCTACCGTGGAAGCAGGGGTCGTTCTGGCGCATCTTCATGAGAAGCTCACCGCGCATAATCTTGCCTTTCCGTTGCACCTGGGTGCCGAAGGCAGCGCTCAGATCGGTGGATTGATTGGCACCAATGCCGGTGGCAGCCATGCCATGCGCTACGGAATGATGCAGGATCTGGTGCTCGGCCTTGAGGTCGTTCTTGCCGATGGCACCGTCTGGGATGGCTCGCGTGCCCTGATCAAGGACAATGCCGGTTATCAGTTGCGCCGGCTGTTTTGCGGATCTGAGGGAACGCTCGGCATTGTCACCAAAGCTGTGTTGCGGCTGTTTCCGGCACCGGTCGCGCGCGCGACAGCCCTGCTTGCCCTACCGGACCCCGATGCTGCCCTGCGCATCGGCGCGTTGCTTCGTGCGTCGACGGGCGAGTTTCTGACGGCCGTGGAGTTCTTCAATGAGCCTGGCCTTTCGCTGCTCCTGAAGCATGTCCCCCACATTTCCCGACCACTTGAGACACCGGGCCCGGTCTACCTGCTGGTCGAGATCGCGACCTCCATTCCTGAAATCGAGCTTCCCGACATTCTGGATCGTGCTTTGAGTGCGGCTTTTGAAACAGGGGATGTGCTTGATGGGACGATCGCGACCAGCGAGGCCCAGCGTGCCGCTCTCTGGAGAATTCGGGAGGAATTGCCTGAAGGGCAACGTCTGGAAGGCAGGCAGATCAAGCACGATGTCTCGGTGCCGGTAGCACGGCTTGCGGCATTCGTGGCTGAAGCATCAGCCGGGTCAGAAAGGGTTCTGGCGGGCGTGCGCGTCAATCCGTTCGGTCATCTCGGTGACGGCAATGTGCACTTCAATCTTTCACCACCCGAAGGCTGCACTGACTTCGAGGAGCGCGAAATGCAGCTTTCACAGGCCGTTTACGAGGCTGCCGTTCGCCATGGCGGATCGATTGCCGCCGAGCATGGTCTGGGGCAGGCGAAGGTGGAACTTGCGGATCGCTTTCGCAGCACGACGGAGCGCTCGCTGATGCGGCAGCTGAAATCCACATTGGATCCGCATGGCATCATGAACCCGGGCAAGGTGGTGTGAGGCCTACCGCACGGCTTAAGCGGACCGCGCTGCGGACAGCTCCCGTTCCCGTTCGCCAGCAAGCGCCCCGCGCAGCAAAAGCACTTCGCCGCCGCTGAGGATGTCGTCCTGAATCGCCTTTCGTGCTGCCGGCCCATCGGCAAGCCGTATGGATTCCAGCACGCTGTAGTGATGGTCTATCATCACCCGTCCGCCGGCATCGTATCCGGAGGCGATCAGCGGACCCATCTGCAGCCAGAGATTTTCAAGCACGCCGCGCAGCGTCGGCATCTCTCCGATCTCGGGCAATGCGAGATGAAATTTCTGGTTCATTCGCAGCGAGCGCAGATGATCGTCCATCGCCATCGCCTCTTCATTCTCGGCCAGAATGTCTTCGAGGTAAGCGATGTCGCTGGATTTGGCGAACTGGGCGGCGCGCTCGGCGGCGAGACCTTCCAGTTCGACCCTGATCATGCGGATCTCCAGATAGCGGGAGCGTTCGAGAAATGGCACGCGGATATCGCGCGGACTTTGAAAAAGAAGGCCGCCATTGTTTACAAGCCGCAGCACCGCGTCGCGAACGGGGGTTACGCTCACGCCAATCTTGTCCGCGAGGTCACGGATCTTAAGCCGGGTTCCCGCAGGCAGGGCACCCGACATCAGATCATAGGCAAGCCGGTCGTAGACCTCAGCGGCAAGGCTGCTCTTGTCACCAGTGGTATCGTTCAATCTTGCGCCTCCTTTTAGGTCCGGTCAGGCACCTGACTGCAATTCGCGAAGGAAGCCCTCAAGGCATGCGCCTATGACCGAAACCTGATACCCACCTTCCTGCACGACCAGCACGGGGATGTTCAGGTCTCCCAGCTTCCTGCCTGCGGCAGAAAAGGCTTCTGTCGTAACCTTTACCATGCTCAGCGGATCTTCCACATGGGTGTCGTAACCAAGGGCAAGAACGAGAGCTTCTGCGCCATATGCCTTTACGGCGTCGATGCCCCGCTGAACTCCATCCAGGAAGGTGTCGTTACCGCTGTGGGGGGCAAGCGGGATGTTGAGGTTGTACCCTTCGCCATCCCCGTGGCCGGTCTCGTGCACACGGCCGGTGAAGAACGGATTGTAGTGATCGGGATCGACATGGACAGAGACGGTCAGAACATCGCTGCGCCGGTAGAATATTTCCTGTGTGCCGTCCCCATGATGCGCATCGATGTCCAGAACAGCGACCTTCGCGAACTTCTCACGCAGGCGCTGGGCGGCGATGGCGGAATTGTTCATATAGCAGAAGCCGGAAGCACGATCGACGCGGCAGTGATGGCCGGACGGGCGGCACAGGGCATAGGCAAGCGTTTCCCCGTCGAGCAGCGCGTCGGCGCCAGCCGTGGCTGTATGGCTTGAGCGCAGAACCGATTGCCAGGTGTGTTCGCCGATCGGAACCGCAAGATCACCAAGATAGTAACCCGTTTGCGCCAGAAGCTGATCGGTGGGGCAGGGCGGACGCATATCTCTGGAAGGGTCGCCGTTCCAGTAGGGGAAGGTGTTGGGGAGCACTTCCGGACCGTGCTCCGGCAGGTCGATCCAGCGCCCATAGGCTGTTTCCAGATAATCGAGATAGTGGACAGCATGAATTTTTTCGGCCGGGCCACGGCCGTAATCCTGTGGTTGCTCGGGCTTGATCCCGAGCCGTGCAAGCGCCTTCAGCAGTTCTTCGGTACGCGCCGGCACGTCGTTCGCTTCGCAGATGCGGCCATAGCGCATGAATTGCAGCGGATTATGTATCGCCTGATCCGGATGATAGAAAGCACGCATAGGATGGTTCCTTTCAGAGGCTAGTGCTGCGCGGATCGGGCCAGCGCGTTTTCCGTGATCTGGCTGAGGCGGGTATCGGGCGTGATGTATTCCACGTCGTAGCGCAACTCCAGCAGGGCGGGGCGGTTGTGCTCACGGGCGAAGGCACGGGCGCGCGCAAGACTTTCTGCGAAATCGTCCGTCTTTTCCACCACCTCGCCAAGCGCGCCATAGGAGCGGGCAAGGGCCGCAAAATCCGGGTTTTCGAGGTTGAGCGCGAAAGCGCGAGCAGGGTATTCGCGTTCCTGATGCGCCTTGATCGTTCCCCAGGCGCGGTTGTTGCAAAGCAGGATGACGATGCCCAGCCGGTGCTGTACGGCGGTGCCGATCTCCTGCATTGTCATCTGGAAGCAGCCGTCGCCGGCAAAGGCGAATGCCTCGCGTTCCGGGAAAGCGAGTTTGGCGGCAATTGCAGCAGGCAGGCCATATCCCATGGAGCCGCAAATCGGCGACGCCTGAGTTCCCAGATGCGAGAATTGCATGAACCGGTGCGGGAAAAGAGCGAAATTGCCGGCGCCGACCGACACGAACGCATCCTGCGGCAGCACTTCGGCCATGTGCAGACACGCCTGCGAGAGATCGAAGGCGGAATCCGTCGGATGCGGCAGACGGGATTTCTGGTAGTCCTCGTTTGCAGATCTTGCCAGCCCGGCCCAGTTGAGAGGAGCGTCGGGCTTCAGACCTGCCAGAGCCGTGGCCGCGCCGACGGGATCGGCTGCGATCGCCAGTGTCGGGCGATAGACATGCCCAAGTTCGTCGCTGTCAGGATGAATGTGAACCAGTTTCTGAACGGGAACGGGGCTTTCAACCAGCTTGTAGCCTTCGGTTGTCGGCTCATCCAGCCGCGAGCAGACCGAGATCAACAGGTCTGCTTCCATGATGCGCTGCGCAAGAGCACGGTCGGTCCCGTAGCCTACGTGACCTGCGAAATTGGGATGGCGGTTGTCGAACACCTCCTGCCGGCGCCAGGAAACACCGACCGGAAGGTCAAAGCGCTCGGCAAATGCGGCCAGATTTGCGCGCGCCTCATCGGTCCATCCTGTGCCTCCCGCTATGACGAAGGGGCGTCTGGCTTCTTTCAGCAGCAGTGCGAGTGCTGCCATATCCGCAGCATCCGGGGTGGGGTGAGGGCGCCTGAACGGCAGGACATCGGCAACGGCGGCCTCGCCCCACAGCGTGTCCTCCGGAAGAGCCAGCACGACAGGGCCCGGCCGGCCGCTCTGGCTGATTGCGAAGGCGCGCGCGACGAATTCGGGGATACGATCTGTCCGGTCGATCTGCGCGACCCATTTTGCAACCGGCGCGAACATCTGCCTGTAGTCGATTTCCTGAAAGCAGGCGCGCTCGGTGGTGTCGGAGCCGATCTGGCCGACGAACAGGATCATGGGAGTGCCGTCCTGATGCGCGACATGAAGGCCGATGGAGGCATTTGTGGCGCCCGGACCGCGCGTGACGAAGCAGACACCCGGCTTTCCCGTCAGCTTGCCATAGGCCTCCGCCGCATAGGCCGCGCCGCCTTCCTGCCGGCAGGGCACGGTGCGGATGCTGTCGCGACGGTCGCCTAGGGCGTCGATGCATGGAAGAAAACTTTCACCCGGCACCATGAAGACAGTGCTCACGCCATGCAGTTCAAGCTGCCTGACGAGAATCTCCCCACCATGAGCAGAGGCAGGAGAAGCATTGATTGCGGACATTAGCGGCTTTCCTCATGGAGATTCTGGATAACGTGTTCGGGATGCCACTCCTTGCCCGGAATGGCTGCAATGAGCCGCTGCGTATATTCGTGCTGCGGGGCATCGAAGATTTGTGAGGGCGGTCCCATTTCCACCACTTCACCCTGCCTCATGACGGCGATCTGATCACAGATCTGGGCGGCGATTCGAAGATCGTGGGTGATGAAAATCATGCCGAGCTTCAGCTGTTCCTGAATCTCGCGCAACAGGCGCAGAACCTGCTCCTGAACCGAAACGTCCAGCGCAGAGACGCTTTCGTCGGCGATCAGAATGTCGGGATCCAGCATCAGGGCACGCGCGATGCCGATACGCTGACGCTGGCCGCCGGAGAATTCATGCGGATAGCGGACATAGGCGGACTTATCCAGCCCGACCCTTGCCAGAAGCTGCTCGGCGCGGCCGCGGGCGGTGGCTTTGTCGACACCGTTGGCCAAAGGCCCATCGGTGAGAATGCGGCCGATCGTCTGGCGCGGGTTCAACGAGGCGAAAGGATCCTGAAAGATCATCTGGATCTTCTTGCGCATGGGACGAAAGGCCGACTGGGACAGAGGAGCGATGTCCTTGCCCTGATAGAGGATCTGGCCGCCATCATTGTCGAGGAGCTTCATGATGAGCCGGCCCAGCGTGGACTTGCCGGACCCGGATTCGCCTACAACCCCGAGCGTCTGGCCCCGCCGCAATGTCAGGCTGATGTTCTGAACCGCCGGCACGATGCGGGGTTTGGAGAACAGGCCTTCCTTGCTGCGGTAGGTTTTGTTGAGGTTGCGCAGTTCCAGCAGCGGTGCCGGATCGCCTGTCTGCGTGGACGAGCCTTCCTTGCGTTCCGTTCCGCGATGAGGAACGGCTGCGATAAGACGCTGCGTATAGGGATGGCGCGGGTGGTTCAGCACCTGATCGGCGCTGCCCTGTTCCACAACAAGCCCCTTTTCCATCACGATTACGCGGTCGGCAATGTCTGCGACCACGCCGAAATCGTGAGTGACGAAGATGACCCCCATGCCCTTCGCGCGCTGGATGCGCTTTATCAGCTCAAGGATCTGGGCCTGCGTCGTGACATCCAGTGCAGTTGTGGGTTCGTCCGCGATCAGGATGGAGGGTTCGAGAGCCAGTGCCATGGCGATGACCACACGCTGGCGCTGTCCGCCCGAGAGCCTGAACGGATAGGAATGACGCATGGTCGAGGGGTCGGGAAGGCCCACATATTCCATCAGTTCGAGAACACGGGCCGAACGGGCGCTCGCATCCTCGATGCCGTGCACCAGCATGACCTCGTCTATCTGCTCGCCGACCGTCATCAATGGATTCAGGGCCGACAGCGGCTCCTGAAAGATCATGGCGATGTCGCGACCGCGCAGGTTGCGCTTTTCCTCTTCCGGCAGGGTGAGCAGATTTTTTCCGCGATAACGGATGCCGTTGCCGGTCGGCTTCAGATAGCCGGGAAGCAGGCCCATGATCGCATTGGCCGTCATGGACTTGCCCGAGCCGGATTCGCCGACGACGCAAAGGATTTCGCCTGCGCTGAGATCGTAGCTGATGTCTTCGATCGCGTTCTTGCGGTCGAAGCCCTCAGGAAGACGAATGGTCAGCTTGTCAACGCTCAGGAGTGGGGCTTGGGCAGTGCTCAATTCTTCCTCCCGCGCAGATGAGGGTTCATCACGTCGTTGATGCCTTCACCGATCAGATTGATGGCCAGAACAGCGAGCAGGATGGCCAGACCCGGGAAGAAGCTCATCCACCACGCTTCCCGCAACATGGTTCGGGCCGCACCGATCATGAAGCCCCAGCTCATCGTGTTGCGGTCTCCGAGACCAAGGAAAGAAAGGGCGCTTTCGGTCAGGATGGCAGTTGCGACCATCAGCGAGGCGGTGACGATGATGGGGGAGACGGCGTTCGGCAGGATTTGTGTCAGGATGATACGCGGGCCGCTCTGCCCGATGACCACCGCTGCCTGCACGAACTCACGCTGGCGCAGGGAGAGAAACTCCGCGCGCACCAGACGGGCCACGCTTGGCCAGGATACCACCGCGATGGCGAGTGTGATGGAGATGAAGCTGGGGCTGAAGATCGCCACCAGAACCACTGCCATGGCAAAGGCCGGAATGATCTGAAAGAACTCGGTGAAGCGCATGAGCAGATCGTCGACGAGGCCGCCATAGAAGCCGGCCAGCGCGCCGATCGTCACTCCGATCAGCACCGCAACAAGCGTGGAGACCACGCCGATGAGCAGCGAAACCTTGGCCCCGTGGGCTATGCCGGCCGCTATATCGCGCCCCAGCATGTCTGTGCCGAGAATATAGCTGGGGTCCTGCATCGGACGCAGAAGCGGCATGGCAACCGTCTTCCACGGGTTGCCCGGAAACAACAGGGGTGCGGTTATCGCCATCAGGATGATGAGGGTCAGAATGAGTAGCCCGATGACCGCGCCATAGTTGAGCGAGAAGCGTTTCATGAAATCCATGATCTGTCCTCAGGAGATGCCGATACGCGGATCGACGAAGCGGTAAAGAAGATCGGTGATGAAGTTAACCACGACCACGACCATGGCGGTGATCAGGAAGACGCCGAGCAGCACCGGATAGTCGCGCTGCATGAGCGCGTCGAACATGAGGCGCCCGATCCCCGGCCATGCGAAAACGGTTTCGGTCAGAATGGCGCCGCCGACGAGCTGGCCTGTCTGCATGCTGGCAAAGGTGAAAACCGGCAGGACCGCATTGCGCAGCACATGACGTCTGATGATCCGGCTGTTGGGAACGCCCTTTGCATGCGCGGTCTTGACGAAGTCGAGGCTCATCACCTCCAGCATCGATGCGCGGGTCAGGCGGGTGTAGACGGCGGTGTAGAACAGGCCCAGCGTGACGGTGGGCAGCACCATGTGATGCGCGATGTCCAGAACCCGGCGCCAGCCTGTGTAGCCTGCACCGATGGTTTCCATGTCAAAAGGTGGCAGCCAGCCGAGGTTTATGGAGAAAAGAAGCACCGACATCAGTGCGATCCAGAAGAGCGGCGTGGCATAGAAAAGCAGAGCCAGAGCAGTGATCACGCTGTCGAGTACGGAACCGCGGTGGCGCGCGGCCAGCACACCAAACAGAACGCCCGTGATCAGAGAGAAAATCAGGGCTGCGCCAGTCAGCAGCAATGTCGCAGGCAGACGGCCCAGAATAAGATCAAGAACGGGAACCTGATTGCGGTACGAGAAGCCGAGATCTCCCGTGAGAACGCCCGACAGATAGTTCCAAAGCTGGACCACGACAGGCTTGTCGAGCCCGAACTGCTGGCGCAGGTTTTCAACATACTGAGGATCGCCCGAACCGGCTTCGCCAGCCAGAATGGCAGCCGGATCGCCGGGCGCCAGCTTGATCAGGAGGAAGTTGAGGACAACCACGGCGACTATTACGACAAATGCCTTGCCTGTTCGCTGCAAGGTGAAGTTGAGCATAGGAAGTGGCTCCGAGATTGTCGTGAAATGGGGATAAGGGCATCCCGAAAGGAAACCCTTCGGGATGCCAGATGCACGATCTGAGGGACGCAGGAATTACCTGGCGATCCAGACCTCATCCATCGGCTCGTTCAGGCCGATGGCCGTGCGAACCGGGTTCCTGATCTTGTCGCGGTAGATGGTGGTGTTCTTCATATCGAACATCCACAGCACCGGCACTTCTTCCGCGAGAATCTGCTGGACCTTGGTGTAGGCCTCGGCGGCTTCGGCCTCATCGATGGCGTCAGCGGCTTTGCGGAACATCTCATCGACCTCGGGGTTCTCATAGCCGCCATTGTTGCCGGCATGGGTGCCCTTGACCTGGTTGTCGCTGAAGTAAATACGCGAGACACCCTGAGCCGGATGGCCGAACTGGTAGAGGAAGCTGAAAGCAAGATCGAAGTCGAAGTTGCCCATGGCCTGCAGCCATCCGCCGGCATCGACGGCCTGAATGCTGACGACGAAACCGAGTTCCTCAAGCTGCTGCTTGACGTATTCCGTCATGCGATCCCACGTCGAACCGTAAGGCAGGCCAAGAAGGCGAATGGGATGCTTCGAAAGGTCCACGCCCGAGTCAGCTATCAGCTTCTTTGCCAGCTCCATGTCATATGGATATTGCTGGATGTTCGGATCGTGGAACAGCATGCTTTCCGCAAAGGGGCCGGTCGAGACCTTGCCCTGCCCGAAGAAGATCGCATTGACGATGAAATCGCGATCAAGGGCGTGATAGACCGCTTTGCGGACATCCTTGTTCTTGAAGACCTCAAGGCGAAGATTCGGCTGCAGGAACATCTGCGGGGAGAAATATTCCCATCCGGCTGTCGTCGTCTCCACGCCCGGCAGGGACGTCAGGCTGTTGATGGTGAAGCCTTCGACGTCGCCGCCGCGCAGCAGATCGACAGTGCCCTGTTCAAAGGCGATGGCGCGTGACGCGGCGTCCGGGATCACACGGAAGTAGAGATCATCGATGTAGGGCTGGCCTTCCTTCCAGTAGTCTTCGTTGCGAACCAGATGGATGTAGCTGCCGCGCTGCCAGTCCTCAAACTTGTAAGGGCCGGTGCCGATCGGGCGGGTGTTGTTCGCATTGGTGCGGTAGTCGGTGCCCTGGTACAGGTGAGCTGGCATGATCGGGAACGAGCTCAGCTCGAAGCCGTACAGAAATGCCGAGAAAGGCTTTTTCAGCCTGAAGACCACGGTCAGGTCGTCAGGGGCGGTGACACTTTCGACATAGGCCTCCCGGATGAGGCGCCAGCGAGGATGGGCGTCGACCAGAAATTCCTCAGCCGCAAACACGACGTCCTTTGATGTGAAAGCTTCCCCATCATGCCATTTTACACCTTCCTGCAGGTTGAAGGTGTAGGTCAGGCCGTCTTCGGACACGGTCCAGCTCTTCGCAAGCTGCGGCAGGGGCTTCAGGTCTTCACGATATGTCAGCAGGCTCTGATAGATCTGGCCCGCCACATAGAGGGTGGGACCCTGTGTGTTCAGGCCCACTATCAGCATCGGTGGCTCGGGCTGAACGATCATGTTGAGGGTTCCGCCACGGGTGATTTCGGCGGAGGCGGCGCCATCCTGCGCCATGGCAATGCCGGTCATCGAGGCGCAGCCCAAGAAAACGGCTGTAACCAGCCGGGTAAGTGTTTTCCTCATGTAATTTTCTCCCAGCAAGAGGCGTTTTTGACGAGTCCTTGCTGTCACCCCTTGTTGGCCCAGATTAAGATGCATCTTAATGTGCTGTCAATGAGCCGTTGAGAACTTTGGAAAAAAGCTGTTATTCGCCAGTTCCAACCGGAATTTGATCTGTTTTGAACAGTTCATAAGTGAACATTATTCTTTTTGATGCATCATCTTTATTGAGGGCAGTTTGCATCCAGCCGGATACCGCGAAAAGCGGGTTCCAGACCCTGCAAAACATGCATCTGTGTGATGAGGCGCCGATCCTGATTCTGCGATCGCAGATCACCGGGAAATCGGATCTGAGAATACCGTATGTCACGGTTTCGGGCTGGTACGAGGCTCTGTTTTCCCGGCCGGAATGCGGCAGATATCGATGCGATATATGCCAGGGGCCGCAGCCCGGATGTCGGGCTGCGGTCCCGGAAGATCACGTTTTCATTCAGGGCCCGGCTCGTCCGGGCCGCAGCTGATCAGTCGTTCAGGCTCCAGCCAGAGATGAACTTGGAGTCCATGAACTCTTCAAGTCCCATCCAGCCGCCTTCGCGCGCCCGGCCGGACGCCTTGACGCCACCGAAGGCAGAGCCGGCACCGCGCGACTCTCCGTTCATCTCGATCATGCCGGCGTTCAGCTGGCGCGCCAGTCGATTGCGGCGGGCACCGTCCTGCGTCTGCACGTAGTTGGTGAGGCCGTAGGGCGTGTCGTTGGCGATCTCGACGGCTTCCTCTTCGGTGTCGAAGGGGATGATCGACAGGACCGGGCCGAAAATCTCCTGCCTTGCGATGGTCATGTCGTTGTTCACGTCTGCGAACACGGTCGGCCGCACGAAATAGCCGCGGTTGACGTTTTCAGGCAGGCCGGGGCCACCGGCGACCAGACGGGCACCTTCCTCGATGCCTTTCTGGATGAGGTCCTGAATCTTGTCCCACTGCTGCTTGCTCACCACCGGGCCGATATGCGCGCCGGGCAGATGCGCGCTGGCCACGGCGGTTTCCCCGGCAACGCGGGCAGCCGTTTCCACCGCCTTTTCGTAGATCTCGCGCTGCACCAGCATGCGGGTGGGCGCGTTGCAGGACTGGCCGGAATTGTTGAAGCAATGTCGGGTGCCCCGCACCACCGCGTCCGCATCGGCATCCGCGAAGATGAGGTTCGCGCCCTTGCCGCCGAGTTCCAGCGCCACCTTCTTCAGCGATGCGGCAGCGGCCTTGGAAATGGCGATACCGGCACGGGTGGAGCCGGTGAAGCTGATCATCTCGATGTCGGGATGGACCGAAAGCTGCGTTCCGACACCGACGCCATCACCATTGACGAGGTTGAACACACCGGCAGGCAGGCCCGCCTCATGCACGATCTCGGCAAACAGCATGGAGGAGAGCGGGGCGATCTCGGATGGCTTCAGAACGGCCGTGTTGCCGCCCAGTATGGCCGGAATGACCTTGAGTGTGACCTGATTCATCGGCCAGTTCCACGGCGTGATCAGGCCGACAACGCCGATCGGTTCCCATGCGACCATGGTGGTCGGTGCATGCGGCCCCAGCGGGCGGATGAACTCGAAATTCCTGTAGGCTTCGATGAAGGTCTCGATATGGTAGGTGCCGGCGCCCGTCTGCGAGGCAAGCGACATGTCCTGCGGGGCGCCCATTTCGAGCGTCATGGACTGAGCCATCTCCGCTGCGCGGCGCTTGTAGATGGCGAGAATTTTCTCGACATAGGAAAGCCGCTCGGCCGGAGAGGTCTTCGACCATGATGCGAAGGCCGCTTTCGCAGCTGCGACTGCACGGTCGGTGTCGGCCTGTGCGCCGATGCTGATGACGGCGACGGGCTCTTCGGTCGAAGGATCGACCACTTCAAGGTCATTCGCAGCGACAGGGTCTACCCATTTGCCGTCGATATAGAACTTGCGCTTGTCCAAAAGCTCACTCATGTCTTCCTCCATGCTGCGTACGACAGATAACGATATAGGCTTGTGTTCGGTGTGACACAAATCGACCGGCAGCGAAAATCCCCTGGGAGGGCTCCGCTGCCGGTCCGTTTATATCAAAGCGGGTTGGTGTAGGCCGTTTTGGAGCTGGTGAAAAATTCGCGCGCGGCGCGGCCCTGCTCGCGCGGGCCATAGCTCGACGCCTTCTTGCCGCCGAACGGAACATGGTAGTCGACGCCTGCGGTCGGCAGGTTGACGAACACCATGCCCGATGCGGAGCGGGTCTTGAAGTCCTCGGCATATTTCAGCGATTTCGTGCAGATTCCCGAGGAAAGGCCAAGGTCCGAATCGTTGGCGATGGCGAGCGCTTCCTCATAGTCGGCGGCCTTGATCACGCTGACGACCGGCCCGAAGATTTCCTCGCGCACATGCACCATCTGATTGGTGCAGTTGGCGTAGACCGCCGGCGACAGGTAGAAGCCGCGCTGCGGCCGTTCCAGAATCTCGCCACCGCAAAGACGCTCGGCGCCCTCGTCATCGGCGATCGCGATGTAGCGCAGGTTGGTGTCGAGCTGCTTCTGGTCCACCACGGGGCCGATATGGCTTGCGGGATCGAGGGCATTGCCGACCACCAGCGCACGCGTGCGCTTCGCCATTCCTTCAACCAGCGCATCGTGAATGGCCGGGGTGGCGATGATGCGGGTGTTCGACGTGCAGCGCTGGCCGGTGGAAATCACCGAGCCGCCAATGGCGCAGTCGATGGCGTTGTCGAGATCGGCATCGTCGAGCACCACGAGAGGGCTTTTGCCACCCATTTCCTGCTGCACCTTGCCGCCGCGCTCGGCAACGATGCCGCGGATGCCCCGGCCGGTTGCTTCCGAACCGGTGAAGGTGACGGCATCGACGAGAGGCGAACGGGCGATGGCATCACCAACGATACGGCCCTTGCCCATGACGAGGTTGAAGACCCCGGCAGGCAGGCCGGCGCGCGAGAGGATTTCGGCAAGCGCCCATCCGCAGCCGGGCGTGAGGTCGGCGGGCTTGAACACCACCGTGTTGCCATAGGCGAGGGCGGGCGCGATCTTCCATGCCGGAATGGCGATGGGGAAATTCCATGGCGTGATCATGCCGATCACGCCGACTGGTTCGTGTCGTACCTCGACGCGCACGCCGGGCCGGATCGAGGCGATGGCGATGCCCTCTACGCGCAGGGCTTCCTGCGCATAGAACTTGAAAAGCTGTGCTGCACGGGTGGCTTCCCCGATGCCTTCGGCGTGTATCTTGCCTTCCTCGCGGGAGAGCAATTCGCCAAGCTCTTCACGGCGTGCCATCAGCTCGGTGCCGACCCGCTCCAGAATTTCCGCGCGGAACTGCGGCGTCGCCGCCGCCCATTCCGACAGTGCGGCGCGCGCGGCGGCAATGGCATCCCCGGTCTGTTGTGCACTCGCCTGAGCATAGTGGCCGATCACATCATCGAGATCCGACGGGTTCCGGTTTTCGGTGAATTCGGCGGCGGCCACCCATTCCCCGGCGATGTAGTTGTGCTTTTCGTTGCGGGACATTCGACGGATCCTGTTCCTGAAAGCGCGGCGCCATCCCTGACCAGGGAGGTGCCGCGCTATGGTTTGCTGGCGGCGTCTTCAGGCTGAGCCGATTTCGCTTTCGACCTCGCGCAGAGACTTTGCGATGATTTCAAACATCTCGTCGGCCTGCGCCTTCGTGATGATGAGCGGCGGGCAGAAGGCGACCGCGTCGGCCATGTTGCGCGAAATCAGGCCGTTGCGCTGCATGGCGGCATTCATCAGTCCGCCGAGCTTGCCGACCGTGCTGACCGATTTCGTTGCCTTGTCGTTGACCAGTTCGATTGCGGAAATGAGGCCGACGCCGCGTACTTCGCCGATCAGCGGGCTTTCCTTCAGTGTCTCAAGGCGCTGCAGGAAGTGCGTGCCGACCTCGCGGGCATTGGCGACGAGATCGCGTTCCCTGATGACGGCGATGTTCTCCAGCGCCACGGCAGCGCCAAGCGGGTGCCCGCCGCCGGTGAAGCCATGGCCGAAGGTGCCGATGCTGTGGCTCTCGTCGGCAAGCGGCTGGTAGAAGCGGTCGTTCATCATGATCGCGGAGAAGGGGACGTAGCTCGATGTGATCTGCTTGGACATCACGATCACGTCGGGGCGGATGTCGTAGGTGATAGAGCCGAACATCTCGCCGGTGCGGCCGAAGCCGCAGATGACTTCGTCGGCGACGAAGATGATGTCATACTTTGCAAGAACGGCCTGGATCTTCTCGAAATAGGTTTTCGGCGGAACGACGACGCCGCCCGCACCCATGACCGGCTCGGCCCAGAAGGCGGCGACGGTGTCGGGGCCTTCCTTCTGGATCAGTGCTTCCAGATCGTTGGCGCAGCGGGTGGCGAACTGCTCCTCCGTCTCGCCGTCGCGGCCTTCCTTCCAGTAATGCGGCGCGGTGGTGTGCAGCACGCGGTCGATCGGAAGGTCGAAGGAGCGGTGATTGTTCGGCAGTCCCGTCAGGCTTGCCGAGGCGATGGTCACGCCGTGATAGCCGCGCGTGCGGGCGATGACCTTCTTCTTTTCCGGCTTGCCGAGCGCGTTGGAGCGATACCACACCATCTTAAGCACGGTGTCGTTGGCCTCGGAACCGGAGTTCGTATAGAAGACCTTGCTCATCGGCACATGGGCGAGTTCAACCAGCTGGTCGGAAAGTGCGATGGCCGCCTGATGGCTCTTGTGCCCGAAATTATGATAGTAAGGCAGCTGCTTCAGCTGCTTCGTGGCAGCGTTGATCAGGCGATCCTCCTGAAAGCCGACGCCTACGCTCCACAGGCCCGAAAGACCCTCGATATAGCGCTTGCCGCTGTTGTCGGTGACATAGATGCCCTGACCGCTTTCGATGATCATCGGTCCGACGTCCTGATGGCGGCGGGCATCGGTGTAGCCATGGAAATGGTGGGCGATGTCGCTCGCTTCCGGCGTTTTGTCGAAGTTCTTCAGTTCGGTCATCGTTTCTGTTCCTGTGGTTGCCGCGCGCCCGATGGGCGCTGGTTTCGCCTGGTCCGGCCGGCGTCACGCCAGCCAAAATGGTTCAGAAGGCGGGCCGCGTACGCGCTTTGCGGCGACCGGCCCTGCCGGACAGGGGCAGAGGTACAGCCTGCAAGGCTGCCTTGCGCATCATCCGCCAGCTTCTTCCTTACCTTGCGCTATCCGATCGGTCGCTTCGCGTCGATATCAGTTTGCTTGACCAAAGTTTGATGAAATGAAAACTATTGGCAAATCGAGGACAAAGACATGACACCGCTCAGCAAGCCGTTCCGCGGCAATCTTTCCGACGCCGATATCGCAAGTCTGCGCGAGTTCGTGGAGATCGTCGAAGCCGGTGGCATAACGGCGGCGCAGGCCCGGCT
Organism: Aquamicrobium lusatiense; assembly: GCF_014201615.1. Lineage (NCBI taxonomy): Bacteria > Pseudomonadati > Pseudomonadota > Alphaproteobacteria > Hyphomicrobiales > Phyllobacteriaceae > Aquamicrobium > Aquamicrobium lusatiense. The sequence goes on along the minus strand of NZ_JACHEU010000002.1, from coordinate 84,868 downwards.
AGGCAAGGGAAAATCCGCTATCAGCCTTGGTCTCAGCCGGCTTGAGGGGCGTCTGGCGATGCGCCTTTGCGAGCGCGGCAGGTCCGGGTTCCGGCTGACGGAGCAGGGGCAGATGGTTCACTCCGCCGCGGTCCAGCTGCTGGGGGAGATCGGCCGGTTCAACGATTTCATTGGTGCAGCCACGCAGAAACTGGAAGACAAGGTCACGCTGTTCGTGGACGACAGTTTCCTGTTCGAGTTCGGTGAACCCATGTCGCGCGCCATTGGCCGCATCAGCGACCGCTATCCCGGTTTGCGGCTGACCATTCGCATGAGTTCACCCGATCACATCTATGCGTCGGTTCTCGAAGGTGTCGCCGATCTTGGCTTCACCGCGCTCAGCCGTCACACGGATGCGCTTGCTGCCACCCCTGTCTGCACAGAGTGGATGGGCATTTTCTGCGGCCGCCAGCATCCTTTGTTTGACATGGACGATGCCATGATCACTCCCGCTGAACTGCGCAGGCACAGTTTCGTTGCCACGGAGGTCACGCAGGAGGAGGCTTATTCCGAGTTTGTCCGGGGGCTGATGATCAGGGCGACAGCGCCAACCATCCTGTCGCGCATGCTTTTGGTGCTGTCGTCACGCTATCTGGGCGTCGTGCCCATCTCCTTTGCGCAGCACTGGGTGGAGAAAGGCGATATACGCGAATTGCGGGCGGAAGGCAGCCGCACCGCCAATACCTGCTATCTCATCCATCGCAGGGCCCGCCCGCTCGGCCTTGGCGGAACCATTTTCCGCAACATGCTGATCGACGAGCTTGCGCTTGCCGGCGCCACGACCGGCACAGTTCCGGACGAAAGCTGAGGACGCAGCCGTCCGTCAGCGCCTCACCTCGCCATCATAGGTGTCGGGGGTCACGCCTTCCTTGCGCAGCAGATGCTTCTGCACCTTGCCTGAGGCCGTCTTGGGCAGGTCGTCCAGAATGCGGATATAGCGGGGCACCATGAAGCGCGGCAGCGCCTTTTCCAGCTCTGCCTTCACGGCGACGGGATCGATGGTCGCGCCTTCGACCGGCGTGACGACGATCAGCACCTCGTCCTCGGTGAATTCGCTCGGAACGGCGACTGCCGCGCATTCGCGGATAGCGGCGATATTCAGCACTTCGCTTTCAAGCGCAAAGGAGGAGATGTTTTCCCCACGGCGGCGGATGACGTCCTTCAGCCTGTCGACGAAGAAATAGGTGCCGTCCGGCGTGCGGCGGAAACCGTCGCCGGTGTGGAACCAGCCGTTGCGCATGGCCTCCACCGTGGCGGCCGGGTTGTTGTAGTAGCCGCTCATCAGCGCCCATGGACGGTGGGTGCGCACAATCAGCTCGCCCACTTCTCCGTCGGCAACTTCCATGTCGTTCCCGTCGACGATGCGCAATTCGTACCAGCGGCGCGGTTTGCCGGCGATGCCCTTTTCCGTGATGCCGGGGCCGGCCACCATGGGGCTGGCGATCTCGGTCATGTTGTAGATGGTCCAGGCATCTACGCCGAAGCGCTTTGCAAACAGCGGTCCATCCTCGCCGAAGGGGGTGATGAAGGCACGGCGCAGCGGATGGTCGCGCTCGCCTTCGGCCAGCGGCTGCTTGAGCAGGAAACTCGCCATGACCCCGAGCAGCAGGCAGTAGGTCGAGCCGGTTTCGCGCACGGCCTGCCAGAAGGTGCCGGTCTTGAACTCGCGCATCATGCCGATGGAAAGCCCGCGCGCCAGCATCGCATAGACGAACAGCGTCGAGCCGCAATGGAAGATCGGCCCGCAGATCATGCAGCGGTCGTCCGCCTCCACGCAATCGAAGGCGTCAGGGCCCATGGTATAGAGCTGCGTATAGCTGCTCATCACGCCCTTGGCGTTTCCGGTGGTACCGGACGTGTACATGATGGCGTAAAGGTCCCACGGCTCGACCGGCTGCGAAAGCTCCAGCAAGGCGGGTTCCTCCGCCTCAGCATCGACCAGTGGGCGGATGTCGAGACTTGCGATAGCGGGTGCGTCGCCCTCGCACACCAGAACGGTCTGCACCTTGCCGGGTGAAACCTCGCCGAGGCGCTCGACCAGCGGTGCTGCGGCGATCAGCAGCGGCGCGTCGGCATCTTCGAGGATGTGTTCCAGCACGCGTCCGCGCGCGCCGGTGTTGATCGGCACATAGACCGCGCCAAGATAGTTTATAGCGAACCAGGTGCACAAAAGGTCGGGCCCGTTGCCCATCAGGCACAGCACATGGTCGCCGCGTTTCACGCCGGCGCGGGCAAGCGTCGTGGCGCGTATCCGTACCCGCCTCAGCGTTTCCGAATAGCTCCACTCCGGGCCCGGCCAGAAATGGACGAAGGGCGCATCCGGGTTCGATTGCGCATAATTTTCAAGGATATAGCGGAGCACCGCGCGATTGCGATCAAGTGCGGGTTCAGGTGCGAGCGCAGGGCCGGTCGTCATCTATCCGGGTCTCCTTCCTGGGGGCATCGGGACTTTTGCACCGCAATATGCCCGATGAAAATATGCCTTGCAAAGTTCAAAGCGGATATGCAACATACTCGGTAGTATGTCAAAGCGGTTTCTTCACAGAACCGCGAAGAAGGCCCGTTTTGGGAGGATTCATGTCTGGAGTATCGACGGTGTCGGAAGGCGCTGTGGCAACACTGCGCTTCGATCGCGGCGGCAAGGCCAATGCGCTCAATGCCGAGCTGATTGCCGGTCTGGAGAGTGCCGCGCTGGCGCTCGCGCAGCGGGCCGACATTGCCGTTGTCGTGCTGACCGGAACTCCTTCCATCTTCGCTGCGGGTGTCGATCTCAGGGATGAGGCTCTGTGGAAGCCGGGTGCCGGCGATGTCGAGCGGGCGCAGGCCATGAATGCCGGCGGTCGCATGACGGATGCGTGGCGCCGGGTTCCCCAGCCGGTCATCGCTGCCCTTGAAGGGCCGGTGATTGGCGGCGGTGCCATTCTGGCGCTGACGGCGGATTTCCGCGTCATGGGCGCTTCCTCCTATCTGCGCTTTCCCGAAATCCGTCTCGGCATGACGCTTGGCTGGGGCGGTCTGCCGCTTCTGGTCGAGCGCGTCGGTTCGACGCGGGCTAAGCGCATTCTGTTCTGTGACGAAAAGATCGGCGCTGACGAGGCGCTGTCGCTCGGCCTGTGCGACCGTGTCGTGACTGACGGCTCGACTGAGACCGAAGCACGAAGCTGGGCTGCCGGGGTGGCAGAGGCACCTTCGCTTGCCTTGCGCATGACCAAGGCCGCGATCGATGCTGAAACCCGCCAGAACTGGGCGGCGGCCAGCGAGGGCGATCAGTTTTATCTCGCCCGGCGCGTCCTGGAGGATGCCAGTCATTCATGATTTCGGGGGATGTGCGGCGGTTCGCGCATCCGGGTTCTGGCACGCCTGTGTGCCTGATGGAGGAGTAGTGGAATGAAAAATCTGAAGACCATCATTCTGTCGACGGTGTTCACTTTGTCGGCAACGGCGGTTTTCGCCGAGCCCTACCGCATCGGTGTCCTGACCGACATGTCGGGCATGAATTTCGATCTCGCGGGGCAGGGCTCTGTCGTCGCCGCGCAGATGGCGGTTGAGGATTTCGGCGGCAAGCTGCTGGGCGAGACGGTCGAGGTGATTGTCGGCGACCACCAGAACAAGCCCGATGTCGGCTCGACGCTGGCCCGCACCTGGATCGACTCTCAGAACGTGGTCGCTGTCGTCGACGTGCCGACCTCGTCGGTGGCGATGGCCGTGCAGGAAATCACCCGCCAGACGGACACCGCCTTCCTGATCTCGACGGCCGGTTCCTCGGCGCTGACCGGCGAGGCCTGCTCGCCCTCCACCGCGCAGTGGACCTGGGACACCTTTGCCATGGCTAACGGCACCGGCCGCGCCATGACGCTGGAAGGCGCCAAGAAGTGGTATTTCATCACCGTGGACTACACCTTCGGCCACGCGCTTGAGGCTGATACCACGCAGGCCGTTCTGGCGGCCGGCGGCGAGGTTGTGGGTTCCGTGCGTCATCCGCGCGAGACCACCGACTTCTCGTCCTACATCCTGCAGGCGCAGGCTTCCGGCGCGGACGTGATCGCGCTCGCCAATTCCTCCGGCGACACCATGACGGCGCTGAAGCAGATGCAGGAATACGGCATCACCGATGCCGGGCAGAAGATTGCCGGCATGCTTTTGTTCCTCACCGACGTGCAGGGCGTTGGCCTCGATATCGCCAAGGGTCTGACGCTCACCACCGCCTTCTACTGGGATATGGATGACCAGACCCGCGAGTGGTCGGCCCGCTACAGCGAGCGCATGGACGGCAAGAAGCCCACCATGGTTCATGCCGGCGTCTACTCGGCCGTCACCAACTATCTGAAGGCCGCCGAAAAGGCCGGTGAAGCCAAAAGCGGCTCGAAGGTGATGGAAACCATGCGCGGCATGGACATCAACGACTTCTTCAACCGCAACGCCTATCTGCGTGAAGACGGCCGCGTCGTCCACGACATGTTCCTGGTCCGCGTGAAGAAGCCGGAAGAATCCACTTCAGCCGGTGACCTTTACGAAGTGCTCGCCACCATCCCGGGCAAGGAAGCCTTTGCCTCCGTGGAAAACAGCGCCTGCCCGCTCGTCAAGAAGTGATCGGATAACGATGACCACCCATCCAGCCGCGGTTCGCTCCGATGCTGGCGCCTCCCGTGCCGTTCTTTCGGCACGGGGGCTGACCAAGCGCTTCGGGCCCTTCCTTGCCGTGAACAATGTCGACATCGACATTCATCATGGCCGGGTGCATGCGCTGATCGGCCCGAACGGCGCCGGCAAGAGCACGGTGTTCAACCTGTTGACCAAGTTCTATACGCCGACGGCGGGGCGTATCGTGCTGGACGAAACAGATATCACGGCGATGGATCCTGCGCGCGTGGCGCGCATGGGCATGGTCCGCTCGTTCCAGATTTCCGCCACCTTCGGCGACATGTCGCTGCTCGACAATGTCTGTATTGCCCTGCAGCGCGCCAACAATCTCGCGGTGCAGTTCTGGCGGCCGCTTTCCAGCCTCGACAGGCTTCGCCCGCGCGCCATGGAACTGCTCGACCGTGTCGGCCTTGCCGATATGTCGCAGCGGCGCGCCGCCGACCTTTCCTACGGCCGCAAGCGTGCGCTGGAGATCGCCACGACGCTGGCGCTCGAACCGCGTGTGCTTCTGCTCGACGAACCTCTGGCCGGCATGGGCCATGAGGACGTGGAGAACATGGCCTCCCTGATCTCGACCGTCGCACGCGATTGCGCGCTGCTCATGGTCGAGCACAATCTCAAGGTGGTTGCCGATATCGGCCACGAGATCACCGTTCTGCAGCGTGGCGAAGTTCTGGCGCGCGGCGATTACGCCACCGTCAGCACCGACCCGCGCGTGCGCGAAGCCTATATGGGGTCTGAAGATGGCGGGCACTGATCCGGTTCCTGCGGCCGGCGCCGCCCCGCGCGGCGGGGGCGCGGCTGCGCAGCTGAAGGTACGCAACCTCGAAGCGTGGTATGGCGAGAGCCATGCCCTGCACGGCGTCGATCTCGACGTTTTTGCGGGCGAGACGGTGACGCTGCTTGGCCGCAACGGTGTGGGCAAGACCACGACGCTGCGCGCCATCATGGGCATCATCCGCAAGCGCAAGGGCGACGTCGAGTTCGAGCAGCGCTCCATCATGCGCCTGCCGCTGCATCGCGTGGCCCGCACAGGCCTCGGGTTCGTGCCGGAAGAGCGCGGCATCTTCGCCAGCCTTTCCGTCGAGGAAAACCTGCTGCTGCCGCCGGTGGTGGCCAAAGGCGGCATGAGCCTTGAGGAAATCTACAACATCTTCCCGAACCTGCTGGAGCGGCGCACCAGCCCTGGCACCAAGCTTTCCGGCGGCGAGCAGCAGATGCTGGCTATCGCCCGCATCCTGCGCACCGGCGTGCGCATGATCCTGCTGGACGAGCCGACCGAGGGGCTCGCGCCCGTCATCGTGGAGCGCATCGGCGAAATGCTGAAGGTTCTGAAGTCGCACGGCCTGAGCGTGCTTCTGGTCGAGCAGAATTTCCGTTTCGCAGCACGCATTGCCGACCATTTCTACGTGATGGACCACGGCAAGATGATCGACAGTTTCTCCGTGTCGGAATTGCCTGCGCGCACCGAGGCGCTCAACACGGCTCTGGGGGTGTGAGATGACGATGATCTTTGGAGTGCCTTTGCCTGCCCTGATGGGGCAGTTGCTGATCGGACTGATCAACGGGTCGTTCTACGCATTGCTGTCGCTGGGACTGGCCGTCATCTTCGGACTGCTGCGGGTGATCAATTTCGCCCATGGCGCCTTTTACATGCTGGGTGCCTTCGCGGCGTGGATGCTGCTGGCCTACGCCGGCATTGGCTACTGGGGCGCGCTCATCCTTGCGCCGCTGATCGTCGGCATCGTCGGAATGGCGATCGAACGGCTGATGCTGCGCCGTCTCTATGGTCTCGACCATCTCTATGGCCTGCTGTTCACCTTCGGTCTGGCGCTGCTGCTGGAAGGCACGTTCCGCCATTTCTTCGGCACATCCGGCCAGCCTTACACTGCGCCGGAAGCCCTGAGGGGCGCGACCAATCTGGGCTTCATGGTGCTGCCCAACTATCGCGGCTGGGTCGTCGTTGCCTCTCTGGTCATCTGTCTCGGCACCTGGGCGGTGATCGAGAAGACCTCGATCGGCGCCTATCTGCGCGCGGCGACCGAGAATGCCACGCTGGTGCAGGCTTTCGGCGTCAACGTGCCGGTGTTGCTGACCGTGACCTACGGGTTCGGCTGCGCGCTTGCCGGCATTGCCGGCGTGCTGGCTGCTCCCGTGTTTCAGGTCAGTCCACTGATGGGCTCGAACCTGATCATCATTGTGTTCGCCGTGGTGGTCATCGGCGGCATGGGCTCCATCCTTGGCGCCATCGTCACCGGCTACATGCTCGGCATCATCGAGGGTCTGTGCAAGGTCTTCTATCCCGAAGCCGCGAATATCGTGGTGTTCGTCATCATGGCCATCGTGCTCCTGCTGCGCCCGGCCGGGCTTTTCGGAAAGGAGACCTGATATGAGCGCCATTCCTACCGAAGCCGCCGACATGCCGTCCCGTCGCAGCCCTCGTTCGGGGTTCATCCTTCTTGCGCTCGTGGTCGCGGCGCTGCTCGTCGCGCCCATGTGGGTCTATCCGATCTTCATGATGAAGCTTCTGTGCTTCGCGCTGTTCGCTGCCGCCTTCAACCTGCTGCTCGGCTATACGGGGCTGCTGTCCTTCGGCCATGCCGCCTTCTTCGGCGGCGCTGCCTATGTGACGGCCCATGCCATGAAAGTGTGGCAGGTGACGCCGGAAGTGGCGATCCTTGCCGGCGTCGGTGCGGCCATCGTGCTGGGTCTGATCATCGGCGCCATCGCCATCCGCAGGCAGGGCATCTACTTCGCCATGATCACGCTGGCCCTAGCGCAGATGTTCTACTTCTTCTGCCTGCAGGTTCCGTTCACCAATGGCGAGGACGGCATTCAGGGTTTTTCGCGCGGCAAACTGTTCGGGCTCATCGACCTCAACGACACGATGAACCTATATTACTTCATTGCCGTGATGACGGTGCTGAGCCTGATGCTGATCTGGCGTATCGTGCATTCGCCTTTCGGACAGATCCTCAAGGCCATCCGTGAGAACGAGCCGCGCACCATCTCGCTTGGCTATTCCGTGCAGCGCTACAAGCTCGCCGCCTTCGTTATGTCGGCTGGTCTCGCGGGTCTCGCTGGCAGTCTCAAGGCGCTGCTGTTCCAGTTCGCGACGCTGACCGACGTGGCATGGAACATGTCGGGCGAGGTGATCCTGATGGCGTTGCTGGGCGGCATCGGCACCATGGCGGGGCCTGTGGTCGGCGCAGGCATCCTCGTCGGATTGCAGAACTTCTTTGCCACCTCCGGTTTCCCGGTCACCATCGTTCTGGGCGCTACCTTCATGATCTGCGTGCTTCTTTTCCGGCGTGGCGTGGTGGGTGAAGTCCGGCACTGGCTGGACAACCGCAAGGCATGACCGACAGGCGCGCTGCGGCGAGCTTCACCCGCAAGACGCGGGTGGGGCGGGAATGGGTGGACTATAATGGCCACATGGCCGATTTCGCCTATGCCATTGCCTTCTCCGAGACCATGACCGCCTACATGGATGAGATCGGTCTCGACGCTGCCTATCGTGCGGCCACATCCGCCACCCTCTATACGCTCGACATGCGCATCGGCTATCTGCGCGAATGCCATGAAGGCGATGCGCTGCAGCTGTCGCTGCATGTGCTGGCGGCGGATTCAAAGCGTCTGCATGGCTATCTGGAAATGCACAATGCCGGCGGCACGCTGCTTGCCTGGAGCGAGCTGATGATGCTGCATGTCTCGCAGGCAGGCGGGCAGCCGAAGGCGGCGGCGTTTCCGGCGGAAGTGGCGGCACTGCTCGACCTTGCCGTTGTGGACAGCGCTGAAATCCTTCCGCTTCCTCACCTTGAACGGCAGATCGGTCTTTCCCGCACCTGAATGATACACAACGAAAAAGGGGCGGTGGAAATGTCCACCGCCCCTTTTTCGTTTTCGATATCGGTGCTCAGAGCACTTCGAACAGGCCGGCAGCGCCCATGCCGCCGCCGATGCACATGGTCACGACCACATAGCGCGCACCACGCCGCTTGCCCTCGATCAGGGCATGGCCCACCATGCGGGCACCCGACATGCCATAGGGATGGCCGATGGAAATGGCGCCGCCATTGACGTTGAGCAGTTCATCGGGAATGCCGAGCTGGTCGCGCGAAGGAATGACCTGCGCGGCGAAAGCCTCGTTCAGCTCCCACAGGCCGATGTCCTCGACCTTGAGGCCATGGATTGCCAGCAGCTTGCGCACGGCCGGCACCGGGCCGATGCCCATTTCCTCGGGGCCAACGCCAGCCACGGCAATGCCGCGATAGAGGCCGAGCGGGGCGAGGCCGCGCTTTTCGGCTTCGCTGCGCTCCATCAGAACGGACGCGGAAGCGCCGTCGGAAAGCTGCGAGGCGTTGCCGGCGGTGATGAAGCGGCCTTCGGCAATGCGCTGGCCGTCCCGGAATACCGGCTTCAGGCTGGAAAGGCCTTCGAGCGTGGTTTCAGGGCGGTTGCCCTCATCCTTCGCCAGCGTCACTTCCTTCTCGGAAACGGCACCGGTCGCCTTGTCCGTCACCTGCATGATCGTGGTGAGCGGAACGACTTCCGCATCGAGACGACCGGCGGCCTGTGCGGCGGCGGTACGCGTCTGCGATTGCAGCGCGTATTCGTCCTGTGCCTCGCGGCTCACGCCATAGCGGTCGGCCACGATCTCGGCGGTTTCCACCATCGACATGTAGGTCTGCGGCAGATGCGCGTCGATCCACGGATCGTGCCAGTGCGAGGTGTTCATCTGGGGCGTCTGCACCAGCGAAATCTGCTCGACGCCGCCACCGACAGTGATCTTCATGCCGTCGGCAAGGATCTGCTTGGCCGCGATGGCGATCGCCATCAGGCCGGACGCACACTGGCGATCGACGCTCTGGCCGGGAACCGTGACCGGCAGGCCGGCGCGCAGCAGGCCGGTGCGGGCGATGTTCATGTGGGTGGTGCCCTGCTGGAGTGCTGCTCCGACCACGACATCCTCGACCTCCGCCGGATCGATGCCGGCGCGGGCGACGGCATGTTCGATGGCGTGGCCGATCAGGCGCGGCGCGGTCGTGGCGTTGAAGGCGCCGCGATAGGCCTTGCCGATGGGGGTGCGCGCGGTCGAGACGATTACGGCTTCTTTCATCTGCTTCTCCTGATTCAGATATCGGTCGGTGCGGCGAGCGCGCGGGCGCAGGCCAGCAGCGGTTCGGTCAATGGTACGGGGCGGCGCGTGGCGCGGTCCACATAGACATGCACATAGGTGCCTCGTGCCGAGCACAGCTCGGAGTCGGCGGAAAACAGGCCAAAACCCCAGTTCATGCTGGTGCGCCCAACCTTCTCGACCCGCACGCCGACCCACAGTTTGGTGGGAAAGGTGATTTCGCTGAAGAACTGCGCGCCGTTCTGCACGACGAGACCGATGGGATCGGTTGCGTCGTGCGAAAGGTCCAGCGCGCCATGTTCGATCAGCGACATGTTCAGCGCCGTATCGAAATATTTCAGATAGGCCACGTTGTTGAGATGGCCGTAAATGTCTGAATCCGCCCATTGCAGCACCGTTTCCTGATGCCAGGGATAAGCGCTTCGGGTGAGAGGGGTGAGGCGTTCGCTCATGGCTCTTTCTCTGTCGCCTCAGGCCCTGCCGAGCGCGGCGCGGGCGTTGGCGAGAATGCGGTCGACGTGACGCAGGCCTTCCGGCGGCTCGATCGGATTCTCGAGGCTGGCGATGCGGTCGAAATTCGCGCCGACCTCATCCGGCGTAAACGGCTTGCCGGTGAAGCACACGCCCTCGCTCTCGACCACGGCAAGGCGCGCCACGGTGCCGGCACCGGCCAGCAGCACCGTGCGCGAAGGAGCATCCCGGCTCACCAGCCAGACGGCGGCGGGCGAGACAAGTTCGGGTGCCAGCAGTTCAAGCATTTCCTCGCTCATCATGTCGCCGGTCATGCGGGTGGCGGCAGTCGGCAGGATGGCGTTGACATGGATGCCATATTTCGCGCCTTCGAGATGCAGCGTGTTCATGAGGCCGAGCACCGCCATCTTGGCCGCGCCGTAATTCGCCTGTCCGAAATTGCCGTAGCTGCCGGAGGTGGAGGAGGTGACGAGGACGCGGCCGTAGTTCTGCTCGCGCATGGTCGCCCATACCGTCTTGGTGGCGATGGTCGTGCCCATCAGGTGAACGTCGACCACGGCCCTGAAGTCATCGATCGTCATCTTGGCGAAGGTCCTGTCGCGCAGGATGCCGGCGTTGTTGACCAGCACGTCGACACGGCCGAAAGCCGAAAGCGCCCGCGCGACCATGGCCTCCATGTCGGCCTCGGAGGTGACGTTGCCGCCATCGGCGATGGCGCGGCCGCCCGCCTCGATGATCTCACGCACCACGGCTTCGGCGGCTTCGGTCGATCCGCCCGATCCGTCACGCGCGCCACCGAAATCGTTGATCACCACGGCTGCGCCGTGTGCAGCCAGCATCAGCGCGTGTGAGCGGCCGAGCCCGCCGCCTGCGCCGGTTACGATTGCGACCTGATCCCTGAAGCTGACCGACATCAATTCTCTCCTTCCATAACCAGCACGAGCCATTCGGCTATCATGGCCGGCTTTTCATTGCCTTCGATTTCGACCTCGACGCTGAAGCGTCTGAGCTTTCCTGCGCCCTTCGGCTCCTGCGAGAGCAGAGTGAACTTGCCCCGCACGCGGGCGCCAACCGGAACGGGAGCCAGAAAGCGGACCTTTTCAAACCCGTAATTGATCTCGACAACGCCCGCGGCCGGGCGGGGCAGGGCGGTGTGCGTAAAGTGGGTGAGCAGCGACAGCGACAGGAAGCCGTGCGCGATGGTGCCGCCATAGGGGCCTTCTGCCTTCGCCCGTACGGGATCGACATGAATGAACTGATGGTCCAGGATCGCATCCGCGAACCGGTCGATGAAAGGTTGATCGACCTCGATCCAGTCGGATGTCAGCGGTGTGCCGGGAGTGTGGATCCGGTCATTCATCCGGTCTTTCCTTTGATTTAATGTGTGTTTCGCCCTGTCGGCAATTGCAACATACTCAGTAGTATGTTTAATTGTGCCCGTCCAGCTTATATCGCCATCGCAAGATGGATGAGCGCCAGATAATTGCGCGACATTCCAAAGCCGGCGATATTTCGGGGCGAATGAAATTCGGAGGATATTCCATGGCCAGATCGGATCACGAAGCCGAAGGGCAACGCGATCTCGGTGCGGATGCAGCCGTGGTCGAGGCCGGGCGCCCGCGCCGCCCGACACGCTCGCGCCGCAAGGCTGGCGAGGCTGCCGGAGCGGACAACAATGTCGATATTCTCGACTGTGCCGCTCAATGCTTCATGGAAATGGGCTTTCAGGGCACCAGCATCGACGATGTGGCCCGCCGGCTAGGTGCGACCAAGGGCAGGATCTACCACTATTACGCCTCCAAAACTGACCTGTTCTTCGACGTCCATCGTGAGGGCATGCGACGGCTGAACGAGGCGGTCAATGCGGCGATGGACAATGGCGGCAATGGGCGCGAAACCCTGCGGGCCATGCTGGAGGCCCATGCGCTTACCATGCTGCAGAACATCGCCTATCTGGCGGTTGTGGTGCAGGGCGTTCACATGCATCGGCTGGGCGCCACCACGCTGGCGCAGCGCCAGGTGCTGGACGAGATCATGGCCATTCGCCGCGACTTTGAAAAGCTTTTTGCCGATGTCTTCCGCCGCGGGCAGGCCGACGGCAGCATCCGCGCCGGAAACGCCTCCATTGCGGTCAAGGGCATGCTCGGCGCGGTGAACTGGACCGCCGTCTGGTATCGCCCGCGCGCGAACGAGACGCTTGCCGACAAGCAAAAGATCGCGCGTGAGCTTGCCACGCTTCAGGTGGAAGGCGTGGCCTGACTCCTCCTTGTGTCGATTAATCATTTTGACCCGGCGCACCTGGTGCCGGCTTTCATGTCTCGCCCGGCGCTGACGCGCCGGCACAGCGCATAAGGAAAGCAGCCATGAGCTTTAAACCCTTCTCTTTCACCACGGTCGGGCAGATACATGTCGAATGGGGGGCGGCCTCGAAGCTTGGTGCGCTGCTTGGCCAATGGTTTCCTGCACGCAGGCTGCTGCTGGTGACGGACAAGGGCTTGCACAAGGCCGGTGTCCTGGAGGCGGCAAAGGCGTCTCTGGCTGCCGAAGGCTTTGCCGTCACCATATTCGACGATGTGGTGGCTGATCCGCCCGAGGCTGTGCTGTTCGATTGCGTGGCTGAGGGCCGCAAGGCCGGCGCGGATATCGTGCTGGGGATCGGCGGCGGCTCCTCCATGGATGTCGCCAAGCTGGCCGCCGTGATGCTGACGACCGATCAGCCCCTGAAGGAGCTTTACGGCATCGGCAAGGTGCAGGGCGCGCGCGTGCCGCTGGTGCAGGTGCCGACCACGGCCGGAACCGGCTCCGAAGTCACCAACATCACCATCCTGACCACCCCGGACGACTCCAAGATGGGCGTGGTGGCGGATCAGCTCTATGCCGACCGCGTGCTGCTCGATGCCGAACTGACCACAGGTCTGCCGGCGCTGCACACTGCCGCCACCGGCATCGACGCCATGGTCCACGCGATCGAGGCCTACACCAGCCGACACAAGAAAAATCCGCTTTCGGATGCGGCCGCGCGTGAGGCATTGCGTCTGCTCTCCTCCAATCTCGTTGCGGCCTGCAAGGATGGCAAGGATCGCGCGGCGCGCGAGGCGATGCTGCTGGGCGCTACGCTTGCCGGGCAGGCCTTCGCCAACGCACCGGTGGCGGCGGTGCATGCGCTGGCCTATCCGCTGGGCGGCCGCTACCACATTCCCCACGGGCTCTCCAATGCGCTGATGCTGCAGCCGGTGCTGGAGTTCAACATGAAGGCGGCAGAGGCGCTTTATGCCGAGCTCGCCGGGCCTGCCGGGGCCGATGTTGCGCCCGATGCCGGCACGGCAGAAAAGGCGAAGGCCTTCGTCAAGCGGCTGATCGCGCTGATGGATGCCTCCGGTGCCCCGCGCCGCCTGCGCGATGCCGGTGTCGCCGAAGAAATGCTGCCGCAGCTTGCTGCCGATGCCATGCTGCAAACACGGCTTCTCGGCAACAATCCGGTCGAGGTTACGGAAGCGGATGCGCTGGCGCTCTATCGCGCCGCCTTCTGAAAACTGCGATAACTGAGTAACCCAGCCTGTCCCGCAGATTTCACCAGCCTGCATGCAGCGGGCTGGTGAAATCTGGTCTCATGAAAAGGTTTTAGGCGAGAGAGCTCAGGCCGACTGGTCGATTGAGGCCGAAATGCCGGAAAGCAGCCACCGATAGCAGGAAAGAATGCCCAAAAGAAAAGGCCGCCTTTCGAGGCGGCCTTTTCTTTTCGTATGCAATGCGTGGCGCAGATAAATCTTACTCTGCGTCCTTCTCCGCCTTCTTCTTCGGCGCGGCCTTCTTCTTCGGCGCCTCGGCTTCGCCGTCCTCGGCCTTGGCCGCAGCCTTCTTCGGCGCAGCCTTCTTCTTGGCCGGCTTGGCTTCGGCCTCGCCCTCTTCATCTTCGGCCAGCAGCTCTTCCTTGCTGACCTTGGTGTCGGTCACGGAAATCTGGCCAAGAAGATGGTCGACGACCTTTTCTTCGAAGATCGGAGCACGCAGCGAGTTCAGCGCCTCGGGGTTGCTGCGGTAGAACTCGAACACTTCCTGCTGCTGGTTGCCGGGGAAGCGGCGAACCTGCTCGAACAGACCGCGCTGCAGTTCTTCATCGGAAACGGTGACGCCTGCCTTCTCGCCGATCTCGGCAAGAACGAGACCAAGGCGCACGCGGCGCTCGGCCAGACGCAGATACTCGGCGCGGGCGTCTTCCTCGGTGGTCTCTTCGTCCGTGAAGGTGCGGCCGGCGGCTTCGAGGTCGCGGTTGACCTGATTCCAGATGTTGTTGAACTCCGCCTCGACCAGCCTGGAAGGCGCTTCGAAGCTGTAGGAGGAGTCAAGCTGGTCCAGAAGCTGGCGCTTGACCTTCTGGCGGGTGATGGAGCCGAACTGGTTCTCGATCTGGCTGCGCACGATTTCACGCAGGCGCTCCAGCGACTCCAGACCCAGAGACTTGGCGGTCTCGTCGTCGATCTTCAGTTCGCCGGGCTTGGCCACTTCCTTGACGGTGACGTCGAAGGTCGCTTCCTTGCCGGCCAGCTGCGCGGCCTGATAATTCTCGGGGAAGGTGACGACAACCTGCTTCTCATCGCCGGCCTTGGTGCCGATGAGCTGGTCCTCGAAGCCAGGGATGAACTCCTTGGAGCCCAGAACCAGCGGCTGGTCGGAGCCGGTGCCGCCCGCAAAGGCTTCGCCGTCGATCTTGCCGACATAATCAATGGTCAGGCGGTCGCCATCGGCGGCCTTGCCGTCCTTCGGCTCATAGCTGCGTGTGGATTCGGCCACGCGCTGCACCTGCTCGTCGATCTCGGAATCCGGCACGTCGTAGACAGGGCGCTCAACCTTGATGTCGGCGAAATCCCTGATCTCGATCGGGGGGATGACTTCGTAGTTCAGGCTGAACTCGAAATCGACGCCGCCGTCGAGAATCTTTTCGGCTTCCTTCTCGTCCTCGGTCATCACGACCTCAGGCTGCATGGCAGCCTTTTCGCCGCGCTCGGTGATGATGCTGCGCGCGTCGTTGAGAATTTCGTTGACGACCTCGGCCATGAAGGACTTGCCGTAGACCTTGCGCAGGTGCTGGACCGGCACCTTGCCGGGACGGAAACCGTTGATGCGGACCTTCCCCCGGGCATCGGTGAGCCGGGTCATGAGCCTGGCTTCCATGTCGGTAGCCGGCACGACGACCTTGATCTCGCGCTTGAGGCCGGAGTTGAGCGTTTCGGTGACCTGCATCATCAAACCTTTATCTAGACCCGTAGGGCCGTAAAACGGATTCTACCGTTCACAGCCCGCCGGTACATTATTCCGGAGTTGGCTTCGGGGCGAAGCCGGATGAGCTGGCCATCTCCTGACCCAATCACCCGAAACGCTCCACAATGTGAATAAGTCCTTGTTGTTCCAGCTTCTTTTCACATGTTGCAGAAGCGGATCGTCGCATCCCGTCACATTCGACCCGCCTTTTGTCACAGGCGAGGCCAATTTTCAACTATCTTCGCATCCTGCGGGGAGCTTGCGAAATATGCGTGCAGGCTTGTCGGCCGGGTCCGGGCGAGTGGATTGACAGAGATTGGCCTTCGTGGGATTGGCGGGTTGCATGCGGATGTGGCGGAACTGGTAGACGCCCCGGATTTAGGTTCCGGTGCCGAAAGGCGTGGGGGTTCGAGTCCCTTCATCCGCACCAGTATTTCATGAATTGTTCATGTGGCTGCTTCAGTTATCTGATCATAAATCTGGAAGCTTTGTTGCAGCAAACGACTGCTGACCGCATCATCCCATGACAGATCAATGTTTTTGAGTTTTCAGCACCGGATGCGTTCAAAAAGGAGCCGAAGTGACAAGTGAACGTTTTGAGCCGGCGATCCGTAACGCGATCGCAAAGCACCGCGCCGAAACCCGCGAGCAGAGAGAGCGGATTTATCAAGCCGCAAGAGCAAGCTTTCAGCGTTCAGACAGAAGCAGTGAAGATATTGAAAATCTGAATTTAGCGATTGAGAAAGTTGAGTCGTCATTTGAAAGAAATACCGGTGCAGTTCTGAAAAAGCAGAAGCAAAGGAATCTCGTGAATGCGGCAATTCTGCTGTTTCTGGGGGTTTTCATTGGGTCTGTATCTTCGCTCATTTTTACCGGATCTACGACAGCTGATTCTGAAGATGATTTGAAGAAAATATTTATTGATAGATATAATAAAGATATTGTTATTGTTCCTGATGCGATTGAATATTTGCGTGAAATTACCGATGCTATTGTTGATCACCAAAGGAACAATCGAGACATTCTTACTCCTTCTAATAAGACATTCGTGACTATTGCAAAAATTGATCCGGATCTAGCGAAGCGGATGCCGAAGACGCTTCCTCAGGGGACGCAGTTCATCGTGAAAGCTGATCATAAGGACTTCAAGGTGCTTGCTAACTGGACGCTGTGCGGGGCCGCAATGTTTTCAAACCCGGAAATGCTGGATCCGGTAAGAAGTAAAGCCGACAGAATAGGGTGCCCTAATTTCGGAATGTGGACACCTGGCGCGGTCAAATGGTGATTTTTCCATAACAAAGGGAAACGCATTTCATATCTGTTTTCGTTCCGATTATATTAGCCTTGGTGCCTTTGCGTCCGGGCTAATTGATCAGACTCAGAAGATTATGATTGCGACGAGTTCTTTGGCAGAGAAAAACTCCATCAGGCACCGATCGTAGCATATAGTAACAAGCCGTCGTTCTTGAGACGCCTGAACATGATCTCGATTCGGTTGCGAGGTTTGTAGCGACGCTTGTCGTATTTAACGGTCTTGTTCCGGGATTTTCCACGCGATGCAGGGAGTGATCCTCCTTGCCCATCAAAGCGTCACGAAACCAGTCTGCTTCACAGCCACGGTCGACCAGCAGCCATTCGGCCTTGCTCCGATCGATAACGTCGTAACCTTGGAGGCCGCTGCTTTGTGGCCTTTTCAAGGAGCATATGGTGGAACTGCGGGAAGCACTCGGTGGAGACCTCACCAGTCGTGATGTCCTAGAAAACGCCGTGCTCCGCAAGGTCGTCAGGTCGGTAACGGTCTTGCGGGATTTTAACAGGAGAGGCGACGTTAAGGTCGAGGCTCAGAGACATCTGAACACTCTGCTCAAGTTGGATACCGTATCGGTGGGGTCTAGTGGTAGCGGAGGACGGATTTGAACCGCCGACACAAGGATTATGATTCCTTGAATCTACGCTGATTTTATTACTATTTTTTGAATTTATGTTGCATTGTGTTGCATGTAGCCGGCGGAATTATTGCTATTCGGCGGGAATTAGGGCGTCTTCGATCGCCTTCGCCGCGGCCTTATCGTCATCGCGCTTTTCGATGAGATACCCGTACTGATCGAAAGTTTGCTGGATTGAGGCGTGCCCCATCAGCACTTGAATTCGCTTGGCAGTGACGCCCTGTGCAATCCACATGGCGGCAGCAGCATGGCGGAGGGCGTGCAGGGAATACTTCGCCTTCATGACCGGCTTACCGTCTTCGTCCTTTTCATCGGTCGTTAGACTGACGCCCGCTGCGATCTGGATCGGCCAGAAAATGCGCTGCAGCATGTTCGCGTGCGACTCTATATTCCCTGCGCCGTTCGGGAAAACCAGATCGCGCGCGCCTTTGGGGCAATGCTCTTTCCAGTCTCTCAGCAACGAGACCACCGTCGGCCCAATAGGTACAGTGCGGGTGCCCGCATCCGATTTCGGAGATCCAATCTTATTGTATGGATCGGCTCGTTGCGTGACGTGAATTTCGCCAGCGTCGAGATCGACATCGCGCCACGGGAGACCGCGAAGTTCCGAGGCGCGCAGCCCGGTGAATGCGGCCGTATATATAAGCGGCCGGTGCTTCGACGGCGTTGCCTTCAATATCGCCTGCAACTCCGCCGTCGTCGGCATTTCAGGCCGCCCCCTATCCCGCTTCGGCAAGTCAACGCGAACCTCGCGAACTGGATTCGTGACAACGCGCCCACGGCGAACTGCGTCGGTGAAGATCATGGATAACGAGCCGATAATTTTCTTCACCATGGCGCGGGATTGCGTCTTCGCCAATTCGTCCGCGAAGGCCTGCACGGCCGGCGCCGTGACGGCTGACAGCTTTGTTGCGCCGATTGCCGGAACAATGTGGATATCACGATGCTGCCGATAACTGGCCAGAGTTGAGGCCTCCAGCCCCTTCGCCTCGGCTTTTTCAATCCACAGATCGGCAGCCTCGCGGATCGTTATCGACTGGCTGGCCGGCGTATGCGTTCCCTTTCGTACCTCGCCTCTTGCCGTGAGCAGGAAGTCGTCCGCGTCCTTCTTCCGGGCGAATTGCCGGAACCTGCGCTTGCCGGAACCATCTCGGTACTCGGCCAGCCAAGCGGTTTTTCCAGACGGAAGCGTGCGTTTTCGAAGAGCCATTAACGTCTTCTCCTCGGAGCGCCGTGCTGAGAAACAATCTGCCGAACGCGCTCGCGGCTGATTTCGAAAACCTTACTGATTTCCGTGTAGTTGTGCCCAAGGGCAGCCATTCTGACGATCATTCCATCTCGACTATCCACGGCCGGCGGGACAGTTGGCGCGCCGGTCATCTGGGTTTCATAGAAACTACGCAGCGCAGCGAGCTTTGAGGCGCTCGGCACGAGGCTGCCAGATCGCCAACGCGAGACCGTTACCTTGCTCACGCCCAACGCCTCCGCAACCTGCGATGCATTTATTCCATGGCGGCCTTTCAGGTCCCGCAGGATTTTTTCAATTTCATTCATGCTGACCCTTATAGACCTGTTTCCATCACGTGCAACATATTTGACTAAATTAACGAAACCGTATTGACAAAGTTATCCTAATCGCACATGATGTGAATATGCGGAATTTCCCGCGCTAAAAGAGGACAGTATGGAAGCTTCAAACGACAACAGCCTGGCCGCTGACCTGCTCCGCGGTGCCGAAGCTATCGCGGATTATCTGGGTTTCCCCCGCAGGGCCGTTTACCACTCGGTCGCGAAGGGGCACCTCCCGCACTTTAAGATAGGCGAGACGATTTGCGCGCGGCGCTCGACGTTGACCGCGTGGATAGCCCAGCAGGAGAAGAAGGCGGCGTGAACCACCAAGATATTCTCGATATGCAAAGCCGCCCTGCGGAATTTACCGAAGGATACAAGGCGGCACTCAAAGCTCTAAGAGCATGTGCTCGCGCATACTCGCCAGCCCGTTATCATGCGGCCGTATCGGCGGTGCGCTTCATCAGCCAGCATGACGAAATAGAGTCCGTGCCAAACATTGCCGATCAGCTTGCCGATTACGACAAGGTTGCCTGTGACGAAACGCTGATGCGGCTTTGCAGCAAAGTCGCAAGGCTTCACGCCCGCGCCGCATAGCATCCACGAAATCCGTGACGGAATCTGTGCCTCTTACTTTTGTTGAGGCCCAATCACCATGAAACTTTAGGTAGTCGCCCGCCGCAAGATCGGCCGGGTAGGGGAGAATTAGCATGCCCAATCGCACCATTCCAGTTGCACCCACGGGTGCACGAACCCGCGCCTGTACGACACCGCGCATTCGTGGCTACGCTGTCGGTATCGATTTCATCGAAGGGCGACCGCACGATGCTCGCCTGGTGGACCAGTCGCCAGTGCTTTTCATAGAGAAAGTAGGATCTGCTGGATTCGCTGATGACGGTAACCGGCGAATGTGCGCGGTTGAATTCAACGGAGAGGGGCGACCGCCAGAGTCCGGGTTGCAGCGCCACGTAGTCGATGCATTTTTCGTGGACCGTCGCGTAGCGGAATTCGTATGGCAGGCCGTCATCGAAAAAATCGAGAATGATGCAGCTTCAACAGCAACCGCATGACGCCTCGCATTCTGACAGTGTGGCCACTTCCTGAAGGGGCTGGCAACGTCCGCACCAGATTCGATGCGAAACTCGATTCAGGTATCCACTTTCACAAACTTAAAATCGTCCGGTCAGCGAGCGGCTGACGGATATGCGGGCCGCAACACAATAGCGCGCCTGTTGTCACATTGCCAATCGTCGTAGCCGATCAGCTTGCCGAACTCGCACTGGAAGCCATCGTCAATGCCCACATTGTTGAAACTGAAGCCTGAGCTTGCCTCCTCGTTTGACGAGGAGGCAGTCCGCAGCCACGCGGAAATGATCAACCGGTTGGCTGCCGGCTTGCAGGGCAAGTTCGTTGTCTCGGCATTCTTCGCCAATCCGAACGGAGAGGACCACGGCGGAGGTATAGTCAGCCATCATAAAGTCGGCGACATAGACGACATGGTCGATGCCGTGATGGCTCACGCCGCTACACCGAACGCAAATGTCTATATTTGCCCGAACCTGATGCGTCCAACGCTGGAGCGAGGCAGAAAGGGTGGCGAGGCTGATGTGATCGCTGTGCTGGCGCTCGTAGCCGATATGGATGACGATACGGGTCGATCAGGTTCGATGCCCGTTGAGCCTAACTATGTCATAGAAAGTTCGCCAGGCAATCGCCAATGCTTCATTCTATTGGATCGCCCCCTGGCCCCTGTTGATGCTAAGCCGCTTGCTATCGCCCTGAAGGGGGCCGCCAATTCCGATCACTGTACAGTGGACGTCTCCCACGTGTGGCGTGTACCGGGTACTCTCAATTGGCCGAACGCTAAGAAGATCGCTCGGGGCCGTCCATTAGACCCGGCGAAGGTCAGTATTGCTGCCGCGTGGGACGGCACTCTTACTGATGCTGAAGACCTGCAAGCCGCCATGGCGCCCCACATGCAGGCTGCGGCAGCCGTGCGATCTGTCCAGATTTGCGAATTCCCTTCAATCGAGAGCATCGAAGTCAGCGCGCATGCGGCCGAATTGCTCGCAGCAAATGATGTCGGTGACAGGTCGGAGCACGCCGCTAAGGTAGTTGAACAACTCGCATTCGATGGCCTGACCGCAGAACAGGCGCTTGTCGTTTTTCGATCTGCCACGGGCGACTGGTTTGCCCGATACGAAACGAAAGACGCGCAGGCCGACTTTCTTCGGCTATGGGGCAAGTTCGGAGCGCACCATGCCACAGAGCGTGCGGAAGCCGTGTCCGCAGTCAAAGGATTGTTCGCAAAATCACTACCCATAGCTGCAAATGACAACGAACAGGATACCGCGCCGGCGAGGGCTCACCCAAGGTTACCTAGAATGCATCCCGACCCGTTCAGCCCTGATGCGGCAGGCGGCCTTTTACATGATGTCTCTCGATGGATCACCGAAACGGCAATCGTTCCGGTTCCCGAACTGTCACTGACGGCCGCCATCGCGCTGATCGGCGGCATGTTCGGAGACAAGGCACTCGGACCGACTCGGAGTGGCTTGAACATGTTCATGACGACCGTAATGGGTGTGGCTTCAGGCAAGGGCCATGCACCGAAGTCTATCGTTCATCTCGCAAACTCGGCGGGGCAGCCTGGCGCTGTGACGAACGGGGATCCGACTTCGTTTGCGGCGATCGAGCGGATGCTGAGACGCAACCCGTCAACTGTTGTAGTTATGGACGAGTTCGGCCTTGTACTGCAGGATGTGAACAGCAAGCGGGCGAATGCGGCATCGGCATCGATCCGAAAATTGCTTCTGGCTATTTATGACCAGGCGGATGCTGTTTTCCATGGGCGACAGTATGCGAGCGCGGACTCAAAACCGGACGACAGTCCTATTATGGGACCAGCGCTAACGGTTCTCGGTATGACGACGCCATCGACGCTCTACGCAGGATTGTCGGAAGACTCGCTGACCGACGGCATGCTTTCCCGGTTCGTTTTCATTGAGGGAGAAGGGCCGGACGAGATACGTCCGCCGAGATTAAACCGTGAAGTAAAAATCCCGAAACAGCTACAGGCTGACCTCAAACGAGCAATTTCCGAATTTCCGAAAGGCAACAATCCGCTGGGAATTAACAAGGTGATTGTTCCTTTTGATGGGGGCGAGGAGGGGAGCGCATATGCACTATGGGCTGACATTTTCCGATGGCAATCTGATCGATACTGGAATGAACGTGAACATCACATAATCGGTCGAGCGGCGGAAAATACCGTTCGCCTTGCTGCAATCCGCGCGGTGAGCCGAGATCCATCCGCTCCGGCCATCACCGATGATGACGTCGCGTGGGGATGGGCCATCGTTCACAGATCTATCCAAATCGTATCCGAGGGCGCCGATCGGCACATGTCCGGCAGTGCGACTGAGGCGCTGCGAAAAGCGATTGTGCGGGCGCTGGAGCGCGCTCCAGAACACACACTTGCGTGGTCGCATCTCCTTCAGCGCGAAGGAGTCAGCTCCGCTCGCCAGGACGAAGTAGTCGAGGCGGTCACGTGGTTAGTGGAAACGGGCAAGGTTGCCGAACTGACCGGCAAGGCAAAACTGGGTTCGAGGTGCCGATTCCAACTTGTGGATTAGCCACAAGGGACGTCACAACTTGTGCCGCGATGTCCAGCGAACTTGTGAAAGTTGGTTGAAATTGTGAGGGCGCCACAAGTTCGTAGGGTGACAAAAAGAGTAGTAAATACATATATATAGAGAGATTGTTCTCTTTCATTTTTCTTTAGTTGTGAACTTGTGAGAACTCTTCCCAATCCCTCGTTTCCGGTTTGCTTGGGGATTTATCAGACGGTTTTAACAAGTTTCACAACGCCACAACGAGTAAATTGGATGGCATCCATGGGCGAGGCAAAGAGACGGCGAGAAAATACAGTTCCGACCGTCTATCACCACACCAGTACACTACGCACAAACCTAATCTGGATGTCTGGGGTCATCCAAGTTGAGGGTAAATCTGAGGGCGTATTTCATCCCCGTCTCGGTCAGATACAGACCGATGCACTATCACGGCGAGCCCTGAATGATTT
Source organism: Aquamicrobium lusatiense (assembly GCF_014201615.1). NCBI lineage: Bacteria > Pseudomonadati > Pseudomonadota > Alphaproteobacteria > Hyphomicrobiales > Phyllobacteriaceae > Aquamicrobium > Aquamicrobium lusatiense. The sequence continues at coordinate 61,722 of NZ_JACHEU010000002.1, read as the reverse complement.
CCCTGCGGTGGCATGGTTTACCACCCGGATCGAAGTGCCGAACGTATTGACGCGCGGCATTTCTTTGTTTGCGGTAGACAACGTCACCGGGGAGCGAAAAGACCTTCAGTCAACATCCGACGCAGCAAATGCGATAGCGATGAACAGGGTTGCGCTCGGTTTTGCGATATCGAGCATTCCTGTCACGCCTTGGGTTGATCACAGGGGGTACTCTACGGATGAGGGGCAGGAACTCAACGCAAGTGCGAGAGAAGCAGGCGATAACCCAGACGAATGGTACGTGTCCGAGTCGCCGGTCGACGTGCTCAACGTTTCGGAGTTTTGGTATTCACCCATCGTGATGAAGCCGAGGCTTAAGCGCTTTGACCCCTACGTCAACGACATCCGACGAATGGTACAAAAGTGCAGAGATACGCCAGGGGCGTATATACCACCAACGTGGCTTACCATCGAAGAGGCAACATTGGTGGCCCGCCAACTTGGCGTATCGGTAGCCATCCCATGAGTATCGGCGCAAAACGTGACCGCCTCCCTCATCAACTGGGCGGCCCGGCTTGGAAAGGTCCAGCCCCCGCCATGACAAGGCACTTCCATCTTCCCGCCGATGGCATAACCGCACTCGACCGCCTCAACGCCTTGGCAAGTGGCGTCCACGTTTCGACTCCCCGTCCGCACTGCACTCCCGCAAACGACAATAGGATCCCTGATGATGGCGAATGAACAGCATGAGCAGAAATACGCCAAATTTCTAGACGGCCTGTCCGTCTACATGGAGGCACTCAGCAATCCCACAAAGCGACCTCGCCGCAGCGGCGCTGAGCTTGATGCGGTTCGGCAATGGAAAAATCAGCCCGCTTCAATCGACCCAACCAATTGGTCAACTGTCGCCAACGACAATCATCAGAGCCAAGATAACGCTGTCGAGGAAGATGCATACCGCGGCGAAGTCGTGCGCGAAATCGTCCCTGACGGGAACGCGATTTCCGATGAAAGCATCATAGTGCGATCGATGGAGGGGGTTGAGTTTCGAGCCGTTCCCATGGCTGATTCTTCCAAGAAAAAAGGGGAGCACCCGACGTTTCTTCACCCAGTCAGTGGCAACGTAGAATTTGGTTCGGCGGTTGACGGCGAGGGTATGGCGCACCGTGTTGTTACCCGCCTTGGCAAGCTGCGATTCAGTGACGGGACGCAGACAGAGGTTGCAACTGTCCGAGATTCGAACGGGGAGATTGTCGATAAACAACTGCCGATGCGAGTAGGAGCCATGCTGGGAACGCGCGAGCGCATTCGAGGCGATAAGGGTAGTCGGTGCGCCGACGGCCCACCGAATCAAGTGTGGTGCAATTGGCTGGGAAATCCCGTACGAGCTCAGCCCTTGAAGAGCGGCAAGCGCCGTCAAGGCCGCTCGATATCCGCCGCCGAAAGCGCAGCAGAACTTGCTGCGGCGATCGAGAACACAAACAATATGCCTGTTGTTAAAAAGTGCCCGACTGGTCTGCCTTGGAAGCCGGAGCGAATCTCGGAGATGTTTTTGGCTGGCAAAAAGGAAAAGACAGGGAAGGGAGGTGCCGTAGCTTGGACGGATCTGGCCATGGGAATAGACAGTCCGGCTGCATGGAAAAAGATTCGAGCGGAGCTTCTCGATTCAGACAAAGAGGTTCTGGATGCTGCCATGACTGCGGGAAGTTATTCCGACATCGGAGCCGTGGTTGGAGCTTCACGGAAGGTAGGCAAGCGGGCGCTTAAAGCAGCAAACGACAATCTAGCTGCGGCAATAGAAAAATTTGTCGCCTGACAGGCCAATTCCCGAATCTGGGACCCCTTATAAAGCGGAGGGGCTTTCCATCTTCGCACACCTGTAATCCGTGGTAACGTCTCTGCCTTAACTGGTATGCGCCCACGGCACAGCATCCGGTAAGGCGTGATTACGCTGATAGGGCGACGATAGACGTCGCGTCGCCTGCGCTATGAGCGTCTTACCGGGCCTTGCCGCCCATGCCATGTGTATGCGGCGCATTCGTTGATGTTTGGCATCAACAGCATCCGCCCTTGGCGCCATTCTCCTCCGTCGCTTGCGACGTCTGGCGGCCTTGGGCGTATCAGCGGCGGGTTGAGCAACGGATAGATAAACCGGGCCCGTCTGGGCTGCTCCCCGCCGCTTTCGGATCTTGTATTAAACTTAGGCCATCGGTATTCCTCTCAGATTGCTGGGAGGCAGGAATGATTTCGATCGATGGCAAGAACGTCATAATCAATAGCACTGTTCTGCTTAATGCGGATGAGCGCTCCGTGGAATTTAAGGCGGGCGACGGCTTGGTCGTGCGCGTACTGTTCAGGAAAAACGCCACCGAGAAGGCGAGTATTTCTCCGTCATTCTCCGACGGAGCATTTATTTTGCCACTTACGAACTTCGGAAATCCGCTAGGTATGGCTGTGAGCGGAAAGATGACAGCAAGCACGGCATCTGGCCATCGCAGACCCGGCACTTGGTACTTAACTTACGCAGTCTCGGTCCAAGACATTGGCGAGAGTTTCAAGAGCCTTCATCTCACCGTTGCCGAGGAGCGCGTGGCATGAGTGAGATTATTCATGGCACTGCAGAAGGGCCGATCTCGGGGTCCATCGTTGTAAACGACTACGTCCAGCGGAGTGTGAAAGTGCTAGCCATTCACGAGCACGAAGTGGAGCACATTTCGTTCATGAACGGACTAAGTGCTTTTTGCTTTTCAACCATGTCTGCATTTGCCTCCTTCGCAGCGGCAACGTGGGTTAGTGCATCTCTGCAGTCAACGATTACGCCGGCGACACAAATTCTCACAACGGTGATAGGGCCGGGAGCGTTGATCCTAGGTGTCATCGTAGGTATCCTAGGATTTCTTGTTCTAAGGAGACGCGGATCAACCCTGAAAACTATCAAGGGACAGACGATTACAGTCGTGGATCCTTCTACACCTTCAGCCGCCTTGTAATGAGATGGTCCGGGGTTCGATTCCTCGCTAGGGTACCTAAGGTCATGGCCGCCGTCACTGCACGGCAAACGTGGGTAGCATAACCCTGCCGTTTACGCGTCGCGGCCTTCTTATAACCCAGAGCAGCAACCGCGCGGCGGGCTAGGCAATTCGGTCTAGCCCGCCTGCTCGCTAGCTTCGGTATCTGTCATGGACGCTAGCTTCGGGCTGTAGTGCGCAGCCCTCTTGGCGCTTTGGCGTCGCGGCCTTCCCATCACCACCCGCCCATCCAGCAACGCCTCGCATAGGTGCCGAGTGGCTGGGCCATCAGTTTGCCGGCATAGCTCAACTGGTAGAGCAGCGTCCCTGTAAGTCGATGGTTGGTGGTTCGATCCCGCCTGCCGGCTCCATGGTGTTCAATGGCACGTAAAGACCAGCGTAGCGACGAAGCGCGTGAATGGAGACGGCTCTATAGATCGGCAAGGTGGGCCAAGCTGCGTCAGTCGGTGCTCGATGCTGATCCGCTGTGCCGTTACTGCCTTGAGGCCGAGATAATCGAGGAGGCCAAGGTGGTCGACCACATCAAGCCTCACAAGGGCGATCCGGAGTTGTTCTGGTCCGTCGATAATCTTCAGCCGCTTTGCGAAGCCTGCCACAACGGCAGGAAGCAGCGCGAAGACCTTGGGCAGAAGTTGGTCCGGTTTGGGCCAGATGGGTGGCCGATCGAGTAGAAAAGTTACGACGGCTAACCTGCTGTCCTGCTCGAAAAAATCGAGAAATCGGCAGATTGCGAAAGAAATCTGAGATTACGAAAGTTATCGAAGATTACGAGAAAGATTTCGACGACCTCCAAAAATTCAGTCGTTGCAAAAATGTCACATCCGGGGGGGGTAGGACGAAAGTCCTCGACCGCCGCCAGCCCGGACCGGCGATGGGCGAAAGTACGCATTTTTCCAATTCAAATGTTGAGGTTTGAACTGAATGGCAAGGCCACGGACGCCAAAGGCCAAGGCCGAGGCGACTGGCCAGGCTGCTGTCAGGCGTAAGAAATTTGAGGCTCGAAATGAGCCCGCTGTGAATGAAGAGCTTGGCCCCGCTCCGGACTGGATGGATGAGGGGCAGCGAGATGCCTGGAATGTCATCTCCAAAGAAATCCCGTGGCTGAATTCCAGCCACCGAGCCCTTGTTGAGATCGCCGCAACTATCCGCGCTCGCCTCATGGCGGGGCAGGATGTGGGCGTCCAGGCGCTTAACTTGCTTAGACAATGCCTTGGGCAGATGGGCGCTACGCCCGCTGACGCCAGCAAGGCCGGAGCAAAACCGGATGGCGAAAGCAAAGACCCTGCCGACGAATTCTTCTGAGCTCGATCCTCTGTATCCTTGCGGGACGGTAGACGACTACGCGGAGAAGGTTATCAGCGGCGAGATCATCGCCGGGCCTCACGTGCGAAACGCTTGCCGCAGGCACCGGGACGACCGCCTGAATGGGCCAGATCGCGGAATACACTGGGATCCCGAAGCCGCGGACCGCGTGTTTCGTTTTTTCAGGACCGTTCTTCGCCTAAACGGCGGCCAGTTCGAGGGTCGTCCGTTTAATTTACACGACTCTCAGAAATTCATCGTTGGCTCGCTCTTCGGGTGGAAGATGCTTGAGTCGGACGGTGCCATGGTGCGTCGGTTCAGGCGCGCCTATATCGAAATGGGCAAGGGCAACGGAAAATCTCCGTTGGCTGGCGGCATTGGCCATTATGCAATGGTCGCAGATGGTGAGGCGGCGGCTGAAATTTATGCGGCGGCTGCGAATAAGGATCAGGCATTCGTTCTGTTCCGAGATGCCGTTGCGATGTACGAGCAGTCGCCAAAACTCAAGGCGGAGCTGACGCCTTCTGGCGGCAACCCGGTGTGGAACTTGGCGTACCTTAAGCGCCGATCGTTCTTCCGTCCGATTTCGCGTGAGGGAGCCCATTCCGGCCCGCGTCCGTACGTGGCGCTATGTGACGAAATCCACGAGCATCCAGACGGCCGCGTCATTGAAATGCTTGAGCGCGGTTTCAAGTTCCGTCGCCAGCCTCTGCTGTTCATGATTACGAACAGTGGTAGCGACAGGAACTCGATTTGCTGGGAGGAGCATGTTTGGGCGTGCAAGGTAGCGGCCGGCACCGACACACCGGATGAGGATTTCACCTATGTGGGTGAAATTGTCGGCATAGAGGGGTCCAGCGACAGAACGTTTAGCTACGTGTGCGCCCTCGACAAGGACGACGACCCTTTCACCGACCCGACGTGCTGGCAGAAAGCCAACCCTCTTTTCGGCGTCACGCTGAAGCACGACTACTTGGCCGGCGTTGTGGCGCAGGCCCGCGATATCCCATCGAAGCGAAACGGCATTCTTCGCCTGCATTTCTGTGTTTGGACAGAAGCCGACACGGCATGGATACCTCGTCCCCTCATTGAAAAGGTGATGGGCGACTTTGACCCGTATGAAGACGGCGCCGGAGCGATAAGCGCAGCCGGACTTGACCTGTCACGAGCCAAAGACCTGACTGCCGCGTCGTTTGTCCGCGAGACTGGCGTGAAGCGGGTAGTCAAGGCTGACGGAACAGAGGCCGATCTGCCAACCTACGATTTGTGGGTTGAAGCGTGGACCCCGCGCGACACGATGGATGAGAGGTCCAAGACAGACAGCGTTCCGTACCGGACGTGGTATGAGCAGGGGTATATCCACGCGCCGGAAGGCGGGCGGATACGATATGACCATGTAGCAGCGCTCATAGCCAGGCTTCACACGGAGTTTGGCATAGGCGTTCTCGCTTATGACAATTATGCCTACGACAAATTCGCTGACGAACTCGACGCTTATGGATGCGACGTAAGGACGGTCGCTCACCCGCAGGGCGGAAAGAAGCGAGCTCGCCCAGATGCTGACGCGGTTGAGGCCGCAAAAGCGGCAGGCGACGAGCCGCCTCAGGGACTGTGGATGCCGGGAAGCGTCGCGGCGCTTGAGGAGCTAATCCTTGAGGAGCGCGTCCGCATCCGGAAGAGCCCGGTAATGATGGCGGCGCTAATGGGCGTCCACATTGAGACTGACCCGCTCATGGGCAATCAATGGTTCAACAAGAACAAGACGTCTAACCGCATCGACCCTGCTGTTGCCGCTGCCATGGCGGTTGGGGCCGCGGTTGAAGGGCGTGTTGAGCGTCGCGAGCCCAAATACCAGATGATAATTTTCTAGGGCGGGAACACCCGAATGAACAGAGCTTATAGCTTGCTGACCGTGAAGGCGGTCAGCGAGGACGAGCGCATTATCCGCGGCGTGGCCACGACGCCTAGCCCGGACAGAGTCGGTGACATTGTTGAGCCTTTGGGCGTCAAGTTCACTAACCCAATGCCGCTCCTGCATCAGCATGACCACGACAAGCCAGTGGGAACCGTCAAGTTCGACAAGCCCACGAAGGACGGCATCACGTTTGAGGCAAGGCTGCCGAAGATCGATGAGCCGGGTCCGCTCAAGGATCGTGTCGACACGGCTTGGGCTGAAGTGAAGGCTGGCCTTGTCCGTGCTGTCAGCATCGGCTTCCGAGCTTTGGAAGACGGCTACGAATTCATGAAGGAAGGCGGCATCCGCTTTCTGAAGACGGAAGTGCTTGAGCTTAGCCTGGTTACAATTCCGGCGAACGCGCAGGCTACGATTACAGCCGTCAAATCCATCGATTCCGGCGTCCGGTCTGCCATTGGCAAGGTCGATGCTTCCACCGCCGACAAGGCGGTTTCTCCAGCGGCGAAGTCCGCTCCTGCCGGCGTTACGGCATCAACCATCAAACCTAACCAGCCCGCTCCAAGGCGGGCAGCCGTAACCCTCAAGGAGGTACATATGGCGAAGACCACTATTGCGGAGCAGATCGCTGCGCTTGAGGCCAAGCGCGCCGCGAATGCGGCCCGCATGGAAGAAATTCTGGAGAAGGGCATCGAAGAGGGCCGATCCACCGAAGCCGAAGAGCAGGTTGAGTTCGATGAACTCGAATCCGAACTCAAGACCATCGACGGTGACATCGTTCGCCTGAAGAAGGTCGAGGCGCTGAAGCAGGCGACTGCCAAGGCCGTTGGGGAGCCCAAGAACGAAGACGAGGCTGGCAAGGTGCGCGCTGGTGTTCCCGTTCGTTCCTTGAAGGATGAAGAGCCGGGCATTGGTTTTGCCAAGTTCGCTCTTGCCATGTACGCAGGCAAGGGGGACGTTTCGAGCGCCAAGGCGTTTGCTGAGCACGCTTACGGCGACGACACCCGTATTCAGAGCGTGATGAAAGCCGCCGTTGCGGCGGGCACCACGACCAGCCCGACATGGGCTGGAAATCTGGTTGATTACCAGAATATGTCCAGTGAATTTCTGGAGTTTCTGCGGCCGCGTACACTGATTGGTCAGTTCGGCGTTGGTGGCGTTCCGTCGCTTCGTCGCATTCCGTTCAATGTCCGCATTCCGGGCAAGACGACTGCTGGACGCGCTCAGTGGGTGGGTGAAGGTTATCGCAAGCCGGTTACTGCATCCGGTTACGACGCCGCTGAACTTAAATGGGCCAAGATTGCGGCCATCTCGGTTGTGACCGAAGAGCTTGAGCGCTTCTCCGATCCGTCGATTGTTCGACTGGTTCGCGACGATCTGGCTGAGGCTGTCGTTGAGCGGGCCGATGAAGACTTCATTGACCCGACGAAAGCTGCGGGTACTGGCGCGTCCCTGTCGCCGGCTTCGATTCTGAACGGTGTTACGCCCATCCCGGCGACGTCCGATCCGGAGGCCGACATCAATGCCCTATGGGCCGTTGCCGACACGATCAATCTGCCTACCGGTTCGGCAGTTTACATCACCGACACCGCAACGGCCCGTGCGCTCGCTTCCCGTAAGGGACCGCTTGGCGCGCGAGACTTCCCCGGCGTCACTGTTACTGGCGGTAACATCGACGGCGTTCCGCTGCTTGTTTCAAACTACGTTCCGGCTGGTACATTCGTCCTTGCTTTCGCAAGTGAAATCTACCTTGCGGACGACGGGCAGGTTAACATCGCGCTTAGCCGCGAAGCAACGATCATCATGGATGACGACGCGACCGCTACGCCGACAGTTGCCCAGATTGCCAGCATGTTCCAGGAGAACAAACTGGCCATTCGCGCCGAACGTTTCATCAACTGGCAGAAGCGCCGACCGCAGGCCGCCGCTTTCCTCAACGGCGTGAACTGGGGGCCTACTCCCGGTTCGTAATAGCCGCGGCGCGCTGAGCACATAGAGGGCGGGGCTTCGGCCCCGTCCTTGATTTCATTGGAGATGACATGCCGACGTACATGACGCGTGCCCTGCGCGCCAACGACTGGCGGTATGCGGCTGTGCTGCGGCTGCTTGGGTACGCCGCCGAGGCGGAGCCGGAGCCGGAAACAGAAGATGATGAAGCCCCAAAGCCGCGCACGCGCAAGGCTAAAGCGGTAAAAGAGGCGTGTGAATGAAAATATTTGGCCTTCCAGTGCCTTTCACCGGTGAGCGGAAGGCTGCAACGCTGTCGTCGGTTAATGACAACCGTGGCTGGCACAAGATATTTGAAGCCAACACAGGCAACTGGCAGCGCAACATAGTTGTCAAGCGTGACTCCGTTCTGGCTTATCATGCCGTTTACGCCTGCATGACTCTCATTGCGTCCGATATTGCGAAGCTCCGCGTAAAGCTGGTTCAGGAGCACAGCAGCGGTGTGTGGGAAGAGGTTTCTAACCCCGCCTATACCCCAGTCTTACGGAAGCCGAACCATTACCAGACCCGCATTCAATTCTATGAGAATTGGGTGCTGTCCAAGCTTATGCGCGGCAACACCTATGTCCTTAAGGAGAGGGACAATCGCGGTGTTGTGACTGCGCTTTATGTGCTGGATCCGAACCTCGTCACCGTCATGGTGACGGACGATGGCGAGGTTTTCTACCAGCTCGCCGCAGATAATCTGCCGAACGTTCAGGAGGACATTCTTGTCCCCGCGTCGGAAATCATTCACGATCGATTCAACTGCCTGTTTCACCCGCTGGTCGGTACGTCGCCCATCTTTGCGAACGGCGTTGCCGCCATGCAGGGCGTCCACATCCAGAACAATTCAGCGACATTCTTCGGCAACAAGTCGCAGCCGGGCGGCATCCTGACTGCTCCGGGGAATATTAGCGACGAGACGGCGGCGCGTCTTAAGGCTTACTGGGAAACTGAGTTTTCGGGTAAGAACGCTGGCAAGGTCGCGGTTGTTGGTGATGGGCTGCAATATCAGCAACTCATGATCAGCGCGCACGAGTCGCAGTTGATTGAACAGTTGCGCTGGACCGCCGAGGTTATCTGTTCGACGTTCCATGTCCCGCCGTACAAAATCGGCGTGGGGCAGCTTCCTTCGTACAACAATGTGCAGGCGCTGAACGTCGAATACTATTCGCAGTGCCTTCAGCGTCATATCGAGGACATTGAAATTTGCCTCGATGAAGGGCTTAGCTTGATGCAGCCCGGCAAGTCGTCAATGGGTGTCGAGTTTGATTTGGATAACCTGTTGCGCATGGATGCCGTCACGCAGATGGACGTGCTGGAGAAGTCCAAGGGCAAACTGACTGTTAACGAGCAGCGCCTGCGGCTCAACGTCAAACCTGTTGCGGGTGGCGATACCGTTTACCTGCAAGAGCAGGACCATAGCCTTGAAGCTCTGGCGAAGCGTGACGCTGGTCCCGATCCATTTGGGAGGGGCGCGCCAGAACATGCTGAGGCCGCCGAGGAAGAACCGGAAACCGATCTAGATGACGAAGCAAACGAAGATGTCGAGCGGGCGTGGGCCAGTGCTTGACACCAAGCGGTTGGCTGACACGCTGGTTTCCGGCGCGAAGGCGTATATCGACAAGGCTCTTGCTGGCATCACGTCGCGCATTGATGCCCTTGAAAAACGCCTGCCCGAGAAGGGCGAGAAAGGCGATCGAGGCGAACGCGGGGATGCCGGCAAAGACGGCCAGAACGGCGTCGGGCTCGCCGCAGCCCTGATCGACAAGAACGGTGAGCTGGTTGTCACTCTTTCCGACGGCGGCGTCCAGAAGCTGGGCGTAGTCGTAGGTGCTGACGGGAAGGATGGCGAAAAAGGCGAGCGCGGCGAAAAAGGTGAGGCGGGCGAGCGCGGCGCAGATGGTGCCGATGGCCGAGACGGCAAGGACGGCGTTGATGCAGTAGAGTTCTTCAAGAGCGACGCCGGACATCTGATCGTCACCATGTCCAACGGTGCAACTCGCGACCTTGGGCCGATTGTCGGTAAGGATGGGGCGCCCGGCCGGGACGGTTTTTCGTTGAAGGACTTCGACGCGGAATTGATGCCGGATGGCCGTTCCATTCTGCTGAAGTTTGCCGATGAAACCGACACGTCGTTTGCCGTGGAATTAGGCATACCGACGATGATTTACCGCGGAGCCTATAAGCACGATCAGACCTACAGCAGGGGCGACACTGTGACGTGGAACGGCTCGCTGTGGCACTGCAACGTTGACGGCAACGGAGACAGGCCGGGCGACCGTGATTCTGGTTGGTCTCTCGCTGCTAAGGCAGGCCGAGACGGCAAGGATTATTCTCCGCAGGAGCCAAAGGCGCACGAGCCAGTCAGGTTGAAGTAATGGTTCAGCTTGTTGATCTTGCCGAAACCAAGGCGACGCTTCGTATTTTCCACGACGATGACGACAGCGTTCTCACGATGTTCATCGAGGCGGCGTCGGAGGCGGTTATTGCCTATCTGAAGGCCGGAGCCAGCATCTTCGTGGATGGCTCCGGCAACATTGATCCTTCCAAGGTTCCGCAGCGCGTCAAGTGGGCCACGATATTCCTCGTTGGCAACATGAATGAAAATCGCGATGCGGACCTCGATGGCGTCTACGAGCTTGGCTATCTACCAAAGCCGGTGATTTCGTTGCTCTACCAACTGCGCGACCCGGCACTCGCATAATCTTCCCGAGGAGAGCTGATGCGCGTCGTAATCGACGGCGTTGAGTATGCGCCTGCCTGTAAACGGTCGTCGAATATCGGCATTGCCATTACGACGCACGACAGAAACGACATACTCGCCAAAACGCTGGAGCAGCACAAGAAGCACCTGCCTTCGGGGGCATTTGTTGCGGTGATCGATGACGGTTCTTCTGACCCGGTATCGGTGCCCGACTGGGTGCATCTGGTCCGACACGAGAAGTCAAAGGGCATTGTGGCGTCCAAGAACGCCAGTTTGCGCGTACTGATCGATGCCGGATGCACCGAGTTGTTCCTGTGGGATGACGATGCGTATCCGGTAGCGGACGGCTGGCACGAACCTTATATCGACAGCCCTGAGCCACACCTTGCCTATCAGTTTCTGGATTTGATAGGCCCGACGAAGCTGAACGATATATGCGTGATGCACGCTGACAAGCGACATGTGGCTTATTCGGGTCAGCGCGGCGTCATGCTGTACTATAACAAGTCGGCAATTGACGCAGTTGGTGGTTTCGACTGGATATATGGCCGGGGGATGTACGAGCATTCCGATCTGGCCATCCGGATCCACCATACCGGCCTGACGACGTGGCCATTTGCTGACGTCGCGGGCAGCAACAAATTGATTCACAGCCTGGATGAGCACAACGCGGTAAAACGCAGTGTGCCTAAAGCTGACCGTGAAGCGCTGGTTCGGAAGAATGCAGCGGTCCACAACGAGCGCCGAGATAGTGGCTATACCGCATATGTGGACTTCCGGGAGAAAAGAAACGTCGCCTTGACGTTCCTTCTGACTACTGCGTCAGATCCGCAGCGCGGAACGAAGATGAAGCCGGCGGCCAGCCTGCTTGAGGCGTGGTCGGCTTCCGTGAGTGACGCCGATCGCATCGTTCTGGCTGATGAGTTATCCGTAGCGCCGAAAGGGGCCGAGATCGTGCCCGTCGAGGGTCTGGACAGCAATCCTTATTTCCTTCGGTGGATGCACATCTACCAATGGCTGCGGGCCAACAAGGACGTTGGGCTGGTCTGGTGCACGGACGGCACAGATGTCGTCATGTTGCGCGAGCCTTGGGGAGAGATGGACCCTGACAAGCTTTATGTCGGGTCTGAGCCTAAGACGCTGGCTGACGAGTGGATCATCAAGAACCATGACGCGCCGCACCTTCGTGAGTTCGTGAAGGCGAACGCCTCAAAGCCGATGCTGAATGCTGGACTGGTTGGCGGGACACGCGAGACCGTCATGAAGTTCGCACACGACATCGTGTCGGACACCCATTGGCTGGGCGCGCGAAGGTTCTGGAAGGCCGTGCCGCATGGCCGGGAAATAGGTGACATGGCCACGTTTAACTACGTGGCCTACACGAAATGGGCCGATCGCATTGTGACGGGTCCGCAGGTGCACACGGTGTTCCGCAGCAACGGGACCGGCAAGGAGTATGCATGGTGGCAACACAAGTAAGCCTGCGCGATCTAGGACTGCTACACGGCACCGATAAGGCCGGCCATCACGACTATGTCCGATGGTATGCTCAATGGTTCGATGATCTTCGCGACCAACCCGTCACGCTGCTTGAGTTGGGATACGGCGGCCACGAAGACCCGGAGAAGGGCGGCGCGTCCGCCCTTATGTGGCGGGATTATTTCCGCAACGGCAAGATTGTCGTGGTCGACGTCGAAGAAAAGACGCTGACGGAAAAACACACCGGCATCAACTTCCGGCGCGGGTCTCAGGACGATCCCGAATTTTTGTCTGCGCTGCATGCCGAGTTTGGCGATTTCGACATCATCATTGATGACGCGTCACACCTGTCAAGCCTCACCATCCGGTCGTTGGAACTGCTTTGGCCCATGCTGAAGCGAGGCGGCATTTATGCCGTCGAAGACACGCATATGGCCTACCATTCCCATTATTACGGGGCGAATGAGGCCAACGAAAACCCGGACCTTCCGACCGCTACCGGCGCACCTACTGCGATGCAGTATCTGCGCCGAATGGCTGATGATGTGAATTTCAAAGGTCGTGGTCGACTTGATCTGTTCCCGCAGGAGTTCTGGCGCGGTTATGCGCTGGACTGGGTGCATTTCTCGTTCAACCTTGCCGCCATGCGGAAGGCACCGTGAAGATTGTCGTGGTGGCGCACCATAGCCGCTTGGGGCGCGCCAAGAGACTTCCCGCCGATCACATTGTGATAGACGACGCCGACCGTGGTGCATTGTGGGGCCACACGCGGGCGCTGGAGTGGTGCGCGGTGCAGGGTGGCAGATGTGTCGTCATGGAGGACGACGCGCTTCCTGTGCCGGACTTTCGGGCGCGGGCAGCACAATGGCTTGCCCATTGTCCGAACGACTTGGTTTCGCTCTATCTGGGCACGGGCCGACCGCCGCAATATCAGGCGGAAATCAAGCGCCAGTTGGCGAGTGGAAACTACGTCGTTCGCCTGCCTCAACTGATCCACGGCGTTTGCTACAGCGTCCCGGCATGGGGCGTTTGTGACGTTCTGCGGGCCATTCATAAAGGGCCGGCGGACTTTGCAATCGGCAAGGCTTGGCGCTCTGTGACGGGAAGAGACGTGGTTTATCCTGCGGAATCGCTGGTGGACCACGATGACCTTCCGAGCGTCGAGAAGCATCCAGATGGCAGGCCACGGATAGAGCGCCGTAGGGCGTGGAAACTGGCGACCTAATGGCGTGGATCAGAGTTATTTCCGTGTGGAAGTGGAAGCCGACATCGGCCAGTTGCGTGGTTTATCAGCCCGGCGACTACAACGTACCGCGGCGTGCGGCAGAACTGGCCGTGACGGCGGGTAAGGCCGTCATGATCGAGAGGAAAGGCAACCGCGATGGCAAAGCCGCGTAGACAAGGCGCCGGTTCTCTATCGGGAAAAATTGCCTTCCTTGAACCCGACAACATCGACGACGGCTACGGCGGGATTACCACCGGCTACGTTGAGCGCTTTCAGGACGCGGCTCGGTTGCAGCCCCGCATGGGGTCAGAGCCCGTCATAGCTTCCCGCCTAGCGGGCATCCAGCCTTATACCATGACAGTGCGCAGCAGCACCGCAACGCGCTCTGTGACCCCCGCGTGGCGGGTGCGGAATGTGCGGACTGGCCGCGAATACAACATCAAGGCTGTCGTAAATATCGATGAGCGGGATGCGTATCTCGAATTCCTGATCGTAGAAGGGGAGGCGGGGTAGGGGTGGCGCTTAAGGCAAAGATGATGGGCCGAGCCGCACTTATGCGCCGCCTGAACGAGCTTGCGCCGATGGCCGAAGAGTACGCTGCCGAGGCCAAGCTTGAAGTTGTTAAAGAGGCCGCGAACCTGATTTCGGCTGCTGCGCCATTCGATACGGGCGATTACATGTCGGAAATCAAGGGCGAGAGACAGGCAGACAACCCGAACCATGCTCCTGTTGTCGGGCAAAAGTCGAAAGACCCGGACGCGACGGCGGTCTATGCGCCGTTCATATGGCGGTTTCTGGAGTTTGGTACGAAGCCCCACAGCCTGGCAAGAAATGCCCGCCGCGATGCGGGCCGCCGTCAGACACAGGGCGGACAACATCCCGGTACCATGGCGCAGCCCCACGTATTCCCGACGTGGAACGAGTTCAAGCCTCGCGCCAAAAGGACGATTAACGCCGCCATCAATCGGGCTGTGCGGGAAGTGCGGGGCGGGTAGCCACGAACAGGTAGCCTAGACGGGATCCAGAATGGCATCGCCAGACCTTGAGCTTCAGGGAGCGATAGTTGCGCACCTGAAAAACTATGCGCCGCTGACCGCGCTTGTTGGTCAGAAAATATACGACAGGCCGCCCGCCACGGCTCAAGAGCCGTATGTCGACATAGGAGAGGCGCAATGTTTGCGCGCCGATGCTGAGTGCGTCGACGGTCAGGAAGTCTACCTGACCCTTCACGCGTGGTCGACCTATGCGGGCGGATTCATGGAGGTCAAGCAGGTGGCTGACGCTGTTGTCCAGGCACTACACCAATACCCGTTGGTCCTACCTACTAACCGGCTGGTGTCCATCAACCACCGAAACACGATGACGTTCCGTGACCCGGACGGCATCACAAGCCATGCAGCAATTCGCTTCATCGCATTCACCGAACGGCTTTAGCGCGCCTTAGTCGCCCCTGCCGCCAACCACATCACCATAACATCGGGCCGCCGCGAGCGGCCCTTTCTTTGCGCGAAAGGTAACAATCCATGCCGCAGCACAAAGGCCGCCTCCTGCTGATCAAAATCGGCAACGGTCAATCCCCGGAAGTCTTCCAGAACGTTTGCGGGATTCAGACCCGTAGTTTCAATCTGTCCGCATCGGAAATCGACACCACCATTCCCGATTGTGAAAACCCCGGCAATGCCGTTGTCCGCACTGCGGAACCGGGCATCGTCAATCGAACCTTCAATGGCTCCGGCAAGTGGGTGTCGGGGGCGAATTCTTCGCTTCTGCTCGACCACGTAACCAATGCCACGACCTTCAGCGCGCAGGTCGTTGTTCCCGGTCTCGGTGAATATGAAGGCGAGTGGATGGTGTCGGAGTTTGAATTCTCAGGCGAGATGGAAGGCAATATGGACTTCAGCGCCACTTTCGTCGCCGCCGGCCCGCTTGAGTTCACCGCGGAGGGCAGCTAATGGCGCTTGAAGTCAACGGCGCCCGTGGCGAGGTCGCCCTGAGGATTGGCGACGTCGACCTCGTGATCGCCGCCACGATGAAGGGTCTTGCCGCCGTTTCGACGCGCCTTGGCTGCCAGTCCTTGTCGGAATTGTTCCTCCGCCTGTCTGGCACGGAGGTGGCAGCCACTATGGCGGCTATCTCGCTTCTGACCGTCCGCGGAGACGCCGAAAAGGCGCTGGATGTAATCAAGCTCAAGGATTATCCGGCTTGTGCCGATGCGTTCGCGAAGGCGCTGTCTCACCACTTCGAGGGTGAGGAAAAAAACGACGCAGCCGCCAAGGTGACGACGACCTAGAGTTCCCTTGGCGGGATTGGATGAGGGGAGCTTTTGGTTTCCTGAAGTGGACGCCTGACGTGTTTTGGGCCTCCACACTTACCGAATACTTCATGGCGATCGAGGGTCACAACGAGGCCAACGGCGGCAAGAAGAAAGTCGACGGGCCGAGCGACGACGAGATGGCGAAGATGCTGGCGAAGTATGGGTGATGGCGATTAGTCTAGAGAATTTTCGCCGGATTTTTCCGCCCGTCGAACTTGGAGAGGGAAATATTCCTCTTGATGTTGTAATAGCTCGGGCGCAGATCAAATTTCGTCCTGGCTACCGACCATCTGGGCGCGTTCCCCTGATTGCTGAGAGTGCACAGATGGCGAGACAAAGCCCTGCCAATCCTTCTTATATTTTCTCGCGAATTTTCGCAGGCATTCGAAGGTATCTGGTTCCTGTATCGCTCTTTTTACGCATGCGAGCATTTTAGGATTATTTTCCAGCATCCTTAAAATGTCTTTTATAAATGACACCGAGAGCTTTCCTGTTCTGCCGCCAAACTGCCCATCGAAATAAATGGCACAGGAAAGTTCCAATTCATTTAGTAAGTCGCATGTGGCGGCATAAAGGGATCGCTCGTTGATCTGATTGGACACGTCTTCAATACGTGACCTTATATTTGAAAGAATATGGGCAGATGTTGTCGCAGACGCAGCCATGCGCGCCTGTCTGAGTTGATACCCGGCATAGAAAAGGCCGCCTATAGTGGCGACGCTAGCCACTCCGGCAAGGACGTCAAGCATTCCGACGTCAGACATTATTAGCTATTTTTATTATCATCCGGGGGAGGGCTAGTGTCTGCCGTGCCTGGGTTCGGCAGTTTTTCTTCCAGATGAGTGGTTGTGTATTTTTTCTCAATCCGCTCATCATTAAGCGGGCGGTCTACAGTGTCGGATTTGAACTTGTCGAATTCAGTCATTCTGCAACCCTCCAATCTCACTGCCCACTTACACCATGCTTCGGCTAACACGTGCTGGTCAAGGGGTGGCGAGCGGTTGGCTATTGGCGCGGGCAGGCTTTTGACAGCATTGCTCAAATACTTAGAGGGGCGCTGATATGCTGGTATGCGTTAGTGGGCGTACGCCGAACAGCGGTCGAACTTTTCAATTAGCATTCTTCTGGTCTCGGGGCCGAGTTTGGCGCCATCATTTAAGAGGCGAGCGGCTTCGTTGCACTCATCCTCAACGGATCTCTTAAGGTATTCAACCCGCGCTTTGTCGTGAGCCTTAGCCTCAGAGTGCTCATTCCAAAAATAATATCCGACCGCCGCAAGTAGCGCGACGCAAGTTGCTGCAATTAGCGCTTTCATGACGCCTCCCCACTGGCGTTTATCTATCAGGAAATCCCATGGCTGATAAGACCGACGATCTTGTAATCGGCGTAAGCACAGACTTGTCGTCGGTGCAGCGCGCAATCAAGAAACTTGACGGCGACATTGCTCGCGCAGGTAGTCAGATTGAGCAGCGCTTCGCTGCCGTCGGCAAGAGCATCGACAAGGCGATCCCTACCGGGATGCAGGACCGCATCAACAAGATGGTTGGTGTGCAGGTTGCTGCGACCAAGGAATGGACAGGGGCGCTTGCCAATCAGGGCAAGGAGATGGAGAAGCTTCGGGCGAAATTCAGCCCGATGTTCTCAACCATCACGAGCTACAAAACTGCCGTAAATGAGATTCGTGCCGCTCATCGTCTCGGGGCAATAAGTGCCGATGAAATGGCCACGGCTATTCAGCGGGAGCGACAGGCTGCGCTTTCGAGTATTGCGGCAATCAAGCAGAGAAATGCAGCACTGTCGGATACCCCGCTTCGTGGCGGAAACAACCGCTTCAACACGGCAAACATTGCTGCGCAATTCCAGGATATTGGCGTCACTACCGCTATGGGCATGAACCCATTGACGATCGCCCTCCAGCAGGGGACGCAATTGTCTGCCGTCTTTGAATCGATGAAAGGAACCGGCCAGTCAGCAGGCCAAGCTATTGGCGAGGCATTCAAGAGCATCATCAGCCCAATGTCGCTGGTCACCATTGGTGTGATCGCAGCCGGTACTGCAATAGTTCAATACGCTATGAGTGGGGGCAAAGAAGTCGAGAAATTCGACGAAATGCTCAAGCGACATAAGGCCACTATTGATAGCCTTGGGCCGGCGTATAAGGGCGCCCTTGTTAATGCGCGTGAGTATATGGCGGACCCGGCCGTGGCAAATGCGCTGCGAAGCCACAATGAGAAGGAACTCGCTCAGCGCATTGCTAAAGAGACGGCGGCTGCTGCGAAAGCTATAGATGCTGCCGTTCAATCGGCAATCCAGACGTCTCTTGGAACGACGACTGCTCAAACGCTGCAAGAAGCTGAAGCTCAGTCGATGTTTCGCCCCTTTATGGAGGCGATCGAGAGGCTCAAGTCTGGGGCGTCGGATGCTCGCCAGTTTCGGGATGAAATTGTCCTTATTGGAGCCTCGGGGGAGGGGCTGACTGAGGCAGTAACTAAGCTTCGAGGGATGATCGATCCGGTTGTCGAGATGATGCAGGCGCTTGACGATGCGGAAAGAAAATTTGATGCAGTGCAAGTGGCGGTTAATGCTCTAGCAGCAGAGATCAATCAAATCTCCTCCGCCAAGGCCAGAGAAGAGCTAAACGGCCTTCTTGAGAAGGCGCGCGAAGGCGAAATCTCGGTCAAAGACCTGCTGGCCGAACTGTCTCGCATTTCAGGCTATGCGCCGGACGTATCGACGATCATCTCCGCCTTCCGTGCCGTTGCTGAGGCTGCTGCCGCGGCAAGACAGGCGTCTGCCGGTATTGTCGGCAAGGAATCTCAAGGTGGTCGCGTTCGATACAATACGACCGGGTACATGCAGCTTCCGGATAGTGTCGGAATAACGCCAACAAGCCGACCACTGATTGAGTTTGAGGCGCCGCCTAAACCGCGTGGCGGTGGTGGAGCCAGAGCGCCCAAAAAGACCTCTGGCGACCGCTTCTTTGAAGACATTGAGGCAATCAAGCAGCGCACAATTGCGCTGGCAGAAGAGCGCGCGCAGTTGGGTCTGTCGTACGAGGCACAGCAGAAGCGAAAGGTTGCTTTCGACCTTGAGCAGAAAGCCCTGAAGGACGCCCGCGAAGCGGCTCGACAGAAGGGCGATCAGGATTGGCAGAATGCACAGCTAACGCCCAAACAAATACAGCAGATTGACGAGGCATCTGCGGCGTATGCTCGGCAGGCAGAGGAGCTAAGACGGGCGCAAAACGAAATGGCGGTTCAGCGCGACATTGTGCAAGGCATTATGTCGGACGTTCGATCGGCCCTTGAAGACGGAAAGATCACCACTGAAGAATGGGGCAACATCTTTCTGGGCGTTATCGACAAGATAGTCGACAAGCTACAGAATGACCTGCTGGACGCGCTCTTCGAGGCTGGATCTGCGTCGAAGGGAATTGGAGGCGGAGGAGGGAGTATATTAAGCTTCATTCCTAAGCTTTTTGGCTTCGCATCAGGAACCGCAAATACCGGCGGAAGGCGCGGAGAGCCCCGAGGTGTAGTTCATGGACAGGAAGCCGTAATCCCCCTGCCGAGTGGTGGAAAGGTTCCTGTGCAGATTCAAGCGCCGGTTGCGCCATCCTACGTCAATCGTTCAGGCCCCGCCTCCACCGAAACCATCCGCGTCGTGCTTCAGGACGACAGCGGCAGAATGGCCGATATTGCCGACCAGCAAATCAGAACTCGCTCCGGGGCACTTGTGCAACTGTCTGTGCAGCAGAGCGTGAAGTCGGTGCGCGGGCAGATGTCGGGCATGATTGCCGAAACGCAGGCTCGCAAGCTTTAGGGTAACCCATGACAATTCGCTGGCCTGTAGGCGTTCTGCCCCCGCAGAACGTGGCATTTGATATCGCCCCGCGAACGTTAGCGGGGCCGTCGTCTGTGAGTGGCAAGACGCAGGTGGTTTCCAGTGATGCCGGCATCTGGAAGGCGACCTTTTCTAATGTGCTTGTCCGCAATCGCAATAGCATTCTGGCTCATCGATCGATTTCGACACTACTGGAAGGTCGACTAAATCCGATCCTTGTGCCGCTCTGTCGAGGGTATCAGCCGGCCCTCGCAGAGGCTGATGAATACGAACTTTATGATCGCGTTCCGCATAGCGACGAAACTCCCTTCAGCGACACATCGCTGTATCAGGGCGGGGTGATTTCAGTCATCGCCAGAGAGGCGGCACCAGTTCGCGCCGTTTCCATGCTGGTTGATGTGGAAGTCGCCGGCGATATCCAGCCGGGGCAGCATTTCTCAGTCGAGGAACGGCTGTATCGCGTGCGCAGTTTTGACTCGGATAGCGGCGAGCTCACTTTCCGCCCCCCGTTGCGGGAAGCCGTCGAGGATGGTGCCCGTCTCAACTTCGATGATCCAGTGTGCCGCATGCGGCTTGCCAGCGATAGCGAGTTGGATCTGGAGCTTGCCATGCGCAAGTGGGGAAGCCCGACCGTCAATTTCATCGAGGATGTGTGATGGAAGAAGACTTCTTCACGCCCGAGCAGATCGAGCACCTATCGCAGACGGAAGTGCGTTGCGACTTCCTCGTAAAGTTCGATTTCCTCAGCGGCCCGTACTGTGCGTGGAACGGCAACACGGACCTGCCGGCGCTGGACGGCAACACCTATCGCCCAATGTATGGGTTCGGCCAGATCGACGGATTGGGGCTTGCTGGGCCGGGAACGACTTCTGAAGCCATCACCCTCGGGCTCGACGGTCTTCCCGACATGCCTCTCGATTTCCTCGGGAAGGCATTGGCAGAAACCAAGGAAGTTGATCAGCGCATGGTGACCGTCTCGCTGCAACTGTTCGATCCAGATTGGCAGTGTGTTTCGGTGCCGATCCCCTTGTTTTTCGGATTCATGCAGCCGCCAAAGGTTTCCCGCTCGGAAATGCAGGGGGTAGAGGGCGCGGTGCAGAGCGTGTCGCTGACTGCCGAGAACGTCTTCTTCGGTCGCTCTCGGCCGCCCCATGGCCGCAATACGGATCGCGACCAGCAGGCCAGATCGCCCGGCGATAAGTTCTTTGGCTTCGTGGCCAGCCTGCTCAACAAGAAGATCACGTATCCTTCCTACTGAGGAAAACGCCTCGTGGATATCGAAATTGCACTGGCGGATTTCCTTCGCCGGGAAGCCTCCTTGCGGCCCTATCCCGGCGCGTGTGGGCGCATGGCAGATAAGTGGGTTGCTCTCGTGCGTGGCTTTTCGCCCATCGCTCGCTATGGCCGGGACTTTGAGACAGATGACGATGTGCAGGCGTGGCTCACAGAGCCGGGCGGCATCGCAGTGGCCGTGAACCGCATTATGCGGTCTGTCGGTCTGGAGAAGACCGCGGACCCGCAATTCGGTGATGTTGGCCTGGTCATCCACGGGGATCGGATCAACGAAAAAATCCCGATCAGTGTTGCGATACGCGGCCGCCATGGATGGCATTCGCGCAATTCATCGGGGCTGATGCTGTTCCCGGCTGACACATATTGGAAGGCTTGGGCGATATGAAGTGGGGGCGCATCAATTTTGCGGGCGATAATTCGCTCGGCTTGCATGGAGTCGTGCGAACCGGCTTTATTGAGGGCGCAATCTTTGCTGCCCTTATATCGAGTTCGGCTACAATCGGCCTTGCTGGCTCCGCGGCGTTTATCGCCGGACTGACCACCGCAGCGACAATTGGCCTTTCGGTGGGTTTATCCTATCTGTCATCGCGCCTGTTTGCGCCGAGGCAGCCGAAACCGGAGGATGTCCAAACTTCCATCAAAAATCCGACCGCAGCTCGTCAGCGGCATTATGGACGCGTAAAGACCTCTGGGCCGTGGGCTTTTGGTGAAAGCAAAGAAGGAAGCTTTCACAAAGTCATCGTCACGGGAACAGGCGAACTCGACGCGATAGAAGAAATCTGGGTCGATGACGCGCCAGTGACGCTGGATATCAATGGTTACGTGCAGGAACACCCTTGGAACTATGATGGCAAGTGGAAGCACCTGCGTATTCAGTACCGCATGGGCCTGCCGACAGAAACCCACTATAGCGATCTCGGCGCTGTCTTCCCTGAATGGGATGCATCGCACCGCGGCGACGGTGTTTCATCACTCTACGCGTTTCAGGGGGCGTCAGGCGCCGAAACCTTTGCGCAGATCTTCCCCAACGTCACCAACACGCTCTATCGCGTCGTCGCGCGGGGGTCGAAGGTCTGGAATCCGGTCACCGAGACAGTTGCCTGGTCCGACAATGCTGCTGCGATTGTCCGAGATTACATGGGGCACGCCGATGGCATGCGACTGCCGGATTCTCTGTTCAGTACTCCTATCGCAGCAGAGGGCTGGAAGCGTGCGTTCAACCGCGCGGCGGCTCCTG
Source organism: Aquamicrobium lusatiense (assembly GCF_014201615.1). NCBI lineage: Bacteria > Pseudomonadati > Pseudomonadota > Alphaproteobacteria > Hyphomicrobiales > Phyllobacteriaceae > Aquamicrobium > Aquamicrobium lusatiense. Next base: position 39,413 of record NZ_JACHEU010000002.1, on the reverse strand, counting down.
TAGCCCTAAAGGCAGGCGGAACAGAGCCGGCGTGGCGGCTGTGGGGCAGCTACCGTTTTGACGAACGGCCAGCCGATGTGCTGGGCCGCATGCTGCCGTGCTGCGATGGCTGGCTGGTGCCGACTCCTGATGGCGGTGTGACGCTCGACATCAACGAGTGGCAGGAGCCAACCGTCATCCTCGATGACGATGCGATCGTCGGGTTCTCGGATGTCTCTCGTGGTCGGGATATCATGACCACGGCCAACATTATTGCAGCGACCTTCTTGTCGCCGGATCACGACTACCAGGCGACGGATGCGGAAGCATGGGTTGATTCCGATGATGTGGATGAGCGCGGGGAGATCATATCTCCGGCTGAATTCAACATGGCACCGTCTCACGGCCAGTGCCGGCGGCTGATGAAGCGGGCCTATTACCGCGCAAACCCGAAATGGGTTGGGCAGTTCCGGTGCAATCTTCGCGGTCTGGCGGCGTTCGGTAAACGGCGGGTGCGCATCCGTTATCCGCTGTTCGGAATTGATGACGCGTTCGAGGTGCAGGATTTCCGGTTCAACCTCGGGGAGGGCGGCATACTTCTGGGTTGCACTCTTCAGGTGGCATCCATGCCGGCCGAGGCTTTTTCGTGGGATGCAGCGGCAGAGGAGGGCGAGGCTCCTATTGCCGAGGAAACGAATGTCGAAAGCACCATTCCGGTGCCCGCGGACCTGTCTTTTGGCGTTACCCGAATCACTGTCGGAAATCAGCAGGTGCCGCTTGGTGTCATCACGTTCGCGCGGCCAGCAAATAGATCTCTGAAGGTAGATGGGCGCTACAAGCAGGTGTCTGCTTCGGACTGGACCGTCATCCCTATAGGCGACGATGCAACAGAAGCCCAAACCGGTGCTCTTTCCGATGGCGTCCAGTATGAAGCGCAGATCCGATATTCGCAGGCGAACGGTCGGCAGGGCGAATGGTCAGCGTCGGAATACGTGACACCGGTTGCCGATCCGACTGCGCCTGCCATTGTCGAAGGTGTCGATGCCGTTGGCGGGACTGGAGCCGTCAGTGTGTCGTGGACGGCGCCTAACAGCCCGAACTATGTCGCGGCGCATATCAGGCGCAACACGAGCAACGTCGAATCCGGGGCTCCTGTCCGCGTAGAATATGGTCCGCCGTCTCTGGCTGATAGCTGGAGCGATACCGGCCTTGCCGCTGGCGATTACTACTACTGGATCCGCGCGGCCAACGCATCAGGCGTCGAAAGTGTCCCTGTGGCCGTAGGTCCGATCACCGTCACCTGACCCGCCCCGACAACTGATCACTTCGAAAATTTGAGTCTCAGACCCTGCCGCGGCGGGGCGCTTTCGTATGGAGAAAAGCATGGCTTTCCCCGATTTCGATCCCGTTCAGGTTTTCCGGGATTTTGTCACTGACAAGGTTCCATCCAGCGGTAAGTGGAATCCGCGCAAGCCTGAAATCCGTCGCCTGCTCAAGAGCTACGAGAGCGCCATTCTCGCTCTGATCGCGGGGCAGGGCGGCGATATCGAGCTCGCGCGCGGAGTAATCTCGTTTGCGGTTACCGGCGGCACGGCTAACGACATTGTAGCTGAGCCCGATTCTGAACTGCCCGACAATCCCGGATCTGCGGTCTATATTCTTGGTGGCGTACTCGAGCCCAACACCGGCAACGTCACCATCAATGGCAAGCCTCTCCTGACCAACAGCGGCAATCAGATTGCATCTGGCGGTCTGGTTGCCGATGGCATCTATCTGTTTCTGGATGACGGCGCGAATTACCGACTGCTATCCGATTATGCCAGCGCGGCGATTGTTGCGGCGGCAGAAGCGCAGGCTGAAAGGGCTGAGACTGCCGCCACCGAGGCCGCCCTCTATGATCCGACGTTTCGATACAAATCTATTCCAGATCTACTTTCCAGCATGCGGGCTCCGGGCGGAGCAGGCACAGTATGGCAGGCCGGTGAATTCCTGTACGAGGAGGCATCCACGGGCGCTACCGATCATCACGTCGAGACGGCGGCCGGCGTCAAGCTGTATGTGCTGCCAGATCAGCAAGGCGCTTACGCAGCGACTGCATTTGGTGTGTCGTCGGCTGTCGCTGACAACACCACGATCTACAACAGGATCATCGCAGGCCTGCCGGCCAATTCCAAAATCGTATGGCCAGACAAGCAGACGCTTCTGGGTCATTTCCTTTCCCCCGGCAAGGTGTTCGACCTCGATCTAAACGGATCGACGCTCGTAAACACGTTGGACAATCAGTCAATCGTCCAGATGGGCCACAGCCCGCGAACCGCCTATGATGTGACTGAAGTGGTGCTTCAGCGCGGAGCGCGCTCATTCACCGTTGTCGGCGCATCGTCCCTTTTTGCCAGTGGTCACATTGGCTACTTGTGGGATAGCGCGGTGCGGCCCGGTGGCACTCAGGGGGTCAACTACGAGGTGATCAAAATCGATCGCGTCGAGGGGAATACCGTCTACCTGCAATGGCCCCTCTACTCATACAAAGGCGCTGGTGCGCTCAAGTTCTACTACTCTCCGGTGCAGCATAAAAATGCATCAATTCGCAACGGCAAAGCCCATCCTACCAACACGCATATCGGCATGGGCTTTTCCGTCTGGAATTGTGATGGGGTGGACTTTGATCGCCATCGCTCGGAAAACACGTCTGGCAGGGCATTTGATTGCCGTTACTCCATCAATTTTTCCAGCAATGACACCATCTGTGATCGGCCGCGCTCTAGCGGATCGGGGGAAGGCTACGGCCTTGCCCTGTATGCCGTGACCGGCGTTCGGGTGCGGAAGGCTCACGGCTACCGATGCCGCCATGCGTATGATCAGGACAGCGTTTATGACTTCGATGTGAGTGACGTTTACGACCCCGAGGACCAATCTTCGTGCTGCGCGCTGGCGCACAACGGCTTTGCCAGTGATGGGTATCTGGAAAATGTCAGGTCCGAAACCAGCGTCACCAGTGGTGTGTATGCAGTGGTGCTGTCAGCTCAGGGATATGGGCGTGGAGCAAATGAGGCCAAGGCCGAAAATCATTGCTTTTACAATGTGTACATCGACGGCGTGCAGTACGACGCCAGGCTGCCATTGCTCGCGACCGCTGCCAGAATGGGCGTTTACGCTCAAAACTCCATATCCGGCAGGATCGCGAATGTCAGGCTGGATCATGAGGACACCACCAATCCCACCAGCGTCAACGCCAATGGCGTTCGCATCAACGGTGTGCCTTGTGGCGATCTGGAGCTTTCTCAGATTGGAGGCAAAAGGCTGGGCGCTCCGATCTTCCTCGAAGAGGTCGAGTATGGCCCGGCCGGGAAGTACGTCGCTCGAATTCGGGGGATTACAGTCGATGAGGCTTGCTGGGTTGCAATCTTCAGTCGTGGCTCTTGGTCTTGGTCGGTAGACGGGATCAACCTCAACGCTGTTCTCGGACCCGGCGTAATCCAGTCCGGCACGCACTTCAGTCACCTTCCGGTCCGGTATGATATCGGTTCGAGCCTGTCTTATTCGGGTGCTGATGTACCCATTATCAGCCATGGCGGCGGCGCGGCGCGGCCCACTGGGTCAAAGGCTCTTTCCCCTCGGTCAATTTCTTCTGCTGTAGCCGTTGTTGACGGGGCAAGCATCTCTACCGCGCAGCTCGAAAACAGGGATATGCGGCTGGTCTTGTCGTCTCCCTCAGGGGCTGGCTCGATAACTCTGTCTGCGACAACCGCGCTTCCTCAGCCCGCCGTCAATGGCGCGCAGGCTTATGTCAGCGTGCCTGCCGGTCTCAATGACGTGGTGTTCCCGGCCGGCAACAATATCCATGCAGGGTTTACGATCGCAGCTGGATCAGCGGTGCGGCTGGTATCGTACAGCAACAAGTGGGCGTTGGCGTAGTGGTGGCAAACTGGGCTCTTAAGTCAAGTAATCCTGTCTTGTTACCTTACTCAGAAGAATCACCTTGCAGCTCGATTGCCTTGATTTTAAGAGCCTTTGTGAATTGTTCGGACTTTTCCGCAAAAGCGTGAAAGGCGGCGGTGACGGGTACATTCCGAAGAGGCCCGGCCTCATCAAGAGCTACCTGGAATGCAATCTCGTAGTTGTTCTTGAATCTCCAATCGCCCTGATACCGGGCTATAATCAACTCGTTTTTTTCCGAATTCCACTGAGGGAACGGCAGCGAGAATGGTCCCCCACCGAGAGGGCCACTTCTGGCATCAGGGTATCTGACGCCGCTAACCATTCCGACCACCTTGAGGCCGATAGTGTGTTTCCCATTCGCTATCTTGGCAAGTTCTCGAATAATGTCATCGCCTCCGGGGTACCGTTCACTAGCGGGGTATGGATGCTCCCCGCGTATGATATCCCAAAATTCGGAGGGGATTACATCGTTGTGTCTGGAGAGCTTCCCCTCAAGGTCGGAGGGAGTAGTAGACCAAGGGAAATGGATATCCTTCTTGGGTCGCCGCTTGACTGCAACACAGCCCGCATAAAGCCCTTGGTCGAAGGAATGCCTAATATTGTTAAGGGCTTCAGTCGCCTTTCTGGCCAAGCCAGTCGGGAGGTCGCGGATGAGTTTAAATTTGAGGACACTGTCGCCCGTCTCTGCATCGAGATCTGTGACTTCGCCATAAGGCTTACTGTCAAAGAACTCGCGCAATGTCGACTCGAACTCATTGATTGCTTCCCTTGCCCATTGGATAGTTTCAAAGGGTCTATAAAACGGGTCAGACATGTAAATCTCCAATGAGGTTTTTTTGGATAAGTTCTTTATACCGCCTTATTGATTAATTCCCCATCCTGGATGATCAGCGCCCGCTATTCTTCCTTATAGCGCGGGCGGGTAGCAGTTGACGCCACCCCAGCGGCCTTAAAACCGTAGCACCGGCCCTTTCCGGCCCGATCTTGCTCGCTCGCACATCAAAAAAGAGCCGGCGCTCCGTATGGTCCTTGGGGGAGAGAGCACCGGCTCTGCGACCCGGGCGGGGGCCGCGAAAAACATCTGAGCGGCAAACGCCCTAATGTCAATCTTAATGGATGACGCTGATCGTTAGAGGGTGAGCCGGCGCTCCGCGATAGTTGATTGGGGCAACAAGGGGTGCGCCGGCTCTGCGACCTGTTGGGAGGCCGCAAGTCGAATATAGCCAAGGTCTTTGGTGGCGCAAGGTACGCTGGCGCACCGTCAAGTTCCCTGCCGGATAGCGCACCAGCCCTGCGGCTAATGGAAGAAAGCCGCAGGCGACCATAGTCCGGCAATTATTTCTGACAACCCGAAAGCCCAAATCCATGCCTCATCCCCGAGCGCGACTTGTCCGCGCCCTCGGCAACCTTTCGCGCGCCATTAATTCTGCGTTCCATGGCCAGCCCGGCGAAACGCTGTGTGGGCGCATGGCTCGCTCGCGCGGCCATGACTGCCTGTTCTGCCGTGTGGTCGGCGCGGTGCTACGGGACCGAGATCATTGCTGGCGCATGCGCATGGCGGAACTTTGCCGCAGGTAGCCAGCCGAAAAAATAGGACATCGCTATGAAAAACATTGACCGCTGGAACGCGGCCAAATTCACGCGCTCGACTCAAATAGAGGCGCGGGCCGCGAAGATACGCGCCAATAAAGCGCGCTATGAAGCCGTTGCCTCGAAGACCGGCGTTCCGTGGGACGTCATCGCGGTGATCCATTACCGCGAGTCTTCGGGCTCGTTTGCGGGGGTGCTGCACAACGGCCAGAAGATCATCGGCACAGGCAGAAAGACGACGCTAGTGCCGAAAGGGCGCGGCCCGTTTGCGTCGTGGGAGCATGCGGCAATCGACGCCCTGATGAACTGCCACCCCTATGCAGGCAAGAATAAGGACTGGTCGCTCGCTGCGACGCTGGACTTGCTGGAGCGCTACAACGGCCTCGGCTACCGAAACAAGGGCCTGCCGTCGCCGTACCTCTGGGCCGGCACCAACCAGTATGTTAAAGGCAAGTACGTCGCGGACGGCAAGTACGATCCGAACCACGTCGACCAACAGTTGGGAGTTGCGGCGCTGCTGATTGCGCTGCGGGGGCAGGGGGCAGAGAAGCCGCTCGACCCTGTGACCGTCCCGGAACCCAAACCAGACCCAGCCGCAACTCCAGCAGAACCCAAAGACGAAAGCCTCCTGACCAGCAAGCGCCTTTGGACGTGGCTGACAACGGGTGGCATCGGCACGGTGTTCGCTGGCATCGGCGCGCTTGATCCGATGTTGCAACTACTGCTGGGCGCGGCTCTGGTCGGTCTGTCCATTTATGCAATCGTTGCCATGCCGCAGGTGCGGCGCAAGCTGGGGTTGGGGTGATGCTGGCCGGGTTATGGACCGCCCTGACCAGCCGCATAGGCCGCTATCTGGCGGCCATTGGCGCAGCGCTGGCCATCCTGTTCGCGGCGTATGCCAAGGGCCGCAAGGACAATGCTGCCCGCGCCACAGAGACCAGACTCAACGAAATCAACAAAGCAAGGAAAGTCGAGCATGAAGTCGACGGCCTGGATAGCGGCGCTGTGTCTGAGCGCCTTGGTCGCTGGATGCGCGACTAGCGGGGGATCATATTGCGACATAGCAAAACCCATTCGGCCCAGTGTGACGGACACACTGACGGAAGGCACGGCTCGGCAGATACTGGCCGAGAACGAAAAGCTGGCGCGCCTATGTGGCTTGCGCCCGTAGTGGCGGGGGTGTCGGCGTGGGCCTATGTGCAGGCGCTGTCGCTGGTCGTAGGGTTGCGGGGGCTGGCTGGATGACTATCGAAATCGGCGTAGCCTTCCTCGTCCTTGGCGCGATCACGGGTGCATTCTGGCGCATGTGGGCGCTCATTGATAAGGCAGGCGAAGAGGGGCGGATTGCGCAGCGCGAGCTTGCAAAGTTCCAAACTCACGTTGCCGAGAACTTTGCCACGAAAGACGGCATGCAGCGGCAGACTGACCAATTGCTGCGGGCGATGGAATCCATCGGCACGCGAATCGATGCCCTGACCAGCCGCATTGACAACATGATCAAGCCGCGCACGACCCGGCAGTAGCAGCCATTAGATCGCGGATAGTACCGTTTGGCTTCTGCTACAGATGTTGAGCATGAAGCGTGATGTCCTAGCGGCATGTTGCTTGACGGCCAGTAGGTGCATCCAAGAACGTGAACCTCATGGTCCTCGTTCGGCTGAACGGCGTGGTTGACGCAGTAGTAGCTTATGATCCTCCCATAAACCCAATGTTGATGTTGGCATGGACGGGAGGGGAGTCAAGAACCACACGTAAGGTGAACTTCACATTTGCTGTGATCTAAATTTTGCGGCGTTGCCTGCCGCGCAAAGGTTTGTAATATAATTTTGGCGTCCGAACGGGAGGTGGCTGCTACCACCTCCCGAACGCGGGTGCGCCAGCTAACGTCGGGAGCGCAGCACTTAGGTCTTTGTCAGAGACACTGCGCTTCCGATCAGCACTATTTTTGATATACATACGACCAATTGACGCAATATCTGGTGATCTCTTTCCCCAGTTGGTTTTGGCTGGCCGGCTTGCAGCCACATTAAGCAAGTAGCCAAGAGATAGCTTTCAAGGAAAAGGCCTACTCTTTCTTTTCCTTCCGCTTCTCCCCCACCCGCTTCTTTTTCTCCTGCTCCGCTTCCCACTGCTCGAACGGGTCCAACTCCGGTCTATCGTTCGGCCCAGCGCCGAGCTCTTCTTGAATCAGCTATTATCCTCAACCGGTGCGGCTGGCCCGTTCTTCTTGATCGAGTCAATGGCATTCTGCGCACTGGCTTTGGAAGAGTAGCCTTCGGTCGAGAACATGATCTCGCTGTTGTATTTGAAGCGGACGCGGAACTCGCCAGCTTTGTCGCGATAGATTTCGAATTTATGCACGGATCAAGCCTTCTTGATAACCTTGTTGATGATCAACCCGATAACGATCTGCACAACGGCACCCGCCACGCCGCCGCCGACAAGCTGACCAGCAATAGCTGCGATATCCAGCCCGCCCGCCGCTGCGCCCCCAGCACCAAGCAGTGAACCAAGTAGCGAGCCGCCTCCGACGCCGCCTATGGCTCCAGCGATCAGGTTGCCGATGTTGCCCAGGTCAGAGTCTTTGACAACCTTGCCACCAGCAGCGCCACCAGCGAGGCCTCCTACGAGTTGTGCGAGAATAGCTTCCATGATTGTCCCCGGTAAGCTGTTGTGTACCGGGAGCACTATATGGATGCTTCAATGAACGCTAAGGGGCAAACCGCAAACTTCAACAACTTTTGGTTGGGCTGACGCACCGTCTGGTTCCCTGCCGGATAGCGCAATCATGAAGAAGGTTAATCGAGGGCAGCAATCAGCGCTTGTGCCGGTCGAACCAGCTATCGTCGAGATCGGCAGTTTCCTCGGAAGGCAGACGAAACAAAGCTATGCACGCCCAGATAGCCAGAGCGATAGGAATGAGCGGCAGGGCGATATCAATGATAAGCATGGATCAAACCGGCAGAAACGCGGCGACGAGCAGGATAATCCCGATTCCTATCAAGCTGCCGGTTATACTTCGCTTAAAGAATCGAGCTCGTGCGGTCTCATCTCCAGTCCAGTCGATCCGGCGTTTAGGTGTGTCTTCCTGCATGGTACCCTCTCGCCCTTACGATGCGTAAAGGCGAGGTGAAGTCAAGTTTTGTCGGCTTTGCGATTGGCCTGAAACCCCGTGAAGTCGACCAGATGACCCCGTGGGAGTTCGCGCAGTGTGTCAAAGGCTGGGCCATGCTGCATGGCGAGCAGAAGGACGAGGCGCCGGGGCAGGATGAGTTGGCCGAGCTGATGGCGAGGTATGGTTAGGGGTATGGGTGGTATCTTCCTTGATCGCGCAGGGGGTGCCCAAAACTGGGCACCCCCCTTTCGCCCGCCGGCGGGAGGGGATTCAATGGGATGTCCCTTGTTCCTAAATTTTTAGGAGCTACGACTGACTAGAAGCGGATAGTCATTCGCTGAAAGCAAAATCGTATTAGCCCCTCCAGACATTGGCTATACCATTTAAAATTAACTCGCATGGGCTTTCCTCAGCCATCTCTCAAATGGATCTTCCTCCTGCGTTGAGATAGGCCGCGACAACCCGGAAGCCTTATCCAAGCAGTCGTCTATCGCCTTCTTGTCCCATCGGCGCGAACCAAATAGTGGCCGCGGAATGTGGCCCGCGGCCACCCACCCTGAGAATGTGGAAACGCTCACTCCACAATAGGCGGCTGCCTCCTGCCGTGACAGAAGGCGTTGGTTGTCGCTCATGTCGGATCCATCAACTGCACACCCGGCCCGTTTTGATTGCTGTTTATGAACATGACGCATGCGGCCTCTTGCAAGCCATCAAGGGCTCGTCCTACGCAGTGAGTTTGTCAGGAAGCACTGATACTGAAGCGCGGCGGTCTCTTGTCGTGGTATTCCTCTCAACTACAAGCGGCCGCCTGGTTTTCGGGAAAATCGCTCTTTAGGTGGATCAGTCACTGTCCAATCTGTAATTGCGTCTAACAACGTACCTTGTGGGTTTGGTGTCCTGAGTCGGCGCATGAATTCTAGGAGCGACTTTTCAAGAAGTTTGGGATTTCCTGCATTCAATGTAATGATCGCATTCATAAAGTCCCGCAAACTTACTCCCGCTGCCTCGGTGCGAAGTTTTTGCAGCGTCTGTTTTAGCGTTGGCGGATCAATCGGCTTTTCCGGAACACCATCATCATCTATCGATGGTGGGTTTATCTCCGTGATGAGCAACCGCAATAGAAATAGAAGCTCTTTCTCAGATAGGTCTATCAATGCGATGTTTTCGTCAACGACCTTGCCAAGAGGTCGCGTGATTACTGGAGGCTTTTCAGGCTTTTCACCTCGCTCAACTGATGGTGGCGGTGGCCCATGCATGTCGCCAGAGGTTGGAGCGGGCGTTTGTGTTGGCTTGGATCGAGCGGTTCGATCTGTCCTCCCTTGCAGCGAGTCTATGACTGCATGAGTTCGGATATCAAATGCGGTCCCATATTCTGTATTGGTGTACGCAGGACGTCCACGTTGTCGATCGTTGCCACCTGGTTTTCGAAACATATCGGCTACCAATCCCAACTTCTCATCGAGAGTTCCATCCTGGAGGCCGATTTCAAATCCTACATTGTTGTTATGAATGTCGTTCAGTCGGCTATCAAGCGTTCGGTTCGGCTGATGCCTCTCTAATAAGTTGACCAACCCGACAATTGCCCTTCCTCCGACCCCGAAATAGTGACCAACGATGACCCCGCCCAGTATGTGACGGTATGCATCCTGGGGGCCTTCTGCGCTCCCGGGCAACCCGGATTCTCTAGCTGCGACGCTTATATCGTTAGTGCTGGTAGGTAACGCCATAGCGGGTCCATTACTCCCTGTGCAGCAGCCTAACACCCGGACCATTCACGCTGCTTGCAATGAACAGGACGGCAGCAGATTCAAACGTCCGGCGCAACACGTCAAGTGTGGGTGTTGCGGTGTCGACTTATCACGCTCGAAGTCGCGAATTGTCGCGTTGCCAATTTGGATTGTTCGGCAGGTCGATGCAGCGATATGAGCGGCTACGCGAAATCCCGATCGATGGTGTTATTGACAGCGTTCAGATGTCGGAGTGCCGCAACTTCATTGGTTCACGACGTGCGGATTCGAGGGCTACGATCCGCTCGTTCTCTATGATGTCGGTAAGGAATGGGCCGGCGCACCGGGTCCGAGCCCCGAAATGATGGCCGAGTACGGCTTGCCGGAGAGAATGGCGACGGAGACTCTGGCAGAGGCCAGCGCCGGTCTGTTCGAGGCATTCCGCCGGACGAAGATGGTTTACCTTGCTCATCCAGAGCAGCCAGTGCTCTACGCCGTCGGCGGACATGTCGACCTGACTACCGTGCGCGCTGAAGGCGTGAGCGTCGAACGGTTGCGGAACTGGCCCGATGTGGTCGGAGAGAAGAACAGGCCGGAGCTGGACGGCAAGGCTGCGGCGTGGATGGAGGCGGCTTAGCCATACCAATCCCGGCGCCGGCTATTGTGGTCGGCGCCGGGGGGGGTACAAACTTATTAATCATTTATCTTTTGCGCGCTGAAAATTCAACTATCTATGACAATTGATCCTTTTTTAGCTTCCCAATATCTTTACCTGTCAATGAAATTTCGCCCCCGGGTACCTTGAGATTTACGTTGGATGCTCGCCCTAATATTGCGGAAGCGAGATAGTCTGCGGGATGGATGTCTGCACTTTCGTCCTTCTCACTTTTCGAGAACAGGTTTCTTGATATTGTTTCAAGAAGGTGTTCAGGCATAGGCCTGTCTTGGGATAATTTCCATTCGAGTGCAGTCTCAACGACCCAACTCGCCCGGTCAATATCCAGATCGAACTGCTTGAGTTGGAACTCTGCGTCGGCGTAGCGCTCAAACCAGCGGTTCATCCAGCGCAGATACCAAGCAATAAGTCCCAAAAGTGCTATTGTGAGCGTTAGCGGCTTGGCTCCTGCAATGATGGATAGTGTTGCCCCAGATCCCTGTGATGATAAATCTGCTTGGCTCGTAAAGAAGAATATTAGCGCTACCAGTCCAGAACTGGCGGCCATTACGGCTAAGTGGATTGGTCTACGATTTGCTATCGTTTCTGGTGTAACTCGTAGGCTGTCAGCCCGCTGCGCTATTTTGTTTTTGAGATCTCGATGAAGTTCGCGTCTGGCATGGGTGTTGCTTCGATCGTCCAACTCCTTCTCACGGGCAGTGAGCGCATTCTCCTTCTCGCTTAGGGTTGCAAGTTTGGCTTTAAGCGCATCTTCTCTAGCTGCGTCTTCTCGACGTTGTTCGTCGTCCAACGTAGCTCGCCTACGACTGAACTCTTGCTCAAGAGCAACTCTTGCGGCGGCTGCCTGCTCTCCGACCGTTAGAACAGTCTTCTGAAGTTGTACATTTTGTCGATGATGCGACGCAAGAAGATCTCGAAAAAGTTTCGGATTTCTGAAAAGTCCGCTAACCTTTTCATCATCTTTGCCGAAGGTAGAAGCAACTAAGTCTTGGATGTCACGTATGGCTTTGGGTTCAACCCCTTGCCTTGGCTGGGATCCCTCGGCCGCGGTATTTTCTATTATAAGCGTATCGAAAAGTGCGGCGTCCCCCTGATCTGTAGATTGCCGGTCTAAGACAATCCGAAATCTCAAATGGTAGACCTCTGCTTTCGCAATTCGAAGGACAGCAGTTTCACCGTAATCGTCTGGGATGTCTCCGGTTTCTACCTGAAATGGGGAGGCTCCTCCGAATTCTAAAACTGAGAAGCTCGGGGCACCGATGCTTGACGCTGCGTTACTGAAGAATGACAATAGTTCTACGTCAGTGACCCGCGGCACAAGGCGCCTAGTTTCAGGCATCATTCCCCTCCCAAATAACCCGCAGGCATCATGGCGCGGGCTGGAGGGGAGTCAATAAAGAAAAAGCCCGGCGCGAAGCCGGGCTCTTCCTTTAGAACAGTCGACTGAAGAATATCAGAACTGCCGCCATGTTGACCCTAAGGTCAAGCGCCAGCCGGAGACTTCCGGTCGACTGGCTGGCTTCGAGAACAAAAAGAGCGTTCAATGCTCTCTCCATCTCTATGACGACAGGCTCTTGATGTAGCCGCTTGTCGTCGCCCAGCCATGTTTTGAGGGATTTTTTTGCAAGCCGATTAGGTGATTCCCTCAAACACACGCGGCTATTTCGAAGTTATAAGATAAGGTGGGGGCGCCACCGTTACCGCGCAATACCTACTCATTTTTTTCTTGTGCTTTTTCCCCAGCGCTCATCGCGGCCACGCGGGCTTCGCGTTCTTGGCGGAGCAGTTCCTTCCGCTCAAACGTCCAATAGGCGGGATCGCGGTTCGAGCGGTCGAGTTTTTCGGGGGAGATCCAACCTCCTTTCCATTGATTAGGATCTTCATCTTGGAGCTCGTTGAAAAATTTTGTGTCCTCGACCCACTGCCTTCCCAATTCAGCTAAATCAGGCGCCTTCGCAACTCGCTCGACCAGTAGTGCCCATCCCCGATCAAAGAAGCCGTCGGTGATGAAGTATCGGTCGATGACCCTGTAGGACACGAGAGCGACGGACCCGGGGCAGGTCACTATCGTGTCGCCCGGAATGGGAATATTACCGTCGAAATACTTTGCGGTGTAGGCAATAAGAGTCTCAAAGCCGCCATCTTCATGGCGCCCGTAGAGCCGAACCTCAAGTTCCGGGTCCATTTATCAGGGATTATTGACGACGCAACCGCACAACGCCATCACCGCGCTCGTCGTTGATGAACTCGACGCTGGACGATTCGAGGGCGGCGCGGATGGCTTGGACGGTGCGGGGCATTAGCTCCTCGCCGCGTTCGAGGCGTGAGACCGTATCGACGGACACCGCGGCCAGTTTCGCTAGGTCTCTTACGCCTAACCCCAGAGCGGCGCGTGCCATTTTGCATTGAATCGCATTCATCGTGACAGTGTACCGATTTCGTATTGACGTCCTGATTTTGTCTTGTTATCAGTACCACATACTGATTTCATAACACAACAGGAGCCCGCCGACATGCTTAACAATGTCTCACCACCCACCCCAAAACATCCTTACGAGACTCCCCGGTTCGTCACCGCCTGCAATGACGCCTATCACCTTGCCGGCCTTCTGAAGCTTATGATGCTCGATGGCGAGAGCGCCAACGACTGGCGCTTGCCGGTCCTCCATCTAGCCTACGATATTGCCGAGCGGCTTTCCGGGGAAATGACGGAACTCAACCTTGAGGCGGTCGGGCCGTCGGAAGAGGAGATGGCGGCATGAGCAGGCCCAACGACATGCACCTGACCGTTCCTACGAATTTCGAGGATCAGATGTGGCGCGTCAAAGTGATGGCGCAAATCGCATGGGACCTTCTGTGCGAATCGACATCGGAAGACGACGATCGGGTTCGACACGCAGTGCGGGCTACCGCGGAACTGTCCGAATGCCTCACGAAGATGTTTTTGGAAGGGGCAACGGCATGACTTGGCAGCCTATCGAGACAGCGCCGCGCGACGGGCGGCCGTTTATGGTCTACATCACTGAGAGCGACACGGGACCACATTGCTTAGCGCCAGTCAGTAAAGATTCAGGCGACGATTGGTGGGATGAAAGCACAGGCGACTGTATCAAGCCGATAAAAGGCGCAACCCACTGGATGCCGCTTCCCGCTCCTCCGGTTGTAGAGGATGACGCCATCGCGTCAGAAGAAGACGAGCCCATCAAGAACGCGATTGCTTGGGCATGGTCGGCCCCGGAGGATATGGAGGATGTGGGCGGCCCCGAACATCAAGAAGCGTATCGCGGCCTTCTGGCAGCGCTCGACAGCAGCAAGCCCTAACCCAGCCACCGGCACCACCTAACAGTGTCTCGCACCTGCGTTCAATGGGACGAACCAGGGTGCGGTCCCGCCCGATAACAAGGGATGGGGGCTGGATGTGTCGTGTCCCTATGCCGGCGACACATCCATCTACGCAATCCGCCACCGGCCACCACCCTGTAGCGGCTACCACTGAGGAAAGCACATGGCGCCCCGTCATTCGCAAGGGTGGCGGGGCGTTTTGCGTGTTGCAGTTATGTTGCATGGAATTAATTGCAACACGTTGCAAGCCTTGAAAACATTACGTTTTCTCCGGAACGTGTTGCGATGGGTTTCTTAGCGATTTTTGACCTAAGTCATTGAAAAGATTGGTAGCGGAGGACGGATTTGAACCGCCGACACAAGGATTATGATTCCTCTGCTCTAACCAACTGAGCTACTCCGCCCCGGTGCAAAGGTTCGTTACCGCAACTCGCCGCTGCGATGCCCTCTGCCAAGGTCGCGCGGATATAAGGTGGCCATGGCAATTGTGTCAAGCAGGCAAAAGCACTTGCCTGGGGATTTGACGCTGTTTTCTGCCGCAGTGAAATTTGCCGGCGTGAACGGGTGGGGTTGAGTTCGATCCGGGCCGCCGCTATGTGTCAGCCACCTGAATCTTCGAGTTTATGATTGATGAAACCGCGTATTGCCGTCCTTGGATGCGGATATTGGGGCAGCAACCATGTCCGTACCCTGAAGGGGCTTGGTGCCCTTTACGCGGTCTCCGATGCCAATCGTGACCGTGCCGAAGGTTTTGCCAGCGAACAGAATTGTCTGGCGCTCACTCCCGACGAGCTTTTCGAACGTGAAGATGTCGATGCCATCGTGATGGCACTTCCGCCGCAGTTCCACGCCGAGGCGGCCATCCGCGCTGTCGGGGCGGGCAAGGATGTGCTTGTGGAAAAGCCGGTTGCGCTCACCGTAGAGGACGCGGAGCGGGCCGTGGCGGCGGCGAGGGACAAGGGCCGTGTTTATATGGTCGGTCATGTGCTGCGCTTCCACCCGGCCTTCGAGAAGCTCAAGGCGCTGGTCGATGCCGGCGAGCTGGGCGAAATCCGCTATATCCATTCGCATCGTCTGGGCCTCGGAAAATTCCATACCGAAAATGATGCGCTGTGGGACCTTGCCCCGCACGATCTTTCCATGATCCTGGCCATCACCGGCGCGGCGCCGGTAGAGGTCCATGGGGAAGGGGCGGCAGCGCTCGATCATCTCAGCGATTTCGCGCATCTGCATATGCGTTTTCCCGGCAATCTGCGCGGGCACCTGTTTGCGTCGCGGCTCAATCCGTATCGCGAGCGGCGGTTGACGGTTGTCGGCACGAAGGGAATGGCAGTTTTCGACGATGTCGAGCCGTGGGAGCGCAAGCTGGCGGTCTATCACCACTCCATCTGGCAGGACAGCGGTCAGTGGGCCTTCACAGCAGACGAGCCGCACTACGTTCCGGTGGAGCAGGGCATGCCGCTGACGCGGGAGCTTGAGCACTTTATCCAGTGCATCGAGACCCGCGCAGAGCCGCGAACCAATGGCGAGGAAGCCATCCGCGTTCTGCAGGTGCTGACGGCCGGAACCGTACGCCACCAACGGATTGTCTAAGGCTCCGAACGGGATGTTCAGCCAATAAAAAAAGGGCGGCACGGGCTGCCCTTTTTTATTGGCTTCTTTGTTTCAAAGGTCAGCCGGCTACCTGTGCAGACCGCGCGCCGAGACGCGACAGCATGGCTTCGGCTTCTGCTCCGCGCTCGGAGCGGCCGATGAAGCCGCCCCCCAGAACGCGGGCGTCGTTGCCGTCATCGGAATAGAGAACGCAGGCCTGTCCCGGCGCGACGCCGGATTCGCCATCGACCAGTTCAACGACCGCAGTGTCATTTTCGTGGCGCAGGATGGCAGGGCGGGGCGGGCGTGTGGAGCGAACCTTGGCAAAGAGTTCCATGCCTGCAGGCGGAATTTCGCAGAGGGCTTCATCTCCCAGCCAGTTCATGTCGCGCAGATAGACCTTGTGGGTTTCCAGTGCCTCACGCGGGCCGACGATTACACATGCATGCTCGGAATCGAGGTGCACGACATAAAGCGGCTCGCCGGAAGCGACGCCGATACCCCGTCGCTGGCCGATCGTGTACCGCAGAATGCCGTCATGGCGACCAAGAACACGCCCGTCGATATGGACGATGTCGCCGGGAGTGGAAGCGCCGGGCTTCAGCTTTGCGATGATGTCGGAATATTTGCCCTGCGGCACGAAACAGATGTCCTGACTGTCCTGCTTGGTCGCGACGGACAGTCCCATCTCCTCGGCCATGGCGCGAACAGCCGGCTTGGGCAAATCGCCCAGGGGAAAACGCAGGTAATCGAGCTGGTCCTGTGTCGTGGCGAAAAGAAAATAGCTTTGATCCCGGTCGGCATCGAGCGGGCGATACAATGCACGGTGCGCACCGTTCGCGCGCGAGCGGATGTAGTGGCCGGTGGCCAGAGCGTCGGCGCCCAGTTCCTTCGCCGTGGCGAGAAGATCGGCGAACTTGACCGTCTGGTTGCAGGAAACGCAGGGGATCGGCGTTTCGCCATGCACATAGCTTTCGGCGAAGGGATTGATCACCGCCTCGCGAAAACGCCTCTCGTAGTCGAGCACATAATGGGGAATGCCGAGCGTTTCGGAAACGCGGCGTGCATCGTCTATGTCCTGCCCGGCACAGCAGGAGCCCGGCCGGTGCGTTGCCGCACCGTGGTCATAGAGCTGGAGCGTGACGCCGACGACATCGTAGCCTTCACGTTTGAGCAGCCCGGCCACAACGGAGGAATCGACGCCGCCGGACATGGCGACGACGACACGCGTGTCCTGCGGGCGTGCGGGAAGGTCAAGGCTGTTCATGTCATTGTTCCAAAAGGATGCGACCGCATTTCGGTCCGGTATGCCGGAAACAGGCCAGTCAGGCAAATATAGGTCAGGCTTCGATCGCTTGCCAGACCCGTTTTTCCTTCAACTCAGGCCCTCGGGAACGTTCGGTAGCCTTTGAATCGCATTTGAATCAAAGGCCCGACCATTCCCTAACGTGACGTTCATGTTCGTTACTTATCCATTAGGAACCGCTTAGGCAATTTTTAAAGCTGTGGCGGTAGTGTGGCAGCGATTGGTTCTTGCGTTTTTTTAGTAGAGAGTATGATGACCGATCTTGTTAGACCGCGAGTCAAATACGTAATCGGGCCGGACGGCAGCCCGCTTACAATTGCCGACCTGCCGCCAACGAATACGAGACGCTGGGTCATCCGGCGCAAGGCTGAAGTTGTGGCAGCCGTCAGGGGAGGTCTTCTAAGCCTTGAAGAAGCCTGTCAGCGCTATGCCCTGACGACCGAGGAATTTCTTTCCTGGCAGGCGTCGATCGATGAATACGGGCTTGCGGGCCTTCGCACCACGCGAATTCAGCAATATCGGCACTGAAGCCTTTTCTGATCTTTTGGATCCGTTTCCGTCGCTTCAGACTTTTGTTCTGAGAAAAATCTCAATCCCGGGACCACGTGATGGTTTAGGGACAGAACATGCTCCGGCACAATGATCTGAAGCCGTCCCGCCATATTTTCATGGCTGTTTGCGAACCATCAGCGGAAGGTCCCGGCCCGACAGGGCCGGGCCTTTTTGCTTGTTTGCAAGCAGCTGTTCCCGATTTTCATCCGAAAATTTCAGGTTTCTTGCATCTGTCGGTGAATTTTTCCGGCCGGATATGAAAACGGCCCCGCGGCGAAGCCGGCGAGGCCGTTTGAAATCTGACAGTCTGAATTAAGGATCAGCCGATCATTGCGCTGCGCGGTGGGGCAGGTTCCGGCTCGCGCGCCTTGCCGTCGCGCATTTCGAGCATCTCAGCTTTGGCAAGCTCGGCTTCAGCTTCATGAAGCAATGTTTCGGCGGTGCTTCGCTGCCTGGCCAGATCGGATTGGGAATCCCTGAGATTATCGCGCCGCTGGCGCGCGGCTTTCGCGAAGGTGGGATAGGCGAAATGGGTGATATCTGTGATGCCGGCTTTCTTTTCCTCGGCGGTGATCTGCATCTCCAGCTCGTTCGCCATCCGGTCGAATTCGGCGATCATCGCGTCGAGCTGCGCCAGCTGCCGCCGTTTCTCGTTCACCTGAAATTGCTTCAGACGAACGAGGCCCTCACGTGACTTCATGACCCTCAACTCCGCACATACTCTTTACGCTCACACTGATCCGGCGGAACGAAAAACGGCCTCCCACCGGTGTTTTCCACTGAAAGAGCCAATGGAAAACAAATTCCTAAGATTCTTTGCGCCCGGTAACCATTCGTTTACGGGCATTGTTAATCATAAGGGGCAGGACTTAAGAGCCGGTAAAAATTCTGATGCGAATTGATACCGGCGAATGAGCCTGCTGAATCACTTACGTCGGTTTTTTGACGTACGGGACGGTTTGGGGCTTCCCTCGAATCATCTTTGGATTCAACAGAGTATGGAAAGAGGTTAAAAGTTCTGGTATCGTCCGAAGCACGAAATTAGGATTTGTTAACCATTCGGTGGCAGTTTCGATTCAGGCAATCGCTGCCGCGGGCCAGGACGGGTCGTACACGGGTTCGGCGGCAGAAAAGGGGAATGAGATGCGCGTTCTGCTGATAGAAGATGACAGTGCAACCGCACAGAGCATCGAGCTTATGCTGAAGTCTGAGAGCTTCAATGTCTACACCACCGACCTCGGCGAGGAAGGTGTCGATCTGGGCAAGCTCTATGACTACGATATTATTCTCCTCGACCTGAATCTGCCCGACATGTCGGGCTATGAGGTTCTGAGGACACTGCGCCTTTCCAAGGTCAAGACACCCATCCTGATCCTGTCCGGCATGGCCGGCATCGAGGACAAGGTGCGCGGCCTCGGTTTCGGCGCCGACGATTACATGACCAAGCCGTTCCACAAGGATGAGCTTGTTGCCCGCATTCATGCCATTGTGCGCCGCTCCAAGGGCCACGCGCAGTCGGTCATCACCACCGGCGATCTGGTGGTCAACCTCGATGCCAAGACCGTCGAAGTGGGTGGTCAGCGGGTGCATCTGACCGGCAAGGAATACCAGATGCTGGAGCTGCTCTCGCTGCGCAAGGGCACCACGCTCACCAAGGAAATGTTCCTCAACCACCTTTATGGCGGCATGGACGAGCCGGAGCTGAAGATCATCGACGTCTTCATCTGCAAGCTGCGCAAGAAGCTCGATGCCTGTTCCGGTGGCCAGAATTACATCGAAACGGTCTGGGGACGCGGTTATGTGCTGCGCGAACCGGAAGAAATCCGCGAAAGCGCCTGATCGCTGCATTTGCGACGAGACCAGAAAAGACCCGGCTTTGCCGGGTTTTTTATTTTCAGGTGATGTTGCAGCGGCGAATCAGGCAGCGATCTCTATGGTGCGAAAGCTGCCGAGAAGCTGCTCGCGCACGAAGGGCTTCAGCAGATAGCTGTCGGCCCCCGCACGTCTGGCGCGCATGATCGCCGCCACGTCCATTTCGACAAGCGAAAGCAGAATCCGGGGCGTGACTGCCCCCTGGATGGACCTTATCGCGCGAATGAGATCCGGGGTACTCATGTCCGGCAGGTTGTTTGAAACAACAATGATATGCGGCATCGACCGGCGGCACATTTCCAGTGTCTGGGCGGCAGTGCTGCTTTCAAAAACAGTCATCTCAGGGGTGGCGAGAATTCGCTTTGCAACCCTGCAGATCACATTTGACCCGTCAGCAAAGATGCACAGTTGTTTCATCTGTTTTTCCCCCGGCTTGCTCCGCGGGTGCAGAAGTGCCGCGAAGCTTCAGCCATGGTAGCGCCAACGGGTAAAGAACCGGGAAATTTGACGGATAAAAATTCTGTCAAATGCAATTTGGCTGGTTGCCGATACGATCGGCAAATGGTGCTGATTGCGCCTTTGCCTCATCGGCGCAACCCTTATGCGGCGGTCAGGGTGATCTCTTCGGCGGTGGCGTGAATGGAGATCGTCATGCCGGCTTCGCGCGCCAGAAGAAGCGTATAGTAAGGCTGCACGGCATGGGCATCGATCGGCTCTTCGGGCTTGCCGCCCGAATGCAGTTCGAGGAATTTCGGCGGCACCCGCAACATGGGACCGCTGGAGGAAATGACGAAGCGTGGCGCGGTCTCGAGATCTTCCAGTTTGACCGAGATCTTGCCGCCGCGCGGGATCGCGGCATTCGCGATCAGGATGAGGTTGAGCAGCAGCTTGACCTTGTTCTTGGGCAGCAGCGCACGGCCGCCTTCCCAGACCAGTTCCGGCTTTTCATTATTGAGAAATGCGATGGCGACAGCCTGCGCATCTCCGGTGTCGATCTGCATTCCGGCCGAACCGGCTGCACCAAAGGCAATGCGGGCGAATTGCAGGCGAGCCGAGGCGTTGCGCGCGCTCTGGCGGATGAGGTTCATGGCGTCTTCGTCGGCGCCGCCTTCATCGAGCAGTTCGAGGCCGTTGTTGATAGCCCCAACCGGAGAAATGATGTCGTGACAGACCCGGCTGCACAGAAGGGCGGCGAGATCAGGCGCGGAAAGCGTGAAAAGGTCTGTCATGAGCGGCGGTCCCTGCAAGAATCGATCTGTCGACGTGAATACGCCAGCTTGCGCCGCGACCCTATAGTCTGCGATGTCGAATCCGGCGAAGGCGCCGGCCGAAATGCAGGGTATGGAGTGTTGCGCAGGCGGACGTCCCAACGGCAGTTTCGGCCTTCGAACTGCCATCTTCATGTGAAAGCTTAATGGTTGAAAAAGAATTACGGCATAGGTTGCCGTGACTGGTATGATAAGCGATCGATTCAGAATCGCGGATGCCCGAGGCGCAGACGGAGTGCTCCGTTACGGAGATGTACTGCATGATTTCCCGATATCTCAGGCCGGATTTCGTCCGCGCTATGGCTACGACCATCATTCTCGCGAGCGCGCTCGCCTTTTCGGTGTCGGCCTCGCGGGCCCAGGAATACACGGCTCAGGAGATTGTCGATTCCGGCCATCGCTTTTTCGGCTCCACCTCGGGTGGGCTGGCAAGTGTCGTCGAAAAGGTTTTTTCCTCCTACGGCCTTCCTAACGGCTACATTCTGGGAGAAGAGGGGTCGGGCGCGCTGATTGGGGGCCTCACCTATGGCGAAGGCACGCTCTATACCAAGAACGCCGGAGACCACCGGGTGTTCTGGCAGGGGCCCTCGCTCGGCTGGGATTTTGGCGGACAGGGCTCCCGCGTCATGGTTCTGGTCTACAATCTGGACGATATCAGCAATCTTTATACGCGTTACGGCGGTGTTGCGGGCTCTGCCTATGTGATCGCAGGCGTCGGCTTCAACGTGCTCAAGAACAATCAGATGCTGCTGGTCCCGATCCGCACCGGCGTGGGCGCCAGACTGGGTATCAATATGGGCTATCTGAAGCTGACCCAGTCTCCGACCTGGAACCCATTCTGACGCTTCCGCGTCCGGCAAAGCCTGAGTGCTCTTGCCGGTTTTGCGCGATCGGTTCAGCCCGTGGCGCAGTGGCCCTGATTTGAAACACATTTTCCTAGGGCCGGACGCGTTTGCGGAGCGGGCCTTTCGCAGGCATTCTTGAGAAGCGCCGGGCAGGACTTTGAGATAAGGTTCTGCTCTGCGACATTTGGAACGGATAGCGCATCTTGGTCCAGTCGATCCTTTTCTTCCTGCTTGGCTTCTTGTGCGCAGGCTTTATCGCGCTTCTGCTGGGGCCTCCGATCTGGCGGCGCGCGGTCACGCTCACGCGCAGGCGTCTGGAGGCGGCGCTGCCGTTGAGCCGCACCGAATTGCAGGCCGAAAAAGACAGGGTGCGTGCCGAATTTGCCATGCAGGCGCGGCGACTGGAGATGACGATCTCTTCTCTTGAGGCCAGACAGGCCGAGCAGAAAGTCGAAATCGCGCGGCTCGAACAGAAAGCCGCCGCGCTGGACGTGGACAAGGCACAACTGGTGCACACCATTTCCGGACTGGAGGAGCGTAACGGGTCGCTTGCGGCGCAGCTCGAAGAAGCTGAACAGAATGTGACCAGATTGCAGGCGGCGCTGGACGAAGGCAGCAAGACGCTTAAGGAGCGGGATGAACAAATCCGGCAAGTTTCGCATCAATATGAGGAGGCGTCCTATCTGGCCAGCAGCCGGCAGATAGAGCTCGTCGGCCGCGAATCCGAGGTCGACAAACTGGCTGCGGAAATTTCGCGTTTGCGTGTCGAAATCAGACAAGCCGAGCAGAAGGACAAGGAGCTTCTGGCACAGGCAAACGCGGCGCGTGAAGCGCTCAGGGTGGAACAGCAGCGGGCAGGGGATCTCGGTGCCCGAATCGAGCGTCTGCTGGCAACGGTCGCCGACCGTGACGAAACGCTGGAACGGCGCGAGCGTGAACTGGCGCGTCTGCGTGAGGCATCCAAACCCTCCACCCCGGAACGGGCTTCGAAGAAAGCAGGTTCAGGTAAACGCGGTTCTGCCAGGGCAATCTCGGGGGCTGATGTGACACTTGCGCGGATCAAAGCCGACCGGGACAGGCTTGAGCGGCGACTGGCGCAAGCCAGGGGCAAGGAAGCCGAGAGCGGTGCGGAACTGCGGGACCAGATGGCGGCGCTGGCTGCCGAGGTTGTTCAGATGACCGCACAGCGAGAGGGACCGGATTCTCCCATCACCCGGCTGCTGGCAGAAAAGGGAAGCGAAAACTCCGACCGGGCAAGCCTTGCAGCACGGATTACTTCACTGCAAAAGGCGGATGCCGAAAACTGAGTGCCAACTCCGAAAGGAGGACGGAAGGCTGTGACGGTGTTGCTTATCCCGCATTTCTGGTGAAGGCGTGCAACGCAATCGCCGAGGCTGCGGCGACGTTCAGGCTGTCGAAGCCCGGCGCCATGGTGATGCGCGCTGTGTGAAGGCGGGACATGAGGTGTTCGGGCAATCCCTCGCCTTCGGTGCCGAGGTAGAGGGCAACAGGTCCGCGGGGCTGTACGTCGCGTATATCCGTCTCACCGCGCGGAGACAGGGCAAACTGCGTAAACCCCTTTTTCTCAAGCAAATCTGCGATGATGGCTGCATCGTCAGCCACGGCGAACGGCACTTTCAGGGCTGCTCCGACTGAAACGCGGATTGCCTTGCGATAGAGCGGGTCGCAACTGGCCTTGTCGAGCAGGACCGCATCTGCGCCGAAGGCGGCGGCGTTGCGGAAGATCGAACCCACATTGTCATGGTTCGAAATGCCGACCAGGACGGCGACAAGCGCATTTTGCCCGACAGTGCCAAGAAGCTGGTCGGGAGACGCCAGTTCGCCGCGAAGGCCGATGGCCAGAATGCCCCTGTGCATGTGAAAGCCCGCAATGCGATCCATCACCGCCGCGCCGACCACATAGACCGGAACGTCGGCAGGCAGGCGCGCCAGCACATGCTGCATGCCTGCCAGACGGTTTTCCAGTACCAGAACGGATTCGACCCCGAAGCGCCGCGTTGCGGTCAGAACGTCCACAACCACTTTGCCTTCGGCTACGAAGCGTCCTTGCCTGCCGACGAGATCGCGCTCGCGGATGTCAACATAGGCTGCTACCCGCTCGTCCAGCGGGTCGTCGATGCGGACAGGTTCCATGCCACCACCGTTCTGTTTCGATGGTGCGAGATAAAGCATTCAGCACCAAAATAAAAACCGCCTGAAGCGACACCGTTGGCTTCAGGCGGTCCAGCGGGAGGCGTGGCTTCGGAAAAGTGTGCTTCCGGCTGCTGACCTGTCAGGTTCCGGTATCAAGGCTGCGAACGGCTTTCCGGTCTGCGAACAGATCTTCCATCAGGCACAGCAGACGTTCCACCGAACGGCAATTGCAGGAATAATAGATTGTCTGGCGCTCGCGTCGCGTTTCGACCAGCCCGCCACAGCGCAACTTTGCCAGATGCTGGGAAAGCGCCGACTGGCTCAGTCCCACCAGTGAAGCGAGGGTATTCACGGAGAGTTCCTCGCGCATCAGAAGCGAGAGGATCTCAAGGCGCTTGCTGTTTGCCGTCAACGCCAGAAAAGCAGCGGCCTGTTCAGTGAGGATATTTTTCATCGCCCGCATGCACCCTCCTTCACGCCGATCCTGCACTATGGGTGCGGTGGAGCAAAGGTATAGCCTGCAACTTTTCCGTTATCAGGCATCAAATGTCTCAACCGATACAAAGCCTAAGCTATGTGCACCAGATCACGAGACTGGTTCGACGAACGGCCCGCTACCCGGCAGCACGGCCGGTTTTCGCCATTTCAGCCAGTACCCGGCGCAAATCATGCGCGGATGACAGCTGTTCGGGGAAGAATATGCGCAGGCACTGATCGCCCGCGGCCAGATCCATGCCCTCGGAATCGAAACCGGTCACCACCCAGCCGTCGCCCTTCGCCTTCGCAAAATGCTGCGCATAAACTGCAATGGCGTCGCGGTGATCTTCGTTCATATGCTCGATGGCGGATTGCTCGCGTGCCCCGAATTCCTCATTCGCCGCGTTTTCAGTGACGATGTCGGATCGTTCCAGCAGATAAGCCTTGCCGAAGCCTCCATTCATGCTGGCCCGCTCGACTTCCAGCCGGAAGAACGCAAAGTCGCCGAGCCCCACATATAGCTTCGCCTTGGGATTGCGGTTGAGATAACGGCGCGCGATCCGCTCATTCTCAGCGGATTCCCGCTCGATGCGCCGGGCGTGGCAGACAATGCTGATGCGGGGGTGAGCCATGGCATCGCCCTTGCCAGGTTCGCCCACGAGCAGAGCGCAGCGCGGATCGGCACCAAGGCCCTGCGTGTGGCCGGACAGGCTGGAAATCAGGGTGATCGGCGTTCCGTCGATGTCGGTGGCTATGCCGATGCGGCTGATCATCGGCACACCCGTGGGCTTTTCGTTGAAGGCAAGCGCACCGAAGCGGGCGCTCCGCAACAGCGTTTTGGCAAGCCGGATCGCCTCTGCATCCGTTTCGCGAATAACGTCTTTTTTGATCTCGTTCAAAACAAGTCTCCTGTTGCGCGCGCAAAGCGCGCTCCGACATTTTGACCGGAAACCGCGACAGTCTGAAAACGTCCGGGTGTTTTTGGTCCGGTGCTTCGGAACACCGCATCACAGGATACGGATGTTCCCGGCGGTCCTATTTCGGCGCCATGCGGATGGCGCCGTCAAGACGGATTGTTTCGCCATTCAGCATCTGGTTGTCGATGATGTGGAGCGCGAGGGCCGCATATTCGGCAGGCTCGCCCAGACGCGAGGGGAACGGCACGGCGGCACCGAGCGAATCCTGCACTTCCTGTGGCATGGCCGCCATCATCGGCGTCTTGAAGATGCCGGGAGCGATGGTGCAGACGCGGATGCCGGAGCGGGCGAGATCGCGGGCAATGGGCAGCGTCATACCCACCACGCCGCCCTTGGAGGCTGAGTAGGCAGCCTGTCCGACCTGTCCGTCATAAGCAGCGACGGATGCAGTGTTGACGATGACGCCACGCTCGCCGCCAGCCAGCGGTTCCAGCTTTGCGGCTGCGTCGGCAAACAGGCGGATCATGTTGAAAGAGCCGATGAGATTGATCTCGATGACCCGGCGGTACTGGTCGAGCGGATGCGGCCCGTCCTTGCCGATGGTCTTCACTCCGATGGCGATGCCGGCGCAGTTGACCAGTATACGGGCGGTGCCCAGCTTCCCGGTGACCTCGGCCATGGCTGCCACGCCGCTTGCGGCATCGCTGACATCGCATTTGACGGCAATGCCGCCAATGTCGGCAGCCACAGCCTGAGCGCGCTCGATGCCGACATCGAATATGGCGACACGGGCGCCTCTGGCAGCCAGCGCGCGGGCGGTTGCCTCGCCAAGGCCGGAACCTGCACCGGTAACGATCGCAATTTGTCCTTCGGCGTTCATGGGCGGGGCTCTCCGTGAAAACTGAGCTTGCTTTACGAGGTCCTCCGCATGCCTGCAACCATATCGAGCATTATGCTACTAAGGTCGGGCAAGAGCGGCGTGGGTTACCTCTCCCGCAAGGCTTGTCACTGCCCCGGGGACGATCTCGTGGATCAGCAGCCGGTTGCGGTCGACAGGGCGGGGCATGGAGATCTGACCATAAGGAATGCGGGTGAAACCCAGCGGGCCGTAATATGGCTCATCACCGACAAGAAGAACCGATTGCCAGCCAGCGTTTCTTGCTGCTTCCAGCGCCATGGCGACAAGATGCCTGCCGATCCCCAGATTCTTGTGGGCCGGGCGAACCGCGAGCGGCCCGAGCATGAGCGAGCGGCCCTTTCCCGCGGCGATCGGTGTCATGCGGACAGACGCAATGACCATGCCATTCCTGATGCCGACAAAGGACAGATCACGCTCATGTGGCCCACCCTCGCGGATCTTGTAAGCGGCACGCGCGAAACGGCCGGGCCCGAAAGCCTCTTCGTTCAGGGTATCGATTTCAGGGTCATGCGCCGGGGTTTCCGGCATGTATGTGACGTCGGCAAGGCTCATGTCTTTGCAGTCCGGTATGCGAGAAAAGGGTGCCGCCACAGGCAGCGTTCGCCAATGCGCTCAGGCGCGGGCGTCCTTTCGTCGTCGGTCGAACCGGATGGCTGCAAAGAAATCCAACATGAAAGTCCCGCTAGCATCAAACGCGGGCGGCTGCAATCGGCCTTGTGCCGGTGTACATCGGTTGACGCTGTGTTTCCCGTTCACAATGGTGCCTTCAACCGACGGCCGCCCTATATGCGAACCTGACCGGAAAGGAATTGCGATGGGTTTGCTTGTCGACGGAAAATGGGAAGACAACTGGTACGATACCAGCGCGAGCGGCGGGCGGTTCGTGCGCTCGCAGTCGCAATGGCGCGACTGGATCACAGCCGATGGGCTGCCCGCTCCGGGACGGGAGCGTGGCTTCAGGGCTGAACCCGGCCGCTATCATCTCTATGTGTCGCTGGCCTGCCCGTGGGCGCACCGCACACTGATATTCCGGGCGCTGAAGAAGCTTGAGAAGGTGATCTCGGTTTCGGTGGTCGACCATTTCATGGGCGAGGATGGCTGGACCTTCCGCAAGCGTGATGGCGCGACCGGCGACACGCTTTACGGGCTGGAATTTCTCCACCAGATCTACACCCGCGCCGATCCTGCTTACTCCGGCCGGGTAACAGTGCCGGTTCTGTGGGACAAGCAGGAGCAGACCATTGTCAGCAATGAATCTGCGGAAATCATTCGCATGCTCAATTCCGCTTTTGACGAATGGGGCGATGCGGGCGTGGATTTTTATCCCAAGGCTTTGCGGAAAGAGATCGACGCTCTCAACGATCCCATCTACCCGGCAGTAAACAACGGCGTTTATCGTGCAGGTTTCGCCACCACGCAGGAGGCGTACGAGGAAGCTTATGGCGAATTGTTCGCCATGCTGGACACCCTGGACGACAGGCTGTCGCGACAGCGGTACCTGACGGGGGCGGGCATTACCGAAGCCGACTGGCGACTTTTCACCACGCTTGTGCGCTTCGATCCGGTCTATGTCGGCCATTTCAAATGTAACCGGCAGTGCATCGCCGATTATCCCAACCTGTCAAATTATGTGCGCGACCTGTTTCAGGTTGCGGGTGTGGCAGGCACCGTCGATCTGCATCACATCAAGTGGCACTATTACGGAAGCCACAAGACGATAAATCCGACTGGCATCGTGCCGCTGGGGCCGGACGTGGATTTTGCGGCCCCGCATGATCGGGACCGCTTTGAGACAAGGGCTCACCAATAGGGTGAAGCTGTCTCACCAGCGAACACTTCGGAAAGCCGCTTGCGGGTGGCCGGCGTCGTTTCTTCCGGCAGGGCGTCGAGCGCGAAGAAGCCAGCCTCGGCTATTTCCCGGTCGGGCAGCTTTGGCGACGGCTGGCTGAAGTGCTGGATGAGATAGAGGCCGACATGGTCGCGCCGGCTGGACCGGCGGTTGAAGTGCATCGAGATCAGGGCCGGCGGCCCCGACATGACGATGTTGGCTTCTTCGGAAAGTTCGCGTTCCAGCGCTTCCAGCATCGTCTCGCCCACTTCCACGCCGCCGCCCGGCAGTTGCCAGCCGGGAACGTAGGTGTGGCGCACCAGCAGAACGGTGTGCGCCTGAGGGTCATGGACGAGACCGCGCACACCCAGCGTCATCGGACGCCGCAGCAGAAAATAGAAATGAAACATCCGCGCCGTCAGGCCGGGACGTTTGTTTTCATGCGAAATGGCGGGCGGATCGGAACTGTTCATTTCACTTTCCGTTTCCTGTGAGTTTTTTTGACGGGCGGCGAGTGGAAAGAGCCGCTCACCTCGCTTATGAAGATGGCCATGTTCAGGCTTGCGCATCTGTCCGACGCTCATCTCGGTCCGCTCCCCGATGTAACCTATCGCGAACTCGCCTCCAAGCGGGCGGTCGGCTACATCAACTGGCAGAGAAATCGCCGGCGTCACATGCATGACTCGGTTATCGGCACGATTGTCGCAGATGTCAGGGCGAGTGGAACTGATCACATCGCGGTCACCGGTGATCTGGTCAATCTGGCGCTGGATGGCGAAATCAGGATGGCCCGCCAATGGCTTGAAACGCTGGGCGAACCCCGCCACGTCTCGGTGGTGCCCGGCAACCATGACGCCTATGTGCCGGGAGCCTTCGCCAAGGTCTGCCGCGAATGGGCGCCATGGATGAGCGGGGATGGGATCAGCGGGGATCATCATGCCGGGCCGGGAGATCACCGCGGCTTTCCCTATCTGCGGATACGCGGAAATATCGCGCTGATCGGTGTGTCTTCTGCCCGTGCCACAGCGCCCTTCATGGCCAACGGTTATCTGCGGGAAGGGCAGGGGCGGCGTCTGGCCGCTCTTCTGGATGAAACGGCGGCCAGAGGTCTGTGCCGGGTGGTGATGATCCACCATCCGCCAGTGCGCAACGCCGTGCCTCAGCATAAACGGCTGTTCGGCATCGGGCGGTTTGGCAGGATCATGAAGCGTCATGGGGCAGAACTCGTCCTGCACGGCCACTCCCACGATCCGTCGCTGAACTTCCTCGATGGCGCCAATGGCCCGGTTCCCGTTGTGGGTGTGGCCGCGGCGGGACAGGCGCCCGGCGGCAAGCATGCGCCGGCGCAGTACAATCTGATCGACATCGCCGCTGATGGCGCCGGCTGGAACCTGAAGCTGACGCGGCGCGGTCTGGAAGGGGCGACTTTGCCTCCTGCCGATCTCGAAGTTCGTGATCTTGTGGCCAGATCGGGTGAAAAGGTTATCTCGGTTAAAAGCGCAGAGCGATCTGCCTGATGTGATCCCAGAACAGCACCAGCGATAAAAGCATACCTGTGAGCGCGCCGGCAGCAATGAAGGCGAGGGCGGAACGGAAGGCTTCCCTGCGCTGGCTTCGGTGTCCGGCCTTTGCCTGCGGTTCATCTGCCGGGGTTTCGGGCTGGGAAGGGGTGGCGTGTAGCTGACCGCCAGCGTCCAGCATGCGTTGCCGCTCGACGATGCGTTCGGCGATATAGCGCGTCACCTGATCGGCGACCGGTTTTATCTCGGTGGATTCAGCCAGAACCACCCGTCCGAGGCGGGTGTCGCGCAGGAAACGATAGGTGCGCCGGTCGCGACCCATGGCGATGTGGGCCACGGCGTCGATCCACAGCCGGGGCTGCAAGCCGGACGAAAGGGCGAAATCGAAAATTTCGATGTCGTTCGGAACTTCAGCGAATATTGGAGCCAGTTCGGTGGCGAGGAGTTCGAGGCGCGAATGCTGTGCATCGCGCATGTCGATCACCACGTCATCGCGGTCGGCAAGATTGTTCTTCACCTCGCGGATGGCAGATGCCAGCGCCGAGGGGGCGCCATCCCGTGATGACGCGATTTCTTCGCTGTTGCCCGCCATCGTCTGCCCGCCCGCATCCGGTTGCAGCACTGGAAACCGAAACTGTTTCCGGACATCCAGTACCCGATCAGCGTATCAGCAATATCAATTGTGGCGAAAGAGCGGAATGCGTCTTTTCAGATGAGCATCAGCGGGCGTCGCCGAGACCGGCGGCCTGCAGCGCGCCAAGCAGCTTGTCCACCATATCCGGCGGATATTTCCTCTCTTCCAGCACACGCCTCGGTTTGGCAGAGAAGTAGGGGAACCTGTCCTTCAGCGTGGTAAGCAACTGATCGCGTGTCCTGACGTCTCCTGTGTGATCGGCGGCGATCAGTCGTGCCACGAGATAATGCGAACGTTCGGACGCGGGGTTCAGCCCCGTGGCAGCATTGGCCGCCTTATCCATGTCGCCCTGCATGAAATAGGAGAGGAACAGTCCAAAGTCCCACCAGGCCGGCCGGGCGCTCGACCCGTCGACGGCACGCGCCATAATCGGGGTCGCGGCCGCATATTCGCCTGCGAAGATCAGGACATATGCATAGGCGGCCGCCATCGACAGATCATAGGTGTTCAGCTCATAGGCCTTGCGCATCCAGTGTATGGATTCCTCGGTGTTTCCGAGGCGCGAGTTGAGATAGCCATAGGCGCGGTGTGCATAGGAGCTGGTGGCGCCCATCTGCACCGCTTTTCGACCCATGGACAAAGCCCGTTCCCGCGATGCATCTGCGGGGTAGCTGTATCCGCTGGTAACTGTCTGGAGATCAAGGACCGCCATTTCCGAATAGATCAGCGGCGACTTGCCTCCCTGCTCGATGAGTTTCTCAAAGCAGCTGTAGGCGGCCCGGTGCGTCTGCTCTCTCGGATCCTGATAGTAGTCGTCATTGAGAAGCAGGCATTTTGTGAGGCCTGCCTGAACGCCGGCCTGTTCGATATAGGCGTATATGATTCCGGAGGCGGTGTTGGTGGTGCTGAGCAACGCGGCAACGCTGTCTTCGATGCGTTCGGGCGAAAGCTCCTGCGGAGAGAAAGTGCGCGAGTGAAGCACGCGGCCGTTGCCGATGTTCTGCAGCTCGACCGTCACGCTGCCCTGCTGGTGCCCCGAGGTTATCTTGAAAGCAAAACTCGTGGCATTGGCGACGGGGTCCGGCGTTCCCTGAAAGTCGCGGCCGATGAAATCGAGCGTATCGAAACCTGAAAGACCGCTGCGAAGTGTCGCCAGCATGGAAACCTGCTCGGGAGTGTCCGCGCTGGCTTCAATGTAAATCACGGGCAGAGCGTCCGGGCCCTGTTCCGCGATGCTGCCTGTGCGGGAGTTTTCGATAAAGCCCGACAGGTCGGTCTGGCGCAGAAACAGCATTGCCATCATGAGCGTCACGACGCCGATGGCGGCCCACATCAATGCGATATGCAGGGAGAAGGAGCGGGTTGCAGCAACCGCCGGAAGTTCCACCTCATGTGGTGGTTCCGATACACTGGGCGCGTCTCCGGAGCCTTTCCCCGATTGATTTTCGACGTAGCTGGGAATGTAGCTTCCGCGCGGAATGACTATCTGAAGCGGATCGGATGCTCCTTCGGTGGCGAAGTATTGCTGGAGAAGATCGCGAAGCCGTCCGGCCTGGACACGCACCACCGCATCGGTGGAAGGGTCGAATTCCGTATCCTTGCCGAAGACATCCACGGCAATGGCATAGCCCTTCAGGCGGTCGGCCTGACCCGCCTGTTCGCGTTCAACAAGATATCTGAGGAGGTCGCGGGCGCGCTCGGACCGGCTGAACGTGTTGCTGGCGAGAACGCGTTCCAGTGTCGTGCGCACTGCGGGGGCAGCAGGCGTGGTGGGCTGCAAATGTCGAACCTCTCCTCGGATCGGCAGGAAGGTCGATCATATAGAGTTCCGCTCCCGGGGGACAAGCGCCGGCGCGGAAAGCCAACAGGCTGAAGGGCCGGTTGCGCGAGGCAACCGGCCCGGTGGTTAACAATTACTTACCGGCTACGATTCGATTTGCTGCCGATACGATCGCTTCGAGTGACGCGGCAACGATATTGGTGTTGATGCCCACGCCGAACAGCCGTCCGCCCGGATGCTCGATCTCTACATAGGAGATGGCGGAAGCATTGGAACCGCTCTGGAGCGAGTGCTCTGAATAGTCGAGCACCGACATCGGTACGCCGATATGGCGCGAGAGGGCATCGACAAAGCCGTCGATCGGACCGGTGCCGACGCCTTCGATCTTCGTCTCCCTGCCGTTATCGATGATCGTGGCTTCGAGAATACGGCGACCCTTCACGCTGCTGTCGGGGAAGGTGTGATGGTCGACAAACTTCATCCGGCCTGCCGGCTGCTCGACATAAATGCGCTGGAATTCGTCGTGGATACGGCGCGAGGGGAGTTCCTTGCCTTCCTCGTCGGTGATTTCCTGAATCACCTCGCGGAACTCCACCTGCAGGTTGCGCGGCAGGTTGATGCCGTAGTCGGTCTGCATGATGTAGGCGATGCCGCCCTTGCCCGACTGCGAGTTGATGCGGATGATGGCCTCGTATGAGCGGCCGACATCCTGCGGGTCGATCGGCAGATAGGGCACTTCCCACACAGGCGAATTGGCCTTCTTCAGGGCAATCATGCCCTTGTTGATGGCGTCCTGATGCGAGCCGGAGAAGGCCGTGTAAACCAGCTCGCCGACATAGGGGTGGCGCTCGGCGATCCTGAGCTGGTTGGAGTATTCGTAGACGTCCTTCATCCGGTTGATGTCGGTGCAGTCGAGCTGCGGATCCACGCCCTGCGTGTACATGTTGAGCGCCAGAGTCACCACATCGACATTGCCGGTGCGCTCGCCATTGCCGAACAAGGTGCCTTCCACGCGGTCCGCGCCTGCCATCAGGCCGAGCTCGGTGGCGGCGATGCCGGTGCCACGATCATTGTGCGGATGCAGCGAGATGATCAGGCTGTCGCGCCGATCGAGGTTGCGGCACATCCATTCGATCTGGTCCGCGTAGACATTGGGCGTGTTCATCTCGACGGTCGAAGGCAGGTTGAGGATCAGCTTGTTGTCCGGGGTCGGATTGACGATTTCCGTGACCGCATTGCAGATCTCCAGCGCCACTTCGAGCTCGGTGCCGGTGAAGCTCTCCGGCGAATACTGGAAACGATAGCCGCCACCGGCCTTTGCGGCCATGTCCATGATCATCTTTGCGGCATCGGTGGCAATCTGCTTGATGCCGCCGACATCCTTTGCGAAGACGACGCGACGCTGCAATTCGCTGGTTGAATTGTAGAAGTGGATGATCGGCGTATTGGCGCCTTCGAGTGCCTCGAAGGTACGGGTGATCAGTTCCGGCCGGCACTGCACCAGCACCTGCAGATCGACATCATCCGGCACATTGCCTTCTTCGATCGCCCAGCGGCAGAAGTCGAAATCGGTCTGCGAGGCGGAAGGGAAGCCGATCTCGATTTCCGGGAAGCCCATGTCGAGCAGCAGCTGGAACATGCGGGCCTTGCGGTCCTGCCCCATCGGGTCGACCAGCGCCTGATTGCCGTCGCGCAAATCCACCGAGCACCAGATCGGCGCCTTCTCGATGCGCTTCGAGGGCCAGGTTCGGGCTGACATGTCCGGTGCGGGGAAAGGATGGTATTTCTGTGCCGCGTCCGGCATGCCCTTGCGGCTGGAACTGGTGGCAACGGGTTGCTTTGCGTTCATCGTCATCTTCTCCGGTTTCCACCGACCTGCCACAGGAATGGCTGTCATCGGATCGGCGGTGCCTTAATAAAAATCGGTCGTAGGGTACAGGTTTGCCAAGGAGCATCATGCCGGGCGGCGGTATCGACCGCCGGGCGCTCCTTCAGCGAACCCGGCGATCGCCGATAAGGCCGAGAAGAAGGAGAGTGGAGGCAAGCGCGCGCAACGTCTCGCCGGAGAAGCCGGTCGAGCGGTTGGAAGCGGATGCAGGGCGCTTGATCATGGAGGCTCTCTTACAGGAGCCGTCACTCAGAGGCAAGACACGGGCGGAATTTTCCGTCCATTCCAGCCTGCCGTGCAATGGCTGAGCGCCTGATTGCCGTAACATGAGCAGAGGCGTCAGTTGACCATCCTGCGTGCAAACAGCCTCGCTATGGGCGGCCCGATCAGCAGCACGATCATAAAGCGGGATGTTTGCATGGCCATCACGAATGACAGATCAACCTTGGCGGTGGCAGCTGCGATGATGGCAATCGTTTCCATGGCTCCGGGGCTGGTTGCGAGATAGGCCGTCATCGGGTCGATACCCAGCATCCGGCTCATGAGCCAGCCGAGCCCGGCGCAGAATATCAGCAAGGCAGCGATCGAGCCGAGAATCTGGGGCAGGGCGCGCATGGCATGGTGAAGGGCAGGTCGGGTAAAACCCAGTCCGACGTGCCAGCCGATCATCGCGTAGCTCATGCCCAGCAGCCATGGCGGCAGATCGAATTCCAGACCGGTGCCGAGATGCAGCGCCATGCCGATGAACATCGCCCCAAGAAAAAACGGCGAGGGCAGCCGCAGCACCTTGCCGAGGCTGGCTCCACCGATCGCCACGGCCAGAGTGACCAGCAAGCCGGTTTGCAGCGGCGGAAACCAGATGATGTCCGGTACGTCGACCCGGGTCGTATCGATCCACAGGCCGGCAATCAGAGAAGCGGATAGGGAAATGATGATGACCCGCAAATACTGCATGACAGCGACAAGACGCTGATCAGCACCGAAGGAGCCCGCCATCAGCACCATCACCGCTGCCGCACCGGGGGCCGATCCCCACAGGGCAGTGGTTCCCGGCAGTATGCGCAGGCGGCTGATGAGCCATCCGAGAAAGCCTGACGCGGCAAGCGTAGCCATAACCGCGCCGAGAATTGGAGGCCAGCTTGCATAGAAAAGGCCAAGAATGTCAGCGGACACGGAGTTGGCGATGAGACAGCCAATCACACCCTGCGCGAGGCCGAAGGCAGGTGTTGGTACGCGCACCGCGCCGCCGCTCACGCCGATCACGATGCCGGCCAGCATCGGCCCGATCAGCAGCGGAGCGGGAACACTGGCGAGTTCGAGCAGCACCACCACCAAGGCGGAAAGGACGAAGAGGAGAGCCCACTGGAGAGGCGGCGAAGCATGTGACAGTCGTGATGCGGTCTTTTGCTCCTGAGGCTTTTGGCTTGTCTGGTCCATGGACTGGCTTTGCAGAAAGGATTGAGGACGCAGCCATCGGCCGGTGCCTGCGCAAATCACCGACCCGATCGGATCAGCACATCCCTGATAGAACCAAATTCAGCGAAAGCGAACCTGCAAAACACGAAATGCCGCGCGGGCGCAAAGGTTGATCAGGGCAGGCCGATGCCTCCGGCCGGTTCTGTCTCGACCTGAAACTCAAAGCCCGAAACCAGAGGGCGGGCCCTGGCGATGGTTTCCTGAACATGGGGAAGCTGCAGCGAGGCCTGATGGCTCTCGGCGTCGGCCCACACCTCTGTTACCCAAAGAGCCGAAGAGTCGGCCGGGTCGCGGGAAACCACATAGCTGAGGCAGCCCGGCAGAGCGGTGGCGGTTTTCAGGATGAGCTCCAGAAGCTCGTCGCGCTTGCCCGGCGCTGCGCGCAATTTTCCGATCAGCCCATACATGAGCAACCTCCCTGTCTGCCTGCTTGCAAGCCACCGCCACCTATGCAGGGTGATTCAGATCGCGCGAATGCGCAACCATGAATCTTTACAAGGGTCTGCGGGTTCCGGCTGAGGAAGTGATTCAGGCGAAGGGAACCGCCACGCTGCCTTTCGGCAGCTTGGCTTCATCATCCGGTTCGACGTGAATTGTCACACGCACGGAAGGGTTGTCGGCTTTCAGCGCGTCTTCGATCCGGTCACAGATGATGTGCGCTTCGCCGACAGGCATGTCGGAATCCACCACCATGTGAAACTCGATGAAGGTGGCGCGCCCGGCAATGCGGGTCTTGAGATCGTGGACTTCCAGCGCACCCCTGGAGTTGACGGAGATGATATCCCGGATGCGCATCTGATCTTCGATGTCGACGCTGCGGTCCATGAGGCCGTTCAGGGATTCGCCCATCACCTTCCAGCCCTGATAGAGGATGTTCACGGCGACAATCAGCGCCAGCAGCGGGTCCAGCACATGCCAGCCGGTAAACACGGCGGCGACAAGGCCGATGATGACCCCCGCCGAGGTTACGACGTCGGTCATGATGTGCTGGCCATCGGCAACCAAAGCGGGCGATCTGGCGCGGCGGCCCGAGCGGATCAGGACCGTCGCCCATATGCAGTTGATGAGAGCGGCAAAGCCATTGATGGCCATGCCTTCCCATGGCTGTTCCATGGCCTGCGGAGCCTGGATCGTGTCCCACACCTGAGCCATGATCAGCAGCGCCGCCACCACGATCAGTACACCTTCGAGCACGGCCGAGAAATATTCGGCCTTGTGATGCCCGAAGGGATGGTCGCTGTCTGCCGGCTTGTGGCTGACGCGGATGGCCCACAGGGCCGCGCCTGCGGTGATGAGATTGACGATGGACTCCAGCGCATCGGAATAGAGCGCCACGGAGCCGGTCATGCGCCAGGCGAGGAATTTCAGCCCCATGACACCGAGGGCGATCAGGATCGACCAGACGGCAAGGATCTGCACCCTGCGCTTCGACGCGTTCCGATCCTGATGCATCTGGTCCATTTCCATCAAAGTCAGGCCAGCTTTTCCCGTGCCCTTCGGGGCAGGTGAACGACGATGTTCTCGATGATGCGCATGCCGGCGTCGCCGCCCAGCGTCATGATCGATTCGGGATGGAACTGGACGGCCGCCACCGGTTCCTTCTGATGCTCGAAAGCCATGATGGTGCCGTCCTCGCTGGTGGCCGTTACCTCGAATTCGCGGGGAAGGCGGGCGGGATCGGCAAAGATGGAGTGGTACCGGCCGACTGTGACTTCCCTTGGCAGGCCGGAGAAGATGATGCCTTGCTTCGACACGCGAATGCGCGACGGCTTGCCGTGCATCGGAACGGCAAGCTGGCGCAACTCTCCGCCATAGGCTTCGGCAAGCGCCTGCAGCCCGAGGCAGACACCGAAGATCGGCAGCTTACGCTGGCGCGCCTTGCCGATGGTGGCTGCGCAGTCGAAGTCCCTGGGTGTGCCCGGACCGGGTGACAGCACCACCAGATGCGGCTTCAGTTCGTCGAACACCGAATCGGCTACCGGCGTGCGCACGGTGGAGACGTTCGCGCCGGTTTGGCGGAAGTAGTTTGCCAGCGTGTGGACGAAGCTGTCTTCATGGTCGACCAGCAATATGTTCAGCCCCTCCCCGACGCGGGCGGTGGCCCGTTCGACGGCGGCGCTGTTGCCGGCCTTGGCGTCGCGGATGGCGGAAAGCATGGCGGAGGCCTTCAATTCGGTTTCGGCTTCTTCGTCCTCAGGGACGGAATCGAACAGAAGTGTCGCGCCGGCGCGCACTTCGGCAATGCCGTCATTGATGCGGATGGTGCGCAGCGTCAAGCCGGTATTGAGATCGCCGTTGAAATGCACCATGCCGATGGCCCCGCCATACCAGGCGCGGGGGCTTTTCTCGTTGTTCTCGATGAAACGCATAGCCCACAATTTCGGCGCCCCGGTGACAGTGACGGCCCAGGCGTGGCTGAGAAAGGCATCAAAGGCATCCATGCCCTCGCGCAGGCGGCCCTCGATATGGTCGACGGTGTGGATAAGGCGCGAATACATCTCGATCTGGCGCCGCCCGATCACGCGTACCGAACCCGGCTCGCACACCCGGCTCTTGTCGTTGCGGTCGACATCCGAGCACATGGTGAGTTCGCTCTCGTCCTTCTTGGAGTTGAGCAGTTTCAGGATCTGCTCCGAATCGGAGATCGCGTCCTCACCGCGTTTTATGGTGCCGGAGATCGGGCATGTCTCGACCCGGCGGCCGTTGACCCGCACGAACATTTCCGGCGATGCGCCGATCAGATATTCACCTTCGCCGAGATTGATGAAGAAGGAGTAGGGCGAGGGATTGGTCGTCTTCAGGCGGCGGGCGATGTCGGAAGGCGCACTTTCGCAGCGCTCGTAGAAAGTCTGGCCGGGCACGACCTCGAACAGGTCGCCGCGCTTGAAGCTCGCCATGGCGCTGCGCACCAGCGCCGCATATTCGCCGGGCTTGTGGTCGCCGCGAGGCGGTGTGCGGTCCGACGGTGTGAAGGGGGCGGCCGGAGTCGCGCGCGTCAGGCCCTCGGTGGAAAAATCCTTGCCCGCATAGTCATAGCGATCGGTCCACGCCTTCGCCGAATAGTGGTCGACGACGAGGATCTCGTCGGGCAGGAACAGCACGAGGTCGCGCTGGCTGTCCGCGCGCTTCAGCTTGTAGTCCACCGGATCGAACTGGAAGGCGAGATCGTAGCCGAAGGCGCCGTAAAGGCCGAGATTGCTGTCGTCCGTGGTGTGGAAGAGGGCGGTGATGGCGCGCAGAACGGTGAAGACCGAGGGCGCGCGGCTGCGCTCTTCCTCGGTGAATATGCGGTCCGGCTTGTTTACCTCAAGCAGGATGAGTGCACCGGTCACTTCCGTGATGTGAACTTCGGCCAGACCGGCAAGAGCGGCGTGGAGCGTCGGCAGCAGGGCTGTGCCGCGCTCGTTGAGCGCCTCGATGCGCATGGAACGGTCGCGGGCGGAAATGACCACTGGCGGATCGATTATCGCGGTGTCCCAGCGTGTATAGCGACCGGGATATTCATAGTTGGAGGAGAAGACGGCGCCGCGACGTGAATCCAGCCCGTCGATGTAGGTTTCGATCGCCCCGGCATAGGGCCGGTCATGGCGCTGGCGGGTGATCTCAATCCCCCCCGAGGTGATAAAGCGTTCCGCTCCGTTATCGAGAATTTCCACCGTCATTGCCGTCTCCGTTTTTGACTTCTGGCAACGGACCTGGAGGCTGAAATGTAAAATGGCCGCCCGGACATCCGTTGCGGCCACCATTCATTTTCGCGCGCACGCGTTCAGAAGGCCGCTGTCAGCAGGCCCACCACCACGCAAAGCTCGAGGAACGCATATTCATGGGCCCTTCAATAGCCGCCTTCGGCAAGGCCG
Source organism: Aquamicrobium lusatiense (assembly GCF_014201615.1). Classification (NCBI taxonomy): domain Bacteria; kingdom Pseudomonadati; phylum Pseudomonadota; class Alphaproteobacteria; order Hyphomicrobiales; family Phyllobacteriaceae; genus Aquamicrobium; species Aquamicrobium lusatiense. The sequence continues at coordinate 159 of NZ_JACHEU010000002.1, read as the reverse complement.
GCAAGCTGTTTTGATGTTGTCCGGAACATGAACCTGCGAGGGCGGAATCGGGGAATCTTCTCCACTCTCAGCTTAGCCCTTCGATATCGCCATTTTCGTTGAGATAGATGTTCTCGGATGATGGCTTGGAGGGGAGGCCGGGCATGGTCATGATCTCGC